>QNES01000045.1 GCA_003645255.1 Gammaproteobacteria bacterium
CCAATTCCCAATTCTAAATTCCAAATTAAATTATTAATTAATAATTAGCCATTAATATTAATAATTGAAATAATAATAACTAATCAGCCTTGAAATAAATTGCAAGGCTAAAGCCAGGTAGGTCAGGTTAGATTTTTTTGCCGCGCCAAAAAACGTCACCCGACATTTACCTTTTATCTAGGGTCCCTAAAGTCTGTGCAACGGCTGCCCGCGCGACGCAGTAACCGATAGGTTTGGCTACCCACCCTACGTTCACTATTTTTTAAAAAATCGAATTTCTAAGTCCTGGGCAATTGGAAACAAGTACAAACTTGTAACTGGCATGACCTTACCAATTAATTCGTTGTTGAGCCCCATTATTCGCGGCACACCATTCTTCCTTTTACGGTGCGTTGAAAATTTTTTTGATATGGGGTTGACCTTTTTTGAATAGTACATATATAGTATTCAGTAATCGGTCGCTGGAGTTGATGCGAAAAATAACGAAACGTTCACGCCCATCAAAAAGTCACAGAAATACTATTTCTAAGTCCTGGGCAATGGGAAATTGGAAACAAGTACAAACTTGTAATACTTGATGATCAAGTTTTTTGTAAGTGATTGATTTTAAAATAAATATTATTTTAGGGGCTAAAAATAAATTAGCTTTAAAATCAATAAGTTACCTATTTTAGCCTCTAAAAATCGAGCATCTTAAAGCCAAATAACATCAAAAACTTGATCATCGAGTAATAGAAATTCAGGGACCATGTTCGGATTATTTTGTAAACTCCACAGTTCGCCTAAAAATTCGAGCCTGAACCCTTTTATTTGAAAAAAATCATCAAGGAGATAATCTCAATGACTAGAGCGAAAATGCTTAGTGCATTGCCATTACTAACCGTTTTGATAAGTAGTATTTTTCTTGGTGCTTGTATCACAAAAGATATCCAGAATGGGAAAATGACGGAAAAAAGTGAAGCAAATACATTTGATTTCAGTCGCATTGAGGGTAAAAATTACTACCTATTGGAAGAAGGCTTGACTTGTCGTGCTAACGCACCTGGAAAACCGATATTAAAATCGTGGAAAAACCGCGTGGAGTTTAATAATGGTGAAATATTGATATGGGAAACGGTTTGTAATGATAATCCAACGCTAAAACAATTTGACACCAAAGATTTTGCCTTTTCCGATGATTTTTCGTTGTTGAAATATCAATCAGAGGAGTATACTTTTTATGCCGAACCTCCAAAACTCTGTCCTGAAGGGCAGTGGTGTCCTGTCAGCGAAAAGGAGCAGACAAATGAAAATCCTTAAAATTTATCTGTTCACAGTTGCTGTCGCTGCTATTTTTCATTCTTCTAGTTCTCTGTCGGTGGAAAAATCGGTGGAGAAATATAAAATATATGGTTTGTTTTCTAGCAAGTGGTCATCAAATACAATACCTGTTTGCTGGGAAAATCCTTCTTCTGCCAATGCAGAAGGCAGAAAATGGACAAGAGAAGCCATAAAAGAAACTTGGGAAGGTCATTCTAGCCTTGAGTTTATGGGTTGGTCTCAATGCCATAACAGAAGTATGGGTATTAGAATACTCATTGACGATGATGGCCCACATACTAAGGAGGGTTGGGAAGCCAGTTAGATGGGAGAAGGAATGGCATGGTGTTGAATTTTACTTTTAGCAACTGGAATAAAAGTTGGCTCTCTGGTAATTTGCGTGGCTCATAACAGACTGATTATAAAGTATAATTCGTGCAGTTTGTAAGCGGTTGATTTATATAGCATATATTTCTCGGTCTGAAATATCCAAAAATATCCGTTGAAACAGATGCCCAATATTAAGTATACCATAGCAACGTCGCTTGATGACCTTAATCTTATTGTTGAATCCTTCAACGAAGGAACGAAAATACCGAGCAACGAAATAATTAACTAGGACTGAAATATAAGAATCTAACTTCGATCTGAACTTATGAAAACATGTTAGGAACGAACGTTAACCCGAGCTACCCAGTTCTTTATCCTACGTTTGCCTCCACTTCTTTCAGTCTTTGTGTCAAAAATCTTTGTAAGATCATTGCGCAGTTTATAAGCGGTTTCTAAATTTGGTGAGTATCCAAATAGCAACTTTAACAACGCTTTGTCTTCTGCATCCAAGTCTCTCTCTTGCTTTCTTAAAACCCACATTGCTCCTTTTAATTGAGCGTATTCTTCCTGGGTTAATTCTTCTTTTAACCGTTTCATATCGATTACCCGCAGTGTGTCAAGTCCTTTCCTATACAGCTTGGCTACATGAAATCGATCAATCACGATTATTGGCAGTGAACCAAAAACCTCTTTTGCGGCATTTATGAATCCATCATACATGTCACAACAAACTGATTTTACTGTCTTTTTTAAATCATCAGGAATGGTTTCCAGAAAGTCTTGTCTTCTTTAGACGATCTTCCAATACTGCTAATAACGGCACACAACCATCTATATAGGCACTAATAATGGTCACAAAATCCTTGTGCCCCTTCTTTAACGAAATTTCATCCACACCGATTCGTTCCAGTTGTTTTATTTGCTTCCAATTAACTTCCGTTTTTATGTGCCGACGAACAATTCCCATTACAGCTTCATACCCTATTCCTTCTCGTAAGCTTACATCTTCGACTGTACCACCCATCAAACCTAACAGAATATGTTTCTCTTCTGTCCTTGTATTTGGACTATTTCGTTCATGCCATGCGACTTGCTGAGTGGTTGTTGGTTTTCCATAGCAATCCACACATTGGAATCTCGGCAATTTAACTATGAGATACGTTTCCCTGCCGAGAATAGGCAAATGTCTTATTCGTTTTTGTCTATCTTTCCCATGTGGTTTGGTAATCTGTCTTCCGCATTCATAACAAGTACATCCTTCCTGCGTGCTTTCTACGTAAATTTCATAATGACCCTCACGGTTAATTTTAACATTGATTATTTCTAAACCTTCTATGTTTAATTCAACTGGAATAAGTGTTGTTGTCATGATTGCTTCCTTTGTTTCTATTAGTCATAATGTGCTGTTGTTATTATATACTTGTGTAACGAAAATTACCAGAGAGCCGAAATGCCACCAAATTTTGATAGGATACTCTTGTTTCCTATTTTAAAGGTTTATGATAATGCAAATCAAAATATTATCACTCACTGTCAAAAATGGCGGTGCCTTGAAAGATGATGAACCAAAAACAAAACCAAGAGTAGAACATTTCGCAGATTACTAACCAGAACCGTCAAAGAAAAAATAGGCTTGCATACTGATATTTTATGGATTATCAAACAACGCATATTATCAGAGTCATAAAAAAGAAATAGCTATGTCAATCCTTAATCTAAAACCCACCCACAAAATCATCAAAACCTTCTATCAAGAAATCGCAACCCTGTCTGATTTAAAAATCAGCACCGAAGGTTCAGTCGCGCCGGCTTTTGCCACTGTTTTAAGGCATTGTGCCAGGCAATGCGATTTACAATTTGTCGAACAGTATTCGCTGAATCGTGAGGGCAAACATCCTACCAGAACCGATGGCACCTTATTAGATCAGTTTGAGCTGCGACACGGTATTTGGGATTAATGATAATGGGGGCGTGGGCGGCTTTGATTTTGGAGAAGCAAGAATTTATGGTAAAAGCAAACCGGGGGCGTATGCAGTTGGACAACATGAATGGGTAACTACCTTCAATAGAACCCATAGAATCGCTTTACTCTCAAAACGAAAGACTGATATTTTATTGGTGAAAGTCAAAAAATGGCCTCAAGGTGTATTTGCCGATCCCACTACTATTGAAGGGCGAGCGGCATGGTATTCCTATGCCTTTTGGTTACGGATAGCGGCGGGTGCTTTGCTTGATATTGATCCGTTGGAATTGCAAGCCAGTTTTCGATCTTTGTCAGAACAATCACAGCCTGTTGGTGAAACTTTTCTTTGTGATCAACTCGAAAATGGGGCAGGTTATTGTCAATTTTTGGCACAGCCAGAAGAATTTGAAAAATTGATGGCACATGCAAAGCCTACCCATTCAAACAATATTGCTTGGAAATGGATGGCAGAACAAGGACATGCCAATGATTGCGACACCTCTTGCAATTTATGTTTGCGGGATTACCAAAGTCTTGCTTATCATGGATTATTAGATTGGCGATTGGCTTTAGATATGGCACGTTTGCTGATGTCCGATTCTGCTGTGATTGATCTCATTTCGCCTTGGAATCAATCCGCCAATCCTTGGCAAAACCTCGTTCAAGGAAAAAATGCCCGTATTTCGGCAACATTACAACGTCTTGGTTACAAACCGCCCACCCCATTTGGCACACTTACGGGTTATGTTCATAAACGTCCAATGCGTCAACTTATCCAGATTGTGCGACATCCTTTATGGCAAGATAATCAGCCTCAATGGCTTGCAGCCAAGATGGTAGCAGAAGCACAGTATCCTGATTATGAGATTCAAGCAGCCAATCCATTTATCATCCTCAGACGACCTGGGGATTATGTGTGATACCATGGTTAACTGAAATGTTCGCCTTATTACAGTAATTGAGTCTTATCATAAAAATGCGTATTAAAACCGGAATAGGGCAAGATAGCCATCGTTTTGATTTTGAAAATCATACTAAAAAATTGATACTCGGTGGTGTTGTATTTGAAGGGGAGGCACCTTTGCAGGGCAATAGTGATGCTGATGTGGTATTACATGCTTTGTGTAATGCCATTTCCGGGGTGACGGGTGTCAATATTCTCGGCGCAGTTAGTGATACTTTATGCTTAAAACACGGTATTATAGATAGTCGTGTTTATGTACAAGAAGCCCTTAATTATTTAAAAGATTGGCGCTTATGTCATTTATCATGTAGTATTGAATGTAAAAAACCCAAAATAACGCCTAAAATAGCTGAAATGAAAACCAGCCTCAGTGAATTATTAGGTTTAGAAAAAACCGATATTGGGATTACTGCAACCAGCGGGGAAGAGTTGACGGCGTTTGGACGTGGGGAGGGCATACAAGCCATTATTATTGTAACCGCAGTGAGTGATGTATGATGCGTTCTATTATAATCTGGGCAAAAGAAAATTGTGAAACTGACAGAAGCGAAGCTAAAGTTTATGCACGACTTGACCACTGATAACTGATAACTTAAATATGGATACACCAAAACCTTCATTAATTGACCGAATTTTAACCCTACCACAGTACCTGATTCCCCAACATTTACTTTCTAGGTTGATATTAAAACTCACCCGTTTGCAAATGGGGGCATTTACCCACTGGCTTATTCGACGATTTATTAAGCATTATGATGTCGATATGAGCCAAGTCCAATCATCCGATGTGCGTGATTATGCAAGTTTTAATCAATTTTTCACTCGCGCCCTTAAACCGACAGCCCGTCCCCTGGCGGATGTAGAAATCATTAGTCCAGTCGATGCGAAAATTAGTCAAATCGGTAAAATTGATGAAAATCGCTTGCTGCAAGCCAAAGGGCGCTTTTTTCGCTTAGAAGATTTATTAGGGGGCAATCAGAAAATGGTGAATCTGTTTAAATCCGGCTTGTTTGGCACCTTATATTTATCACCAAAGGATTACCATCGTATACATATGCCCATCACGGGGCAATTGACAGACATGATGTATATTCCTGGTCGTTTATTCAGTGTCAATCAACGGACTAGCGAAGTCGTACCTAATTTGTTTGCACGTAATGAGCGAGTTATTTGTTTATTTGAGACGGCACTTGGACCAATGGCTTTAATTTTAGTGGGCGCACTTTTTGTGGGTAGTATAGAAACCGTATGGATGGGGACTGTGACTCCTAACCGTTGGTCTCAAATTCAACATTGGCATTACGATGAAGTCCAGGTTATACAACGCGGGGATGAAATGGGGCGCTTTAATATGGGTTCGACAGTGATTGTATTATTAGACGCTAACCGTATCGCCTGGTTATCAAAACTATCAACGCAAACTAAAGTATTAATGGGGCAAGGATTAGCGAAAAGTTTAACCATTAACCATTAACAATTGGCTTAATATCTTTATGAGCGACAAATAAACCACAACCCATTTTTTTTCCATCGCCTAAGCCCTGTTCTTGTAAGCTTAGTGATTCTTCCGGTTTCATATCGGCAATCATTAAGCTGCGAGTGAATAATTCGCCTTCGGGTAATTTAAAACGATGACTTTTTCCACAGAGTGCTTTACGACATGCAATACCTTGGGCTTGTAATTGTGCTATCGCCGTTTCTAAAAAAGCTTCTTCATCTTGTTCATGATTAGCAAGAATCTGTCGCGCAAATAATACCGGCATGGGAAGGAATGGTTTTTGTTTAGCACGCCCTATCTTAAAGGGATAACCAGCAACCTCCAACATCATACCACTCAGTGCCTGGGCATTTGCTAGACAATGTTGAGGTAGACGCAGGGTTAGTTTGGTCCGACGCGATAAATATAACAGTTCATCTGGCTTATCAGGGCGATGCCAACCATGACCGGATTGTGCACCATGAATCATCAGCAATCCTGCCTGTGATTCTTGCTCAAACCAGGGCAATGCCTTAGAAATCGCTTGCGAAAGAGCATAAACATGATCAACAGGTAAACAACGACAATCCAAGTCAAATACCAGATCGACAATCATTTGAGGGATAAGTACCTCTTTTTGAGACGTTTCTTCTTGCCACAACATAATATCAATTATCCATTTGTAGGGGCAATTTTTTGTGGTTGCCCTCGTGCGTATGAAACTTCGTTCCGAAGTAAATTATTTTTCTGAACATCTATATATCATAAATACTTTAATAATTGCAAGAAATACATAAAAGCTATTTATTATGGATGATATTTTATTGAAAAAATTTATTTATTTTTCAATGAGTTATCTATTAATTTGTTTTTTTTTGCCATTTTTTTTGCAAAGTGTGTGTTTTTTTTTGAATTTCGTGTATAATATCTTTCAGCTAAAAAATATTTTAGCCAATTTCACATTTGCTCTTAGAAGCTGAGTGAAATTTATACCAACTTTATTTGGAGATAATCAAAATGAATAAAACTATTACAACAGCCGTTGCCTTTTGCTTTGCTTTAGTTGCTAGCCCTATGGTTCTTGCAGCCGATGATAGTGCTGAAACTACTCCTGAAGCTGTAACTGCAACTAGTGAAGCTACTGAAGCTGCTGCTCCTGAAGCTGCTGCTACTGAAGCTGCTGCTCCTGAAGCTGCTGCTCCTGAAGCTGCTGCTCCTGAAGCTGCTGCTCCTGAAGCTGCTGCTCCTGCTGAATAAAAAAGATAACACACGCATGGCTATTAAGGAATGTCCATAAAATAACTTCGGCAACTTGCCTAAGTTAAGCCAGGCGTTCGCGGTGATTTGCCCCTACAATTATCACATAAGACGTGATTTTTGTAGGGGTCCAACCGACGAAGTCTTCAGAGTTAAATGGCTCAAAACAATAATACTCCCCACTTTTAGATGTTCTGAAAACCAGGACACTTATGTTTGCCCCTCCGAAAATCCGAAAGCTTGACAGTTCTAACTAAATATCCTACCTGTTAATTAATTCCTTCAAAAAAAAAACCTATAAAAAAATGTGCAATCCACCATAAATGGCTGGAATGTTGTTAATTTTTGTACTTAAAAATTAATGATCAAAAATCCGATTTTTTCAAAAAATCGAATTTATAAGCGTTAACAATTCACAAAGACTTCTTCACTAAGTTTCACAATTAAAATAAATTATGCCTCCTAAACAACAACAGGCAGAAAAATCCTTACCCCCTTTACGGGCAAATTTAAATTTATATCCCAGCACTCGCACAGTGGAAGGTGCCCCTACCTGGGTCATTTATGATCCCGTTCGACATCGTTATTTTAATGTGGGGCGTTTAGAATTTGAAATGCTACGTCGTTGGGAAAGGCAAAAAACATTAGATCAATTAATTGAAAAGGTTAATCAAGAAACCAGTTTTCATATTTCCATCGAAACGGTGCAGCGTCTAGTCAAATTTTTGAGTGATAGTCAATTATTGAAACTGCAAGGTGAAAAAGTCATCAAGCATTTAAGTCAACAAGCCAAAAAAGCTAAGCAATCTATCGTTAGTTTTCTTTTACACCGTTACTTATTTTTTCGTATTCCTTTGGTACATCCTGATCGTTTTTTAAATGCGACTTTGCCTATTGTGCGCCTTCTTTTTACCAAAACTTTTGCTATCATATTAACCATTTGCGCCTTTTTAGGTATTTATTTGATTTCTCGCCAATTTTCGGTATTTATGAGCACTTTTCCTTACTTCTTTTCCGTGGAAGGTGTTTTGATCTTTATGGGGGCTTTATTGTCTGCAAAAGCAATCCATGAACTGGGACATGGTTATACCGCAAAATATTATGGGCTTCAAGTGCCGACTATGGGGGTGGCTTTTATGGTGATGTGGCCCATACTGTATACAGATGCATCGGATGCTTGGAAATTAACTTCGCGCCGTCAACGATTTTGGATAGATTCTGCCGGTATTATTGCAGAATTAGGTTTAGCGATAATCGCGACTTTATGGTGGAACTTTTTACCTGATGGCCCTTTTCGCAGTGCGGTATTTATGCTGGCGGTAGTCACCTGGGGTATGACTTTATTGGTTAATCTGAATCCCTTCATGCGTTTCGATGGCTACTATATGCTGAGTGATTATTTGGGTATTAATAATCTACAAGAACGTAGTTTTGCCCTAGCACGTTGGTGGTTAAGGGAAAAAATATTGGGTTTAGGTGATCCAGTGCCAGAGCGTTTTCAGCCCCATCGACACCATATTATGTTGATTTATGCTTTTGGGACTTGGCTTTATCGTTTTTTTTTATTCTTAGGCATTGCCCTTATTGTCTATTTTTTCTTTTTTAAGGTACTGGGTATTTTTCTGATGATGGTAGAAATTACCTGGTTTATACTGAAACCCATTTACCGTGAAATACGTTATTGGCTAACACGACGAGCAGATATGCAATTAAATCGAAATACTTTCATTTTTTTATTATTATTAACAGCCTGCATTGCCCTATTGGTGATACCCTGGCAAACGACAATTGATGCACCTGCAATTTATCGTTCTAAAGCGCATCATGATATTTATGCGCCTATGTCATCGCGTATTGTGGCAGTGAATGTGCAGCCTGGGCAAATGGTAGAAGCCGGTGAAACCCTATTTATTTTAGAAGAACCCGATATTCAATATCAATTAGAATCGGCGCAACGCCAAGAAGCATCATTAAAATTACAATTAAAGCTTCAACCTAGTGATCGTATCTATTTAGAACGCAGCCATGTTTTGCAAAAACAGTTAGCAGAAATCCAAGCAGAAATACAGGGCTATCAGACGTTGCAAGCATTATTGCAAATAACAGCGCCTTTTGCCGGTGATATTGTCCATGTTGCTGATGCCTTAAAAAAGGGGCGTTGGATTAATCCCAACTTAGTTTTAGCCCAGTTAATTGATAAATCGGCTACTCGCATTACCGCTTATGTGAATGAAAATAATTTAACTGAAATCGCTATTGGGCATACAGGACATTTTTATCCCGATGCACCTGATGAGTCTCCGATTAAGGTGAAAATTACAGCCATTGATCCCGCTAATATTACACAATTACAGTCTAGTGATCACTACATTGCGTCTATCTATGGGGGTGGTGTTCCAGTCAAACTGACACCCAACAAACATTTAATTCCCCAAGAAGCAATTTATCGGGTTTATCTATCTATTATGGAGCAAACCAATATCCCTAGTCGTGTGCATCAAGGGCGTGTCGTCTTAAAAGCGATGAATAAAAAACCGCTGATTCAACGTGCTTGGATATTAATTAATACGGTATTAATTAGGGAAAGTGGATTTTAATGAATATCTATTAAGTACAACAGATTAATGAAACAAACGGATAAGGCTATAAATGTTCAGAAAAATAATTCACAATTGGAGCAGGTTGCAAACCTGCTCCAGCAAAAGGGTATTATATTTCATCCCCTGGTATAGGCTCATCCTGCGTAAGTTCATCCTGCGCAGGTTCATCTTGCGTAGGCTCATCCTGCGTGGTATCAGCTTTAGGCGGTTTAGGATTTTTGGGCGGTTTGGGCGGTTTGGGCGGCTTATTTGGATTAGCAATCTCTACTTGACCAGAATACTTGCTTCCACCACCGATTTGATCGTAGATGAAAAGGTAGTAATCCTGAAAAGTGACACCGGGATACGGAAAGACCAAAGCCTCAAAGTTGTCAGCATAAGCGACAACGTGACTGTCCTTATCTACCAACTTTAAGGTCAGTGTTTGATTTTGGATATTTGTTTTTTCCCAATTTCCGCCATCTGCCGCTTTCAGCTTTTTCACAGCCGGTACCTTTAAGGTATCTTCAGGCTCCAATGTGACCAAGAATTTGGCATAGTCCCAAGTATTGCTGACAAAACTTTCCTTTAGCTTATCACCATCCTTTAATGATTTCATGGCTCGGTTGTTGGCATTAAAGGTTTCCAAGAGAAATGTCATACTTTTTTCAGGGTTACTGGGCAGTATTGAAAGTTGATAATCACCAGCCAGGAGAATTTTAATGGGCTTGGTAAACACTTTTTGTCCACGTTTAACTTCTCCTTCAAGTTCAATGCCTGCAGGACCTGTCAATTGATATGCAATATCTTGACTTGCATTACTGAAATATAGAGACATCACATAACCAATAGAGAGGTTAAAGTCACCCACGAAAGATGCGCCCGCAGGAACGGTGAACTCATAATCCGTACCAGCACTTAATGCTTGTCCAACAGGGACAACGATTTCTTCATCTTTTTTGCCAGTCTTTGCATCCAGATTGGCGATATAAAACGGTTGCACCAGATCGGCTGGTACATCTTTGACCATGTGTTGTTCATGAAAAACGCTAACACCGGCATAAACAACAACGCTGTCAAGGTCGAGTTTGAAGGTAAAGTCGTTGGGATCAAAAACGAACTTTGCTTTTGCAGCATCTTCAGGGGTAAGACCCAGACCATTTAATCGAACACCATCAAATATGATAGCATTACCCTCTACAAGCGAGGGGTTAGTGGTATAAAAGTCCACCGTATAATCTTGGGCATGAGCGACCATGCCGAAGAAAAGTCCATAAATCAATAGTATTTTTTTCATAATATTACCTATCAGTTAGTATTTGGCATTTTATGTTTTTTGAGTAATCAACAAAATCCGAAAATATTAGGAATATGATATAGATTATTTTTGCCAATTGCAAGTATTTTTATAAAATCAATTTTTGTACAGGATATTTTTATTTAACTTATTGATTTTAATAATCTTTAATTGTACTGTACAAAACTATTCATTAAAAAACATGACTGAATATTTATTTATTTTTATTAGTACGGTTCTTGTTAATAACTTTGTGCTCGTCAACTTTTTAGGGCTATGTCCCTTTATGAGTGTTTCGACTAAACTAGAAACCGCTATGGGAATGGGATTGGCTACCACTTTTGTGTTGACATTATCTTCCATAAGCAGTTATTTAGTTAATGAATATTTATTAATACCTTATGACTTAGAATTTTTACGGACCATCACCTTTATATTAGTTATTGCCGGGGTGGTGCAATTCACGGAGATGGTGGTTCATAAAACGAGTCCTTTGTTATATCAAATTTTAGGTGTTTTTTTGCCCTTGATTACCACGAATTGTGCCGTGTTGGGAGTTGCCTTGTTAAATGTACAACAAAAACATAGCTTTATAGAATCGGCTATTTATGGTTTTGGAGCAGCTATTGGTTTTTCACTGGTATTAGTCCTATTTGCGGGATTACGTGAACGTGTGGCTGTGGCTGATGTACCAGAAACATTTAAAGGTGCACCGATTACGTTGATTACCGCAGGCATTATGTCAATAGCTTTTATGGGGTTTACAGGGTTAGTCAAATGATGATAGCTACAGTTGGTATGCTTGGAGGACTGGCTTTATTGTTTGGTTTATTGCTGGGTTATGCTACGGTGCGTTTTAAAGTAGAAGGTGATCCGGTAGTGGAGCAAATTGATGCCATTTTACCACAGCAACAATGTGGAAAATGTGGTTATCCAGGTTGCCGCGCTTATGCTAAAGCCATTGTTAAAGGGGAGGCAGATATTAACCAATGTGTACCCGGTGGCTCACTGGATATTTTAACTTTAGCAAATTTATTAGATCGAACACCTAAATCCCTTGATATAAAATATGGCGTAGAAGGATTGCAGAAATTAGCAGTGATTGATGAATCAACTTGTATTGGTTGTCTTTGGTGCATACAAGTTTGTCCGGTAGATGCTATTTTAGGGGCACCTAAGCAAATGCATACGGTCATTGCCCAGGAATGTATGGGCTGTGAACGGTGTATTGCGCATTGTCCAGTTAATAGTTTATCGATGATATCTATCCCCTTAACGGCGGATACTTGGAAATGGCCTTATCCTGTCTTGCCGTAAAGATGACAAAATTTATTTAATGGAGCCTGTGTGATGACACAACCTTGCTTATTTCAGGGTGGAATCAAGCCCGATGAACATAAAAGTTTATCTAATCAAACGCCAATAGTTCAGGGCAAACTTCCACCTTTGTTAATCTTGCCCTTATTACAACATATCGGTGCGCCAACAGAACCTATTGTAAAGGTAGGTGAGCAGGTATTAAAAGGTCAAATCATTGCCCATTGCAATGGGAAGGATTGCCGTTTTATAATAAGTACCCCCATTCATGCTTCTAGTTCCGGCACCGTTATCGCTATTGAACCCCGTGCGGTGCCACATCCGTCCGGTTTAACGGCACCTTGCATTGTGATTAAAACTGATGGGCAGGATAAGTGGATAGAACGGTTACCGCTTACCCACTATAGCGATTTAACCCATGATGTGGTACGTAACCACATTGCGAATGCGGGCATAGTGGGATTAGGAGGCGCAGGTTTTCCAACCCATATCAAATTAACACATGATAGTTATTTTATAGATACCCTAATTATTAACGGGGTTGAATGTGAGCCTTATATTACTTGTAATGACCGCCTTATGCGTGAACATCCAGATGAGATTATTGCTGGTATCCAAATACTCATGCATGTTTTAGGTGGAGTCAAACGGTGTGTTATTGCGGTGGAAGATAACAAACAGGAGGCTTATCTAGCTTTATTAGAAGCGGCAAAAGAACAGGTGGAAGTGGTACAAGTACCAACTCAATACCCAATGGGCGATGAATGTCAATTAATTCAAGTCTTGACTGGAAAAGAACTTGGACATAATCAGTTACCGGCTAGTATTGGCATAGTGGTGCATAATGTAGAAACGACTAGAGCAGTTTATCGTGCCGTACAATTAGGGCAACCTTTAGTGTCACGAATTGTCACAATCACCGGAAACGCCATAGAAAAACCACAAAATCTTGAAGTTTTATTAGGGACACCGATGCACATTGTCATTGATCAATGTGGACGGCAAGATGGAATAGAAAGATTAATTATGGGTGGTCCCATGATGGGTTTTGCTTTGCCCAATGATGAGATGCCTATTATTAAAACGACGAATTGTTTAATTCTTTCCCGTGCTGATGAACTGCCTCCCTTGCAAATGCCTTGCATTCGTTGTGGGGCTTGTGTCCAAGTGTGCCCCATCAATTTGTTACCACAGCAACTTTATTGGTATGCTAAAGCCAAGGATTTTAAAAAAGCTAAAGATTATCACATTTTTGATTGTATTGAATGTGGAAGTTGTGCTTATGTGTGTCCAAGCCATATCCCTTTAGTTGCTTACTATCGTTATGTTAAAGCGGAAATTCGTGCTAATCTTCATGAACATAAAAAAGCGGAGATTGTCAAGCGACGGTATGAATTTCGTACTTTTCGGATGAAACGCGATCAAGCTGAAAAAGAAGCCCGTTTTGAACGGCTCAAAACAGTATCTAAGGTAGATAAAGAAGCGATTATTAAAGCTGCCGTGAAAAGGGCTAAGGAATTAAAATTCAATAATACCCGAAATTAAACCTGCCAGGTTTTTAAAACCTGGCAGGTTTGGACATTTCAGACTCATAAAGCAAAAATTCGTTCAGGGAGTTGACAAAAGAGCTTAAATACAGTACAGTTAATAATTTATGGTAGGAAATACCAAACAGGACTTAATTAAAAGTGAAAATGAGGAAACCTTAGTTGTGGTACGCCACCTAATGTCTGGGCGGTAGATATTTGTCAAGACAGCATTTACAGCCGCCCCACTCCTTTGTGCTATGTTTACCCAGAAGAGGTGAACTTATGGTTAGTCAATAAAAAACGCTCCGGGCATAAGGTAGATAGGGTGGTGATTAAAAATACCCATACCCAAAAAGAGGTTTTTATACGTTGGCTCGCTTCAGAAGTCACATTGGTTTGGCCAAGGGGCAAGATGCCAATTCAATCAGGTACCACCTACTTGATAAGGCTTAAAAAGAGTCGGGGTCATTACCATAGAAAAATCATCTTCTATCGAATACCCGCTCATTTGTCAATAGATGCTAAAGTGACTGAAATGAGAAAAAAGGGTTGTATGAATCAGGCGGCTCAGTTAGAAGGGCAAAGGGCTTGATTTAAGGGGTTAAAGAAATCCGATTTTTGAAAAAATCCGATTTCTAATCGGGCAAAAACTTTCCGCGAATCTATGTCACGTATTTATAGATAGACAAAGCTATTATTATGATTCGTTACTTTTACCTATTCCTATTTTTAGGCTGCTTAAGCTCTCTACAAGCTCTGCCACTTTTTGAAAGGGCTTTCCAACAAGGTTATGCGGAAAACTTGAATAACGCAGCGGCAAAATCCTTTGCTTATGGCTATTTAGGACAATTGTATGAAAACGATAAACGTTATGATGATGCCTTATTATTGACGCGACAAGCACTCTTTTCAGCTCAAAAAATCCGTGAGCAAGCTCATATATCTTACTTATGGTATTGGCAACTTGGACGTATTCTCAAAGCACAAGGTAATCAAAGCGGGGCTATAGCTGCCTATCAACAAGCTGTCAAAAACATCCAACCGGTTCGCATACCATTAACCATGACGGATTACTTTTTTGACAGTTCAGACGAAATAATTAACTTCGTTACTTCGTTTCGTGAAACCACCGGTTCCGTTTATTTTGAATTAGCTGATTTATTATTGCAACAAGCCCGTTCTGCTCAAACGGCGAAACGCGATAAATTGCTAAAACAAGCTAGGAATGTGATAGAAATTTTTAAAGAAACCGAATTACAAGATTATTTTCAACATGAATGCCTTGAACTCCAAACTAAATGTATCGACTTAGATCAAATTATTGATGCAGAAACGGCTGTACTGTATCCGATTCCACTCCCTGATCGTTTGGAATTATTACTTCATCGGCGCAATAGTTTAACCCAAGTGACGGTTCCCATTCGTGAAAAAATATTACACGATCAAATTATCTCTTTTTTGTTGCCATTACATAACCCCCATCCTGAAAAACTCACTAGAAATGTGGCTGCTTCGGCATCTGATCTATCTGCTCTAAAGGAAATTTGTTTTCCGCAGCGGCGGAACCGCGTACCAGCAATCCAAACTTTTTTAGAACCCGCTCAAACACTTTACAGTTCGTTAATTAAGCCTTTACTTTCTCAATTACAGGACATCAAAACTTGGGTCATTGTTCCCGATGGGATATTACGCCCTTTGCTGCCCTGCACGATGGTCAAACATTTCTTATTCAACAATTTGCACTGGCGATCACACCGAACTTTTGTCTCAAGAAACCGCTCATTCGAGCCAGAAAAAAAAACGATTTTATTAGGCGGATTGTCTGAAGCGGTACAAGGTTTTTCTTCTTTGCCTTGTACTGAATATGAATTAAAAAGCTTACATACGTTATATGATGTCCATCATAAGTATTTGATAAATAAGGAATTTACAATTTCTAACCTCTACCAGAACATCAAACATAATAATTTTTCTATTGTACATATTGCTTCTCATGGTCAATTTAGTGCCAATCTGGAAGATACGTTTATTTTGACTTATGATGATAAAATGAGTATGGATCAGTTGTTATCGAATTTTATCGGCAATTACAAAACCCTGCCCTTTCCAAGGCGGAAGCATTGCAAAATGCTCAAAAAATGATGCTAACCAATAAGGATTATGTACATTATCAGCATCCCTATTATTGGGCGGCATTTTTGTTGATTGGAAATTGGTTTTAGTCTATGGATTTTCAGATAAGGATCATGCTGTGGGGTAACCACAAGGGATTACCCCTTTGGTACCTTAATTTTTAAGTTAAACCAGCAATTAATCAATTATGATACGTTATACACCCGATGATTATAATCAATACGATGTATTAAAAATACCTCTGTTTTTAGTATTGGCCAATTTTTATTTGCTCAAGCATTATCTTATTATTGCTTTGCCTATCATGGCACATATTCCAATGATTGGAATGGTAGTACAGCCATTAATACAAATAATGCCGTCAGGCCAATTTTCCAGTGGTACTTTGTTATATTCTTGCATTCCTGCATTATTGGTCATCATCAGCATGGCAGGACGGAAGCCCACTACTGGCCATTGGTTACGTTGGATATGGCAAAAGGGTCAATGGTTATTGTTATTGGCAATTGTATTGGAAATGGCTTTTTTTACCTGGTATTTTGTGCAAGGCACCAAAAAAATTAATGAAGTGAATTTAATGTTTATTTATATCGATCTCGTATTGATATTTTATCTGATGAAATCACAACGAGTGCGAGATGCTTTTGCTCAATTTCCAAAATCAGATAAAAAAGGGATGGCTTAAAAGAAGGATTGAGGCCGCTTACATAACTGATAACGAATTAAAAATAACAATTAATTAAAAAGGTGATTTAGAAATATTTGAACAAAGTTAAACGGATGAAAGGATGGGCAGGATTATTTTATCGGTGCGGATTATACTCCACACGGGCACAATATAGCATGTTATGTAGGCTTTTGTTGCCTAATGGAAACGTGAGGTGCAAGTTGCAAAGTTGCTCCTGCCCTAAAAAATATGTAAAAAATGCCTTCAGTTTGTTATAATGGGTTTCTAAGCTTGCTATAGTTTTTCAGATAAATAATTTCAAAAAAAATATATAAAATTTCTTTTTCTGAACATCTATAACAATAGGTACAGATTTTTTGCAAAGATTGATTTATGATCTTTGCTATTTCCGTCTTATTTTGCATAGATTTCTAATTTTTGCTAAGTAAGTTATGCCAGCTTTATCAAAAGGCTGGGTTTTAATAAAAAAGCCAATCTAGGTTGGCACATTTAAGTGATGAGGTTTATATGTCAGATCAAATAGTTTCTGGTACAGTAAAGTGGTTTAACGATAGCAAAGGCTATGGTTTCATTGAACGAGACGGTGGTAACGAGCCAGATGTGTTTGTACATCATAGTGCCATTCAAGGAGATGGGTTCAAATCTCTACAGGAAGGGCAAAAAGTCACTATGGAAGTCACACAGGGGCAGAAGGGTCCACAAGCCGAAAATGTGATACCTGCTTGAAGTTAAACATTTTATTGAAGATTCTCTTGCGGAATGGGGTTTGAAACCAATGCCATTTTTTTAAAAAATGGGCGATAACAAAGGTTCACCCCTACAATAACATAATACGTGGGGTCTTGTAGGGGCTGACCTGTGTGTCTGCCCGATACTTAATGGCATTTTTGAAACACCGTCCGTTTGAGTAATGGAAACGTGAGGAGCAGGTTGCAAACCTGCTCCAACTACAAGGATTGCATGTATACTTCACTGCAATCAAATCTGTGAATCTAGATAATTTGCTGATAAATACGACATTAGCAAATTAAATTTGGTCAAAAATAAATACTCTTTTTTCAAAAAACGGTTTTAATCCCTTGCTTATATACAATTCTTGTCGTTATGGTTGAAAGATTAAAAACGCCGATTTCACTGAGCAGATTTCTTTATATCATACTTTTCTTCCATGCGTTTGAGTGAATTTTCCACTTTAGTTATTTTTCATTCTTGTTGCATTCGTAACATGCTTATGACTTCTGCACGTCCTTCTCTTCTTCCCCACTCTACATCTCTTTGTCGAAAATAGTGAATCTTGTAAAATTAAGTCAGTCTTTGTATCACTCGATGTTCTAATTTTGAAAGTATTCAGGCTTAAATAAATACTATTTTTGCCAAAAATAGTATTTCTAATAATCGTTTACGGGTAACTGACAACTGACAACTGATAACTGAATCTATGACTTTTCAAGCTTTAATTCTTGCCCTACAGGAATATTGGGCTAATCAGGGCTGCGTATTGCAGCAACCTTATGATATGGAAGTCGGCGCTGGGACGTTTCACCCAGCCACATTTTTACGTGCTATTGGTCCGGAGCCTTGGAGTGCGGCTTATGTACAGCCGTCTCGTCGTCCTACCGATGGACGCTATGGGGAAAATCCTAACCGTTTACAGCATTTTTATCAATATCAAGTGGTTATTAAACCATCGCCTTTGAATATTCAAGAGTTGTATCTTGGCTCTTTGAAAATGTTGGGTATTGATCCCTTAGTACATGATATTCGTTTTGTGGAAGATAATTGGGAATCTCCAACACTCGGTGCCTGGGGTTTAGGTTGGGAGGTGTGGCTTAATGGTATGGAAGTCACGCAATTTACCTATTTTCAACAGGTGGGCGGTTTGGAATGCAAACCCGTCACTGGGGAAATTACTTATGGTTTAGAACGCATTGCGATGTATTTGCAAAGTGTGGAAAGTGTTTTTGATTTGCTATGGACTGATGGACCATTAGGGCGTATCACTTATGGGGATGTTTTTCATCAGAATGAGGTGGAAATGTCGGCTTATAATTTTGAACAGGCGCCGGTTGATAAGTTATTTCAACAGTTTGATTTGTATGAAAGTGAGAGTAAGTCATTGATTGATAAGGGATTATCTTTACCTGCTTATGAAATGATGCTTAAAAGTTCTCATACTTTTAATTTATTGGATGCCCGTCATGCGATTTCGGTAACTGAGCGACAACGTTATATTTTGCGAGTACGAACGCTCGCACGGGCGGTGGCAAGTGCCTATTATGAGCGCCGTCAGTCTTTGAATTTTCCAATGTGTGTCAAGGGGAGCTAAAAAATGTCTGAAACCCGCGATTTATTGATAGAAATGGGTACGGAAGAATTGCCCCCTAAGGCGTTGCAAGTACTCTCAGAAGTTTTTTCATCTACTTTATGTAAAGGGCTTGAACAGCAAGACTTGAATTATCATGTTGCCACCCCTTTTGCGACACCGCGCCGTTTGGCGGTATTAATTAAAGGTGTGGCGATTCAGCAGACGGACCGTAAAATAGAAAGGCGTGGTCCTGCTATTGCGGCTGCTTTTGATCAGAATGGACAGGCGACGAAAGCGGCTTTAGGATTTGCGCGTTCTTGTGGTGTCGAAGTGACTGATTTAGAAAGACTGGAAACTAAGAAAGGGGTGTGGTTGGCTCATCGTAGCATACAAAATGGGCAAGCCACCACTGCCTTGATTCCAAATATCATCGAAGAGGCATTAGCTGCCCTACCGATTCCTAAGCGAATGCGGTGGAGTGATTTACCTTATGAATTTGTGCGCCCCGTCCATTGGATTGTGATTTTGTTTGGTGATGAGGTGGTTGAAACTGAAATACTGGGGGTGCGTAGTGGGCGCGAAACGCGAGGGCATCGTTTCCATCATCCACAACCTATTCATTTAGACACACCTAGCGATTATGTTAAATGCCTGGAAAAAACCGGTCACGTCATACCTTCATTTACAACTCGTCATGAGTTAGTGCGTGTGTTGGTGGAAGAAAAGGCTGAAGAAATCGGTGGGCAAGCTGTGATTGATGAGGCTTTATTAAATGAGGTGACTAGTTTAGTTGAATGGCCCGTGGTGGTAGCGGGTAGTTATGATGAAACATTTCTTGAGGTTCCAAAAGAGGCACTTATTGCCACTATGAAGGAACACCAAAAATTTTTTCATTTGGTTAATTCAGAAGGTGAACTATTGCCTCGTTTTATTGCTATTAGCAATATTGAAAGTGTTCAACCGAAAGTGGTTCAAACCGGCAATGAGCGAGTGCTTCGCCCCCGTTTAAGTGATGCTGCTTTTTTCTGGAAGAATGATCAGGCAAAATCACTAGAAAGTCATTTAAATCAGTTAAAAACCGTTATTTTCCAAAAGAAGTTAGGTAGTTTGTATGATAAATCTAAGCGCGTTGCCAATTTAGCCGGTACGATTGCGAAACAATTAGGGGTTGAAGAATTACAAGGTATTCGTGCTGCCATGTTATCTAAATGCGATTTGATGACGGAAATGGTGGGAGAATTTCCTGAATTGCAGGGCATTATGGGCGAATATTATGCTTGCCATGATCAAGAAACGGATGAGGTAGCGATAGCGTTACGCGAGCAATATCAGCCCCGTTTTTGGGGAGATGCGTTGCCCCAAACACCGTTAGGGCAAGCTTTAGCAATTGCAGATAAATTGGATACGCTAATCGGTATTTTTGGTATTGGGCAAATACCGAGTGGGGATAAGGATCCATTTGGCTTACGCCGCGCCGCGCTTGGTGTGCTGCGAATGACGATTGAATGTCAATTATCTTTAGATGTTCAAGCATTATTGGAACAAGCGCAGGCTGCGTATCCCGATAATTTAATCAAAGCCAATACCAGTACCCAAGTTTTTGATTTTATGTCAGAACGTCTCAAGGGATATTATCAAGATCAAGGGATTCCCCTGGATAGTATTGAAGCGGTATTAGTTTGTCGCCCGACTTCGCCTTTAGAGGTTGATCAAAGATTGCGTGGCATAGAGGCTTTTCGCCATTTGCCGGAGGCGATGAGTTTAGCCAGTGCCAATAAACGCATTCATAATATTTTGAAAAAGGCGAAAGAATCTTTTCCTGATGAACCAAATGAAACGTATTTTAATCATAGCGCTGAAAGGCGGTTATACGATGAAATGGAAGTTGTCAAAGAAAAAATTGCCCCCTTGCTACAAACCGGCGAATATCAAACCGCCCTCCAACATTTGGCGAGCCTACGCGAAGCTGTAGATCATTTTTTTGATCATGCCATGGTGATGGATGAAAATAGCACGATACGTATTAATCGGTTAGCATTTGTACAAAAGGTGCGCAACTTATTTTTGCAAGTCGCTGATATTTCATGCTTAAAGAGTGGTTAGTACAACATTATAAGAAATCCGATTTTTGAAAAAATCGGATTTCTCAGGAGTTAAAAATCATCTTTCACATTAACCATACATCCCAATAATATTATATCCACAATCAACGTAAGTGATTTCGCCTGTGATGGCGGAAGCTAAATCAGAACATAGAAATGCAGCAGCATTGCCAACTTCTTCAATGGTGACATTGCGCCGCAAAGGCGCATTTTTTTCAAAAGTATCTAGCATACTCCGAAAATCGGCAATGCCGGCGGCGGCTAAAGTACGTATGGGTCCCGCCGAAATACCATTCACACGAATACCTGAAGGACCCAAGCTATATGCCATATAGCGCACATTGGCTTCTAAACTCGCCTTCGCTAAACCCATCACATTATAATTAGGCACCGCACGTTCTGCACCCAGATAACTCAAACTTAACAACGCGCCCTTGCGCCCTTGCATCAAACTACGCCCCGCTTTTGCCAAGGCAGAAAAACTATAAGAAGTGATTTCGTGGGCTGTATTAAAACCTTCACGAGTGGCATTTTCTAAATAAGCACCTTCTAACTCTTTTCGCGGCGCAAAAGCGACGGAATGAACAATAATATCTAAGCCATCCCATGATTTTTGTAATTCGTCAAAAACTCTTTTAATTTGTTCATCGCTGCTAACATCACAGGGCAAAGTGATATTAGTATCACATTCAGCCGCCATCTTTTCTACCCTGCTTAGGAGTTTTTCATTTTGATAGGTGAAAGCCAATTCGGCACCTTCACGGTGCATCGCCTGGGCAATGCCCCAAGCAATTGAGCGATTACTCGCTAATCCAACAATCAGGGCACGTTTGCCCTTTAAAAATCCCATAATTTTCTCCGATAATTTGAGCCATTTTTATTAATAAGGGTGATTAAATAAAATACCATACTATTATTTATATTATAACTCGAATTGTCGCGTCAACATGATTGTGATTTGGAATGACTCAGCAAAATCCGACATATCTATCGGCTTCAATAGGGAATTAAAAAAGAGGTGTGGAAAACTGATGTGGTAGGCAAAGGTAGGTTTAGCTTCGCTGACCAGAGGTTCGCTATAGCAAAACCCACCTACACTTGCTAAAACCTCAAGCTCCAATTATTCCAGAACTATAGCATCATTCTTTGATGACAGTTTAGGAATATCAACATAGTGGTAACGCGCTCGCCATAAGTAGAGATACTCTTCGTCGAAGCTATAAACAAGCCGATGTTCCTTGTCAATTCGACATGACCACAAACCTGTTTTATCACCTTTTAATGGTTCGGGTTTACCAATACTGACTTTAGGGTTAACACATAGCTGTTCTATTATTGTTTTTATTCGTTGATACTTTTTATCAGATTGAAGTTGCCAATACTTCAAGTCTTCAATTACCGCAGGGAGAACCCGTCGAATAAGTTTCTTAGTCATTTTTTTAACAACTCATCTAGTTCGTAGTTGTTCCCAAGTTCTACCCATTGCTCAGAGGCAAACTCTTTTCTAGCTTGTTGCAACTGTTTGTCGTTAGCTGATAAGCGCAACAAGCGTTCTTTTTGGGTTTCTTGGTGAGGTGGTTCTATCAAAACAATAATTTCAACAGTCACACCCACTGGCAATTCTGGCGATAAAAAGTCAATTCGCCCCCCTTTCCCTACAGTGACTCTTTGTCTAACACCGTTAAACATGGTAACTCCTATATTTCTAGTTCCCAAACTCTGTTTGGAAAACGCAGTAATGGAACTTCGTTACGATCATTCATTCAAAATAATTGGAATCAGAGTAACATTAATTGATTAACTTTTATTTTTTATAGACATTATTATACCTTATGAATTTTGCTCTGACCAAATTATTAGAGGGTAAATTAAGTACAGCAACTAAAAGTCGTTAAACATTTTACGCTATCTACCTATATGGAGTCAACTAGTCAGGGAGCAACGCCACCAAAAGAATTTGAAAACTTATGAATCACTCGAATTGTCGCGTCAACATGATTGTGATTTGGAATGAGTCAGCAAAAACCGACATATCTATTGTTTCAATAGGGAATTAAAAAAAAGGTGTGGAAAACTGATGAATGTGGTAGCTCGCGTCCCACTGCACCGAAAAATTATTTTCGTTTCCCCATTGATTGAGGAAAGGTGGGTTTTCTACACACCCTACGCGAGCTATTTTAGCGGCAGATATTGTGGCTTCGATTCAAATTCGGTCAGTTGAGTCAGATAATAGGTGAATTATCATTTGGATTGATTAATGGGGCTGTTCTCCTTTAGAAAAATAATACTTAATAGGCGCAGTGTACATAAGTACTAACAACATCCCCCCTAGCATTGTACTAAGATGGGCAAACGCATCCGCCCATGGGACGTGAATAATTGGTTCAGAAATTAATGGCGCACTTAAAAACCCAAACACCGTTAGAACAATAAATAGGATTCTAGCCCAGCGTTTAAAATTCCAGATTCCTATATAAAAAATTGTCACTAAAACGGTGATAACTATTATGAGTAACAGTTCAAATGCAGCTTCTGTATTATTGACAGCATCCATATTTTGCTGTTGTGACGATAAATAATTTTGTAATTGACGAGGTAAAGTATCAATCAGCATGATATCTAAAACAATAGATATAATTCCTGTTAATATTGAGGCAATTAAAATAAAACGAAAAAAGACAATCGCTCCCATATCAGCATCAATCGGGGTAAAATTTTCTGTGGTATTTTTCACTTCCGCTTTTTCTTCAGTTTCAGATTCATCATTTCCAAACAAAAAGAATATGATTACAATAAATACAATTAGAGAGATGAGCCAATGCTCTTTAATAAAAGTCCAATTATCAATAATCTCCCATACGAATTTAAGCAAGAAAAATATATCTTTCTTCATAATATAACAAACTTTGTTTATTCCAATCGCTTCAGCAAGGTTGGTTTCGCTTTAGCGAAACCAACCCTACAATTCTACATTTGATCCATGCTACACTGGTTAAATAATATCTTTCCAATATTTTGCGCTAGAAGAATTATCTGCGGCTTGTGCTATTTTATAGCGTTGCGTTTCCGAGATTTTGATGGGGTTATTGGAATTAGCAGAATCAACCAATTTGACATTAAGAATGCTACTTTTCAGGTATTGTAAAACCGTTTGAAAAGACTTCTCTAAGTTGCTTTCGTCCTTGTCTCTCAAAGCACGTATGACCACTTGCTCCATAGCAAATTTATGCATTTCTAATGAATGCCTTCGTATCCACAACTTCATTAGCTTGATAGTGTCTTTCACACGACGGGCATCATCAATATGCATTTTTAGGCTAGTTCGCTTTCGACTATTTTCGGCAATGTTGTACAAATCGGCGTAGTAGAAGTCTTCATCCTTTGCTTGTCCCGTTACAACATCAACATGAAATTGTCCTGGTAGTTGTAATGTTAATGCAACTTCTTGTTCTATCATGCTATAGCCCACTTGGCTCAGGGAATCATGTACAGAAGCATACATGTCCATGAGTGGGCGGCGATCAGTATGTGGAAAGTAGATGACAATATCAAGGTCAAATGATTCCTTAATCATCGTCTTTTTGCCATAAGAACCGCCATAATAAATACGGGGTTCATATTGACGGATAGGTCCTAAATCTCCTATGATCCGCTCACGAGTATTTCTTAATGTTTCTAAGTCCATATCCGTTAGTCGTTGTTTTTCTAGCACGCCGACTAAATATTGGTGTCCTGTCATGAGTTTCCTCCAAATTCACTTTCTAAGAAATGCTCAATTCCTTCAAGCATGTTTTTTACTTCATTATCATCATAATTGCCAAAATTTGCATGGGCAGCTGCATTCCCAGTCGCGAGCCAAGCTTGAATTAAGCTTCGTTGTGGTTCTTGATACCGTTCTTTCTTTTTTTTCAGTTCATCATTCAAACAGGAAGCCTTCTTTGCTGTCTTTTTGGAACCATACGTGAGTTCCAAACCTTCTTGGCGTGCCATTCTTTTCAACCCATCTTCTAAAACAGTTCTGCATAACATAGCAGCAACATTTTTGTCTTTCAGCTTATAGAAGTAGTCTTTAGCCTGTTCTAAAACAGTGGCATAAATTTCTCCAGCAATTAAGAATTCTTGACTAACTAAATAACCGCCTTCTAAGTCGCTCAAGCCTCCCCTTAACAACCCCACAATTTTCTTGATTTGCGTTGGCAAATGAGTCTTGCCACTGGAAAGTTCCTCATTTCGTCTAAATTGTGAGCTGTTTTTACCAAAAGTGGTCTCAATAATATTTTCGACTTTGCTTAACCATTCAATTCGTTTAGCATTATCGCCAATGATTTTATAACCCTCTTTTGAGAGTTGTGGATTGTTTGCGAGGTTTTCACCTTCTGCTATGAGTTCCTGAATACGCCCTGCATAGCGTTTTTGTTTAATATTTAACATTTTAACCTAATAAATGCTGTGGCTTTTTTATAGATGTGAACATTTTGCTATTTTTCGCATCAACGGAAGCGACCGATTAAAAATAAACCCAAATAAATTTGGACACCTGTACTGAATACTATATATGTACTGTTCAAAAAAGGTCAACCCCATATCAA
>QNES01000046.1 GCA_003645255.1 Gammaproteobacteria bacterium
CTATAGGCTCGCGCCTGACTAATGCCTTCTTTATCGCTATAAACATCGGGCAACACAATCACGCCTGTAATCTGTATGCCAATGCCGGCTGCTGCAATACGAGTCATATAGGCGGCATCTAATATCGTGCCTGCCCCTGTGCCACCAGCAGAAGAGCCAATAATCCAGACATTGACTATCGTTTCACCGTGTTTGATATTCCTTAATTCCTGGGTCATTCTTTGAATAATGCGGTCAGCATTTTGGAACATGGCAAAGCGACCAATTTGGCGTTGTTGGGCAGCACCTTCTTTAATATTCAAGGTATGTTTGGCAACATGTCGCCCCAGCCAATGAATATGCAACCAATCCTTTAAATGCGGATATTTATCGGGTTGACCTACCCGCCTATCTAGCAATTTAAAGACATGCTCATCAAGGTACGGATGATGATCTTGAAGATAGTAGTATTCACTATCCGAATCGAGTGAAGTGCCTTCTTCATGCCCTTCAGCTAATTGTTCTTCAGCCGCTCCGCCCAAAATAGAGACGGTTTCACCGGGTTGCCAGTCTGCAATGGTATCGAACAATAAAAATTTAATCCCATCCGGTGATTTACCCTGTTTTAGGACGGCGATTTCTTTGAGGTAGGTGAGAATCTGGGCACCCGTTCCCCCAAACCCCATCACTAATGCTTGCATTGCCATAAAATATTCTCAGGTTGAGTTGAAATGAGTTTCATAATTTTATGTAGATAAACCATGATATTCACTTGTTAGAAATCCGATTTTTTCCAAAATCGGATTTTTTATAATGTTCATTTCACAGGGCGAACACTTATGTTCGCCCTTACATGAAATCTGCCCGTTAGGTTCAATTATTTTTCTGAACATCTATAGCACGAGTTTTAGTATAACTCAATTGAACCATATAATTTTCTTTGAGCATACCTTTTAATTGTTGTGGATTTTTCCCTCTAACCATAGCTTGGTACTTTTCTTTGTCATTTTGCCAGCGATAGTTTATTGTTACGCAGGGCGGTTCGATGGACGGTTCACGCTTTAGACGAAATTGCTGTGCTATCAATGAGTTACCGTCTTTCGTCATTATTTTAACTTGATTGTCAAGCTGCATTTTGAGTTGTCTTGCAATGGAAATGGGTTGTAAAGCACCAAATCCATCGGGACCTTCCATGCTGTCATAAATGAGCAAATCCACTTTTCGCCCTGTGTCAGTTTGTTCGAGCCAACGTTTTGGCAATACGAATAGTTGAAAGAGTATAAACACCCCGATTAATAAAACAATCAGTAAACCTATCATTATCAGGTATAACCACCAGGGTATTTTGATTTTAATCGCGCCTACGGTCATGGAATCACCATTAACCCGTTTATCTGCTAAATCTATAGGCAGCCAGACACCATTTAGGGTGCGATCTTCGTGTACCCGATCTGATGAGGCGATAAATTCTAAATTGAGTTCGCCAGGATACCACCATCCTTCTCCCTGTGCCCAATCAAGTGTTAAAGGAATATTAGCGACGAAATAGTTTTCACTATCTTTTTTGAGCTGAGTTAAGGGGGGCAGGGGAACACCCGATTTATCCACTAATTGCAATGATAGCCAGTCATCAGAGCCTATAATATAATTTTCTATGTCTGTTATACGACTCTCTTCTTGGTTTCCCTCTTGTAAAGCGACTTTGATAGTGACCATTTCTGATGACCAGGGCAACATCCATAGATTGTTTTGTGGATTAGGCTTTTCCAGGCGCAACCATAAGGGAGGAATAGGGGGGGAATGGGGTAAAACTTCAATAATTTCAATTACTTGCTGAGTATTATCCCATAAGTCAGTTTGACTTCCATCTTGATAGTGTACGATTGCCTGAAAACTTAATTCATGTTTTCCTTCTTCAATAGGGGTCCAAGTGACGACAAATTTGCCTTCACCATTAAATTGAGCATCCAATATTTGTGTTTGCCCTGATGGTGGCTTAATGTGAATTTTAGCCTCAATTGGCAAATCCGGTATTATGTCAAGAGTCGTATAGCTTTTCATCAACTGAAAGATGATGCGCGTTTCAATATTTTGATTCGCCGTGGGCTTGGGTGATAAAAATACCAGCGTGGGTGGATATTTTTCCACATAGATTTTATAACTAAAACCGGGCGTTTTTTGTAATTGATAATTTCCTGGGTAAGGATCATCAATCACATAACGCGCATAAGTGTCGCTTGCCGAGCTGGGTTGTATCGTTCTGCCATTGGGATTCATAATGCGTAAACTGGCTCCCGGTTTATTAAAGTGTGCATCAAAAACAATACGTCGCAGATAAGGTGGACAAAAAGCCTCTTCTCCAAAATTTTCTTCCCCACTGACTTTTAGCCATTCATCGACTATATATCTTGCAACAGTGGCGATATGTGGAAAAGCGGGTTCTGCTAATCGAGCGCGAGGCGTGTTCTGAGTGTCATATCCCGCAATGGGTTCCCAAAATTTTGGTCCATCATATTCATTCCAATAATTATCCGCATCATTCAATCCAACCACCCAAATATTTGCTCCATTTTGAGTTAAGGTCGTGCTATGTATTTTAGTCTGCTTGCGTAAATCCCCAGTTGAGTGGGGTGGTAAAGAAGGACGACCATCCGTAATAAGTAATAAAAACTTTTCCCTGGTTAGAACGCCACTAACTTTATCCATTTTATCAAACTCAGCCAATGCTTTTTCTATTGCAGCGGGTGTATTAGTATAATCTAATTTAGCCGGTTTTAATAAAGAAATACGCTGTTGAGCCATCCGTAAGGCTGCCCCAGGCGAATTAGGATCATAAGACAACGCCATATTTGAAATAAAGACGCTCGCCTGCGTTCCAAATTCAATGACGGACACTTGATGCACAAAAGGTGTCCCCTCAACATGTTCAGCCAGTCGATTAACCACATTTTTTGTAATAGCCACTCGATGACCATATTCATCATTAGGTTGCGGATGGGACTTTGAACCTAATAATCGCCCTGACATGCTACCCGATTGATCAATCATAATAACTACATCAATACCATTACGCCCGTTAGCGTGAACGCTATTAATAATCGTCATTGTATTTAATAATAAAAGTAATAAAATAATTCGTAGCCACATTTTTTTTTGCCATCTGTCCTGTTATAGATGTTTAGGTAAATAATTTTACAAGGGCGAACACACAGGTTCGCCCCTACAAGAATTATGTCTCGAATTAATGACACCGCAAGCAGTTCTCAACCCACGCCACATTTTTCTGTTTAATGGATGGGATTGGTGGCAGCTTGTAATTAATGCGCCGCTCATAATGCGCCCGTTCATAAGCGGTGCGTAAAGCTTGGCCCAAATCTAATGGTATATCTGGATCGGGTCGTGATAAGGGTATCGGTAATACCGGTAATGGTTCACGTAATCCAATGGGCCAAACCTCACAATCCGGTCGTTTATAAGCTCTACTTACCATCGCTAAATAATCCATTTCTGGTAAAGTCTCCTCCACAAAGGGCATCCTGGGCCATTGACGCAAAAGGTCAATTTCAACCAGGTGAACGCGAGACTCAAATAAACCATCGCGCTTTTTCAAATATTTTTCCCGTCCTTTGCCGGCTCGCTTGTTGACCGGTGAAAGTAATTCAATAACGGTTACCAATTCTTCATTTTCTTCATTTTGCTTAATATGGATATTTATGATATGGGTTGGTACTGGTATGGGTACTTTTAGGTGCAAAGGAGCAGGCGCAATGGCAACGGCTGTATCCATAGAATCCTCAAATTCATTAAATTCATTTTCAGTGATCGTCACATCTGGCACCGCAATGATAGAATCATTCGAGATTTTGTCAATGACAACATAACTTTCTAGTTCAGCGAAATATTTAGGCATCAACAATGATGATAATTGTTCAGCAAAGATATTTATTAATCTGTGATGAACATCCGCCCACAACCTGGGCGATTCAAGATAGGGATCCATACCAGGAAAAGGTGATTGAGCCATCGTATTATCCTAATAACAAAATGACTATTTTATCATGGCTATGAACTTTGTATCAACTTTCAGCTAAATGGTATTTTGAAATATCGTTGTTGTTTCAAGTTTTTCCCATTTGTGATAATATTAGGGCATGAAAATTTTTATTCACCAGATATTTATGAGGCTCTTGCAAAACTCATGGATGAAAGCGAGGGCGAACACAAAGGTTCGCCCCTACAATCCGAAAATACGTCAGGTTTTGTAGGGGCTGACCACCGCGAATGCCTTCATGACATGAGTTTTGCAAGAACCTCTTTATTATATATCGTTTTTCAGATAAATAATTTCTATTATAAACCTGTCAGGTCTTGGATACCTGACAAGTTTTTGGAAGTTATTTACCTGAACATCTATTATAGAAGCGCGCGTAGCAAAAATAATACCATATATATATACTAACGGGTAAATTTTAGACTGCAAATTAAGGAACTAAAGAAATACGGTTTCGTTATAAGCGATGAAAATGGTAATTGGCGCGTTTATCCTCGTATTTTTTTACATTTTGTGGCTGAAAAATTGAAACAGTTGACTAATAACTCATGAACACCATCAAAAAAATCTTATTCCTATTGACGCTATTCATGGCGAGTGCCACCGTTGCCTCGTCTGGTGGCACACATTTTATCGTCTTGATTGATGATTCTAAAGACTTCAAAACACATTTCCCGCGAATCAAAAAAACGTTGCCGGATATCTTATTTTATGGCGTTCAAAAAAACCAAAACATAGGTGCCGCCCTACCTACCTATAAACCCGGCACCGATCACTTATCCCTGGTATTCTTTGGCTTGCCGCAATCACCTCGAAAATGCCAGCGTGATCGTTTATCCGTTTTGCCAGAATATCTATTTCATTGGGAAACCGTGCCGAGTGATTTAGATAAACAAAAATTTGAAAATTTTTTAAGTCAAGTTGCCAAGAATGAATGCCGTTTTCAGAGCAAAGTTTCGCCTATTTTTACAGCGGAATCGCTTATTTTGCCCTTTGTTCAAAGCAAACTTGATCCGGATTTATTTTTTTCCGAAACGGTTTTGTTGTTATTGAGTAATGATGGTCATAATAATCGGTTTGATCCTGGTAGAGAGTTAGAACATTGGTTATATACCAAAGTGGAAGATAAAGCAGAAGCTCTCCATTTAGTTAGTAAAGTGATAGAAAAATTTCGCCTCACAAGATCGCAAGATGGTATATTTACAGTGCATACTCAAGATCCAAGCCGATTCTTAGCGGGTGGACGAAAGGATAATCAAGACACGCTTGGGGAAGGAGCATACCCGTTAGTTTATCGAATGACCGAATTTTTACCAACGTTCCCGGATGTCAGTGATTACCTTAATTTTCCAAGGGAGATAAAATTAGATCGTTTAGCTATTTCTAACCAAGAATTGTTGATGGTCCAGGTGGGCGGGGATGATAGGGCTGTGCTTCGTATCAAAACTGCTGAGGAACTACGTCCAGATAATGTGCAAATCCAATTTGCTGATCACGAAGAAAATACTTGGGGGCTTGGCAAGCACGATTTTCCGCAAAACCAAACCATCTTTCTGAATAATTGTGACGTTTGCTCAAAAGAGGCAGATGGCACGTATCACGTCCCATTGTTCAAAGTGATTATGCCAAAACTGTCTATCATGTTGGATGATGAACCTGTACAAGCGGGAAAGATTAACATTAAAGTCAATTTTCGTTATGATACGGGCAACCTTTATGATCATTATCTAGTTGAAACGAATTGGAAAAAGATTGAGATCAGCCCGGTTGCGTCGCTGGAAATCCCTGCAGCGACTTTCTTTCCCCACGTTGTTTTGGATAACCCAACCCTGCTTAAACAATGGACCGCGAGCGATGTTAACGGTCTCACTCAAGAAGCGGCGCGACAACGCATCGAAAGCTGGAGAGATAAAGTTTGGCTGATGACTCTTATTATTTCCACTATTATCCTTATTATTAGTGGCACTATTTTATTTATCTGGCTGCATAGACGCTATTCTGAATATCCCTTTGAGCCGGCTCTACAATGGATACCTAAACATGATATAAAAATGGATTTTAATCAACAACCAGGCAACCGCTTGTTAATCGGTACCTTAACGCTGACTAATGAAGGAACGGTTCCTTGGCTGATGTACTTACTTGAAAAACCCAGTCAACCGCATCGTCAGGCAACTTTGTCTTTAGCTTATGAGGCATTAAAAAAACATGGGTTATCGCTTAATATTGAGATCGCGCCGTTGGGATTTGACGTAGAAAAGCAAGCCCAATTGAGTCGTCAAATCACCCAAACGGTTACTGATGAAAGCACTTTTAATATTTTTCTCAACAGCGAAGCGATTACCGATTTTGAACCCGACGAATCTACGTCGTTATCCATTAAGGGCTGGTTCGAGATGACTTGGGATAACAAATCGCTACAGCAAGAAATTGCCCTTCAGCTTGAGCTGATGCCAGAAAGGGCAACGCCACCGCGAGTGACTTATCGTCCGATAGAGGAAAAGTGCCATTTCGAGTTAGGGCAAAAAGTCTTAGTTGGCACCCTGAACTTTGCCAGTGGTGCGCGACACCGCTTTGCAGATCCCTTTCAAGATTATTTCACCGTTAAGGCGTTTCGCCAAAATTTTGAGATAGAATCCAAGGTCATCGCCATTGAAGGGGATAAACAATTAACCGTCTTACCGCTGCAAACAAATTCTGAAAAAAAGGTTTATATTCAATGTGATGGCGACTATGTGCCGAATCCAGATTTTCCGAATAAAGAATATGCCTTTCGTTTGGATGGCGAGTTTGCTGCTCATTCAGAATTAGGACCTCATTCATTTAAATTATTCCGCGATAAAACTCAGGCTGATATTGAACTCACCATTATCCAATTTAATCAGGACTCTTCCATTTATTGGGGAAAAGAAGATGGATTCCCTCGCGTCCAAGGGGAAAATAGCGAACCCTTAGCGGATAATATATTCAAATTAAAGGATTATGACATCCTTCGTTTTGATGAAGAAAGTTCAGCTGAACCCCTTTTTGAAATTAAAATCGGAAATACCGGCAAATCGGGACGGGGTTTGGTTAAAGTGGCTATCAATAGTGAGCTTGAAATTAATGATGACACGGAAAGGGCGATTAAACTTAAAGATGACGATGAATTTTCTGATCTTATCCAACTCATTGATAGAACGGATGGTACTTCCATCATGAGCGACTCCATTGAAATCAAGGAAGGTGAAGAGGCTAAAACTTATGCGGTTAGACTAGACACGACGATTATTAAAGACATTGCTGGGGCGCGTCTGGTTGATGAACATGCACTGACTGTCGTTATCAAGCTTTATATAAAGATTACCAATGATTCTGGCCTGAAAACTTCTCGTCAAATCACCCTCCACAATACTGTCGGGCTAGAAAATTTGCCACATCCAAATTGGTTATGCATTGACTTTGGTACCTCAGCGATTACAGTGGCGATTGGTAGGGGAGATAAGATGTTTTTATTGCCCTTGCAAAAAGTTAAGGAAAATGAAGACAATGAATATCTCAATCTAGCGGATTACGATATGGATAACCTTGAAAAAAATTCAAAGTGTCTACTGCCCAGTTATGTCGCTTGTGATGCGGACTTACGGCGCGGAGATAATCCCGATAGTTCGGTAAAACCTGGTTTTCCAGCTTATAACGTTGGAGAAGAGTTACCATGCCCTGGTGAACCTCAATTTTTATCGCTCCCCGCGACAAGGACAAGAATAGAACAAGAGTCAGGTCGAATTATTTTCTCCCTCAAAAGTTGGTTATCTCTGCCCTCAAATAGTCGTATTATTCCACTGCAAAAAACGGTCAAGGACGAGGGCGGAAATAAACAGATAGAAAAAATGCAGGTACCGCTTGAGAAGACGGTTGAATCTGGTTTCGCCGCCCTCGTTGAAGCCTATATTAAAGTTTTTCCGAATTCTCAAGTTGGTCGTGTCGTCATCTGCCATCCCAATACGTTTAGTGACTGGCATCAAGAACGACTACATACCATTGTTGCTAAGGCATTATGTAAACCTGAACGATTAAATATCGCATTGCCTGATGAGCGTATTCAGTTACTGAGTGAATCTGATGCGGTAGCTAATTATTATTGCCGTCAACGTATGGCTCAACCGGATTATTCACCCCTCAAATCAGAGCATATACTGGTTTATGATTTCGGTGCTGGCACGATAGATTTATCGCTGGTTTATGTAGAATGGGACCAAGAAAAGTTATCTCCAACATACTGGCATGTCAAAAATAGCCTGGGAGTTCCCATTGCGGGAAATCATCTGGATAGTATTTTGGCGCGTCTGATTGATGAATCGCTTAAAGATAGTGATGTGCTTAATCCCGATTATTACCATTATCCTATTGTCAGTGAACACTTAAAAGAGGGCGATGAGAATAGTCATCGTAGTGCGATAAATGATCTATGGATAGCTATTAGAATAACCAAGCAACAAGAAAATTCAGAAAGTATCCCAACTTGGGGAGAAAAGGATAATCCATTTTGTGTTAGAATAGGAAATGTACGTGGAACGACGGGTATCGTTACCGCTGTAGATGAGAATGAGGTAGATGAGAATGAGAATGATCCTTATGCTTTTGATGAAGCACCTTCAGAAGGGCTGCATATTTTGTCCTCCCATGGTGTGCTTTATCTTTGCATTCCTGCTAATGAAGTGCATGATTATAAACCTATGCGAGAATTCATAGAGTTTATCACTGAAATCGTACCCACTGACTTAGTTAACGGTGCGGAAATAAGCAAAGAGGAAGTCAATACTGTGGTTATTTCAGGACGAGGCGCATTATGGCCAGGGTTACGTGAAAAAATATGGGCGCAATTTCCAAATGCCAAACCTGACGATTTTCTTAGAAACAGCCAAACAGCTAAAGAAGCTGTTGTCAGAGGGGCAATTGCTCGGCAAGTTTTACATAGAAAAACATTCAAAACAGGGCAACCACGACAGGCACAATTAGGAATTTTTCTTGACGATGAAAAGAGATTGATAAAAGCCGGAGACGACGAATGGAAAACGGGGATTGATTTGAGCAATACCGAATTTTTCACCTTAGTCCAATTTGCGTTAACTGATCCCCACCCACGCTCAGATTTCGATTCGTGGAACAAGCATTTTTACATAAAGATAGCCACGCATAGGCGGGAAAAGCACTGGGCGGATGACCCCACTTTAATTGTAAAGGAGAAAATAACACCAAAGGGTAAAAAAACCATCACATTTGAAAACACTGATGGTCATGGCCCTGAGGGAGTCGAGGCACTGGGTTCTGTTGGTCAAACACCAACGAGACCACCTTGGCCAATTGGGGAAATTCTCTTAAAACCAGAAACGAATAATGGGTAAATTATGATGAAACATACGCTATTGAATAACATTATCTTAGGGCACTTGAAGTGGGGAATAACCACCATCATGGGCTTAGCTATGTTGATGATGAGTCTAGGGACGGTAGTATACGCTGCTGACGGTAAATCAACGCTCTCTTTTGCTGAAGTTTTGGAAACGCCTGGCAATAAAGTAGCACGTTGTTTGATTTTGGATTTAACGACGGGTGCTAAACAACGTTATTTTTGTATGTATGGTAAATACAAGAATAACCAGTTGACTTTAACCAACAGAGACAATACTGCTGATGGGAAAATATTAGCCGGTTCCTTCTTAACGTATAAGAAGGAAAAAATTGGAAAACAGATTCAGGAGTGGTTAGGGAGTCGTTTTGATATTGAAAATGATTCCGTTCTTGTGATTAAAACGATTATCACTGCCCCTAAGTTAAAAATAGGAGGCATCGATGAGCTTGCCAAACTGGAAGAAAAGTTTGAAATCAACCAGAATATCTTGCATTATGAATTATCTTCTGATGCTAGAAAAATTTTTACTGATCGGCAGAGTCAAGGCGAATTATATCAATTTGCGAGGGCAGTGCATGTTTCATTACCGGTGTATTTCCACGCGAATAATCAGCTCGAATCGACTAAAGCGACACTCAATAATAAGGATAAGGAAATAGGGCTGCTAAATGCAAACCTTGAGCAATACCATACGCTCGTTCAAGAAGTACAAACAGCACAAGACAAACAAATAAGGATTTGGATTCCAGAGTTAATTGGTGTTTCACCAAAAATATTTTGGTTGGGTGTTGTTATTTTGTCGCTCGTGTTGGTGGTTGCCCTATTTGTTTTTGAAAAGAAGAAGGTTTTTATGCTTAATAAGAATGTAAAAAGCTGTGGAACAGTCATAAGTTTTGAAAACGTTTCCGGTACTAAGAGTTTAAAAATATATTGTGAAAATAACCAGGATGGATTTACTTTATCCGGTTCCGTTTCTACCGAAGATGTAAAGGAACTTTTGGAAGCAAGAGATAAGTACTGGAAAGAACAACTTGATGGAAAGGGTAAAGTGTCTCCTGATGATAAAGAACGTTCTGAATCTGAAACAAAAAGTTCAGAACAGGTTCAAAACCTTAAAACGGAATTGACTCCCCAACAAAGTTTTCCATTTAGGAATGATCCACAATTTCTTAATGAAGAATTGCAACGCTTATCTGCCCTTATCGGCTTAGGCACCGAAACATTTTTCAGTGCTTCACAACTATTCACTCAATTTGCGCCACTGATTAAAAAAATTACAGGGCAAACATTGAGTTCTGAGAATAACCTTCAACAAGTTTTAGTTGAAGTAGAAAAAGAACTGACTAAGTTAAGTCCTTCTGAAGCGGATTCTTTGCTCAAAGGCGTTGAACAATCATCCCATAATGTTGAATCTTTGCTGAAAGAGTTTAATAAACTTCTTCAACCTGGATCAGTTGAAGTCACGATGGCTAACATTCCGACTGATTTATCTAAAATTGTCGGAAATATCAAAAATGAAAGCGACGTAGGTTCTCGCTTTCTAGCACTAAAAACGAAAGATGAGACTAAAACTTTTCTCAACGATGACAAAACGGCACCTCAAATTGTACGGGATTACTTGTTTGAACTACATCAGTTTCAAAAAATATTACGCGAAGTTAATAAAGCGTGGCACCATTTTTCTAGTGAAGGCACTCCTACGTCTATCAGTTCCCAGTTAGCCACTCAATTAGATGGGTTCTTGAAAATCGCTAAGGATGTTCTTGAGCCATTCCAAGGAGAATCGGTTAATGAGCGACTCTCGGAAATGGTTAAAATCCATAAAAAGGACCAAGATGAACTCAACAAGCTTTATCATTCTTGGAAAAACTTTTCCTGTGAGGAAAGGGATATTTATCAATCGGTCGCTCGCTTTAAAGAATTCCTAGATTTAATTAGAAAGGAGGCTTTTGATGCTTTTAATTTACAAGAAGGCTCTGTTGATGACCGGTTCAAAAAGTTAATGAGGGACCGTGAAGAGCTCAACAAGGTTTATCAGTCTTGGAAAGACTTTTCAAGTGAAGAAAGCTCTATCTATGAATCTGTCAGTCGATTTGCTCAATTTCTTGAATTAGTTAAAATGGAAGGGTTCGAGAAACTCCAATTACATGAAGAATCGGTTGATAATCAGTTCAAAGCATTAATGAGAAATCATTGGGATAACCAAGTAAAATTAGCCGAAATGGATAAGGCATGGATGACATTTTCTGGTGAAAAAGATTGGATTCCCACGCGCTTGGTTAAATTTTTTGATACAGTTAATAAGACTTTTACCGACTTTAAGTTACCAAAGGCAGATTCTGTTTATGACAAAGCCACTCAATTGGTAACGATTTATCAAGAGGTAGGGCAACGGGAAGGAATCTATGAAAGTTTGTTGTTTGAGCATTTTTACCTGCCTCAACCGGTGCAAAAAACCATTGAGCAACTTTCCCAATGGCAGAAAAAAATTACCGAACAACGAGATATACGCACTTGGTTTAAATATAATCTCCTTGGGGAAATTATCGCTTGCCAAATAGCGGTGACGAATATCCAACATCAAGGCGATGCTGAATTAAAAGCGTGCTTAGAGGCACTTTATATGGACAAGATCATAACGGATTATTTGGAAATTACGAGACAGAAACAGTTTAGCACTGATACTAAACTTTACAACGGCTTAACAACCCCTTGGTTACACAAGGTTTTCCGTGCCGCTACCCTATTACAGACTTATTATCCCGATCATAAATATTTAAAGGAGTTAGAAACACACTTACGGATTATAACAGATATGTTGTGTGCCGTTTTTGTTGGATTACCTGAATTGAACATACAGTTTTCCTCACCGACATTACTGGCAGCTACACCGACAGATTGTAAAGAAAAATATCAACCTGATCCTTTGCTAACGAAACTCCGCGTTGTTAAAGATCGCGTCAAACAGCAACGGGAGAATCAAGGCAATAATAAGTTTATTGTCGATGTAGAAACTTATGGAATAAGTGATAAATTTGCAAAATGTGATATGGTTGTTATCGTTTATAATCCATCTGCGTGGCAATAGAATTGGGTGAGATATGCCGGATGAAGGTTTAAGCTTGCACAAGGTTGAACATTTCACATTATCACCAAAGAAAGGGTAAAATGAAAATCAGAAAACTTAACATCAAAAATTATAAACTATTTGATAACTTAGAACTGGATTTTACCGACGAAAACGGTAAGACATTAAAGGCGAAATAAGAGATAACCAAATTGTTATTAAACAAGATGACTTTATACTTTTTGAAAAACTGGGCAAAGCGGGTTTTGATTTTAAACTATGCTATATTCCTTCAGAAACTTATTTAAATACTTCATCAACACCTTTTTCAAAAGAGCATTCCGACTTAGAAGCACTTGAAAAATATATCACCCAACAAGATAATGGATTGGTGCGGGTTATTGATTTCGCGGTTCATAAATACGCGGTTGAAAAATACATCGTCAATTCTGTCGTTGAAAAACTTTTGTCAAATAGGAAGGAAAAAGCAGAGGATGTGATTCAAGAAAGCACGCAAGTGATTAATAACTGCTTTTCTGACATCAAACTATTTACCAAATTAGTCGATATTACCGCAAAAGAGGCTATTTTTGAAAGTTTCAATTGCAAAATTCGCCCTCGTAGTCGCCCCCAATATGCCAATTTAACCTTTTGTTATAAAAACTTATCGGTTTCTTGTGAAGGTTTTTTTTGTAAAACGGAAAGTTTAAAGCCAAAAAAAGAGTTTTGTGAACATAGAAAGGGTAATGAATACGATGTGTTGTATATGACATGCAGCGATTAAGCGTAGGCTTAGGAAACCACAACGAGGAGAATAACACAATGAAAACCATCGCATGGTTAGCTTTCTTTGAAGGCGTGATTTTAGCAGGGATACTTTGGCTGAATCCAGTATTTAGTTCAATTGGTATCATCATGCCACCGGATACGGGCGGGATTGGGAATACTGCTTTCATAGCACCGCCCATGCCAAAGGGTATTCCAACCCAAGTAACGGCAGCAGATATCATGATTCAGTATAGTACAAAAGCGGATGATTGGAACCAACAGCCGCCTGATGGAGCCACTTTTCTGAGTCAAGTAGAGCAGCGGGTGCTTGAATTGACAAATGCGGAACGCCGTCAGAAAAGATTAAAGCCCTTAAAACACGAAGACTTGCTCCAAAAAGCGGCGCGAACGCATAGCTTAGATATGTTTGTGCGTCAATTTTTCGATCATGCCAATCCTGAAGGTAGAACGCCACAAGATAGAGTCGCTATTGTGCATCGTGGCTTGATTGGTACAACAGGCGAAAATATATGGAGCCAAAATGGGTGGGATTTTTCTAAGGTAGATGAATTGGCGCAGCGAGCGGTGAATGGATGGATGAATAGCCCTGGGCATCGGGAAAATATTTTGCGAAAAAAGTTTACGCATTTGGGAGTCGGTGGTGTTGGCAAAGGGGATCAAGTTTGGTTGACTCAAAATTTTGCTTCCATCCAAGCGTTTCTGAAGCAACCCCTTAATATTGAATTAAAACAGGGAGAATTGCTTAATCTGGCGACAAATCCAGTTTCTCAACGGAGGGCACCTGTGAAATATGCTTTTTGGTTGCCAAATAAAGGTGTATTGGCTGCGGAGGTTTTATCTATCAGTGATCAGCAAATCAATGTGGGACCCGGTGAATATCGGTTACGTTTTTATTTTCCCGAAAAAGGGCGATATTTAATTTATCCGGGACCTCAGGTTGTTGTAAAATAATTTTGAGATGTAAAGATGTAGGGTGGGCAATGTCTTTTTATTGCCCACCATAATAACTTTGACGGATGAAGGTGGGCTACAGAGAGATTTCAATACTATGTTTAATCAGATTACCCTCATCAACTACAAAACTCATCAATCAACGACGATAACGCTTAATCCAATTACCTTATTGATAGGTGATAATAATTCGGGCAAAACGAATCTTTTGTCTGGCATACAACATTTCACAATTTTCACATTATTCCTCATCAATTAGCATTCCACAAGCCCTATTTATAACATGTCAAATCAAAAATGGCAAGATAAATTTAATCAAGCTGAGGTACTCTTAGGTGGTAGCCGCGAGCAACGGAAAAAAGCCCAAGATTTGCTTCAAGAAATAATCAAAGAAGCGCATGGTACACCCATTGCGGAAAAAGCACACGATAGACTCCTTCGTTATTCCACTGACTCCTTTTCTGAACCATTAGAAGATCAAAAAACACGCCAATTACGTAGTCAATGGATAGATATTAATTCTTTAACTCATCCAACCCTTAAATCTTTTTTGAACAATTTATTTGAACAGATAAAATCAAGAAGGATTGAGTTAGCCAGAAAGCTTTTCCGCAATGAAGTTATCGCGGAACTCAAACAGTGGATTAAAAATGAAATCGCAACGGTTCAACCCAATGAAAATGATTGGATTACGGCGCAGGTAGCTGCGGTGCATAAACACCCCGATTTTGAAAAGGCACTGATTCCTGCATTAAAAGAATGGCAATCAATGTTATTTCAGAAAAAATATCAACAGCAAAAAGATGAAATTGATGCTGCGCTGAAAAATGGCTTAATTGATGAAGCTTGGCGTTTATTTGAAACACTGGGGGTTCCTGCAGCGAGTTTACATGATGATGTTGCTATTCTTAAAGATAAAATCACGGAAGTCGCCTGTGATATTCGTGAATTAGACAGGTTGTTAGCACTCTGTGTTAATAAAAAAATGCCCGAAACCTGGATAGAGGTGCGACAGTTGGTAGCACAACAATTGGCGTTGCAACAATTTAAATCTCAACAATTTCCTATCCCCGCTGATAAACAACTGCAAATCCAAGCCTGCTTAAAAAAATTTTATATCACTGCCTTTTTGACTGAACAAGCTAAAAATTGTGGCAATTTAAAAGCAGTTCGTGAATTTTGGGAACAATATAATACGCCATCTTGTTTAGAAATCCCGTTAGAATCGTCTTGGTTTGATGAGGTGATAGCTGCATACCAAAAATATAATGATACTGCCATCAAGTCAGCCACTTCTGTAGAAGTATTGGATAATATTTTTAATCAACTTCAAGAAGATAAGGTAAAACTGCCTCCCTTTATCGAAAAAGTATTGACAACCCGTATTGATGCGATAGCTCAATTGATAGAAATATGGCGCACCTTGAAAATGGGGGCGGATTTTCCGGCACAGGAGATAGAATCATTTGTCATTCCCCAGACTTTTCAAAATGACATGGCTCGTTACCAAAAAGTTTGGGTGCAATTGGATAATATTTCACAACGTATTCATCCCGCGACAGACTATCCCACCCTTGAAGATTTCCAATGGGCAACAGAGCAATTGACGCTTATATTAAATGATTATCCAAAACATGAACGGGCATTGTGTCTGCAAGATGAAATAGCGCAAGGCAGTCAACAATTTAGCTTCGATGTCGCTTTACAAAAGTGGGATTTTGAGAATTTTTTAAATATTTGTCAACAATATCAAGCCGTTGGAAAAGCCAGTCGCACTGACGTGAAATCTTACCTAAAACTTGCCAAATATGAACATAAGTTGTATCAACTTAGTCAATTGGCAAAAGCAGAAAAATTCAGGGATATGTTAAAAGCCAATAAGTGGTGGATAAATTGGAAAAAAATTCGACAAACATTACCGCCTTTAAGCGAATTACCGCCTATTTTTTTAATTAAAGTTGAACAGATGGTGGCGCAACGCCAAAACGAATGGTTTGAGTTATCGGAAACTTTGTTAGCTAATACACACGCGACAGCTTTAGATTATTTTGAAGCGGCTCATGCGATCAGCTTATGTTGGTATGATCCCGTGCCTGATTTTCGTCAGTATTATCAAGAGTTTATACACAGGGCATGGTATAAGGAAACCGAGGAATATATCGGCGCAAAAAGTTGGCAAGCGGCAGGGCAATCTTTAGCACGTTTTAAACAAAGTGGGGGGGCTGATGAAAAAGAACAACAGTTAGCGATTTTATTGGAACTAAAACAAGCCTATGCAAATAATCCAGGTGCGTTGACTAATATACTTTGGGAAAGGTGGCATGGTATAAATCAGTATTTAGCACCTCAAGAAATATCTGATTTTTTGTATGTGGCTATACGGGAACATTGGCAAAACGATGATCAAGAGCAACTCTTTAAACTTAAAACTTTAGCCAGTCGTCTTTCTCCTGAGCAAGTGTCTGAGCCATTGCGTATTTGGATTGAGTGGTTGGATATTGAAAGGAAACTGGAAATTTCTCCCAATACTCCTTTTTCAAAAGGGGAGGATTTGAAAGGGATGAGTGAAATTCCTTTTTTAAAAGGAGATACGATAGGAGAAACAATTGAGCGATTAGCAAAATTGGTTTTAGCACCGAGTCAAAAAAAAGCAGCACTTGAATTGCATCAACCCTTGGAAAAATTAAATAAAAATGTACAAAATTGGTCTAATAGCTTATTTTTTATATGGTTTTATCATGCGACTCAATCTATCCAACCCTCTTTAATAAGTAGGGCAAGCGATCCGCTGGATAAATTGACTCAAGACAGTAAGCAGCGTGTCGCACAGATCGAGGCGCGTCTTAAAAATCATTTGACTGAATCGGAACTTTCGGCTGCACAAGATGAAATAAAGTTTGAACAAGAAAGGTGGCTCACTTTAGAAATCTATTTTGGTTTATTGCCTTTTCAAATCACCCATAAACCGGTTAAACCGGTATTATTAAATGATATTCAAGACAGTATCGCTAAATTATTATCAATCCAACAAGATATTGTCTATTTGGAAAATGTTGATATTAGGAAACCCGATCATAAAAATAAGTTAAAGCGTATTTATGGTTTGCTCACCTATCAATTAAAAGACTATCCGGTGCAACCGCTCTTAAAACGAATAACGGCATTGCAAAGCCTTTTTAGTATTCACTCTCCGCTTAATCGCTTTTATGAAGTTGGAAAACGCTGTGGCAGTGATGCGTCTAGTGATTTAGATACACTTCACCTTTTTGAGCAGATGAGTGATCATCTCAAAAAAGTGATCGAGGTATTTAAAATTGCCAAGCTGATTGATTCAAAAACGTGGCAAGCATTATCTAAAGAAGCTTGGGATTTTGCTAAACAAGAGGCAGGCGTGTTAGTTGATCCGGTAACGGAACAAGATTTACGCAACTTATTGAATTTACTAAAAAATTTAGACAAAGCGGAAAATGTTTTCCGAAATGAAATTTGGGCATTAGGAGGCGCAGTGCCCATTGCACCTATCGGCGCTGTCAATATTGATTGCACTAACTATCAGGGCTTTTTTCAAAAAATGCCTTTACAAGCACCCCGTACTCGGCGCAGTTATTATCTTTTTCAACGGGTGATTAAAGTGGAACCTGGTTATACGATATTACAACAATGTCAAGAATGTGTGCCGGATTGGGTGCGTGAAGTTTTAGAAAGGATTGCTTATGAATAACGGGTGTAGGGTCAATGCCATTAAGTTAAGGGCAGACACAGGTCTGCCCCTACAAACCCAGAAGTATTCAGAGCTTGTAGGGGCGAACCTTTATTATCGCCCTTTGTGAATTTATTTATATGAACATCTATAGAACTAAATAAAATACAGTAAATTTGACCATGTCCAGTATAATTCGCCCCCTATTTCCCTCTTTACCTATCTTGTTATGGTTGATGACGACATTAGTCTTAGTCGTATTGCCACATAGTAGTCGTTTACCTGGGTGGATTTTAGTCGCCTTTTTTGTGTCACTTGGCTGGCGTTATTTGATAACCTACAATAAATGGCCGGTGCCTAATATGTGGGTACAATTTGCCTTAGCATTGCTCATTTTGCTGGGCTTATCTTTAAGCTATGGTTCTTGGCTGGGTCGTCAGGCTAGTATTGCCCTGTTGGTAGTACTGTGTGGTCTCAAATTGTTGGAAATGAATAGTCTGCGTGATGCTCTATTACTTTGTTTTTTAAGCTATTTTTTAATCATTACCCATTTTTTGCATTCACAGTCTATTCCCACAGCATTGTATATGGGTATAGTGATGTTAGTCATCACAGCGACGCTGATTAGTTTAAATGATAAAAATAATGCCTGTTCGACTCGCCAGCGTTTGCGCTTATCAGCTATTTTATTGATGCAGGCTTTGCCTGTGATGGTGGTATTATTTATCTTATTTCCCCGAGTCGCAGGGCCATTTTGGATGTCATACCCAGGAGCAAACAGCGGTGTAACGGGTTTAAGTGATACATTATCGTTTGGTCAAGTGAGCGAATTAAGTTTGTCAGATGAAATTGCTTTTCGAGTCAAATTTCAGGGCGAAATACCGCCACTTGAACAACGCTATTGGCGGGGACCTGTATTATGGCGGATCGAGGGACATAATTGGAAAGGGGGTATTCAACAACATACACGAATGAATAAAATAAATATTTCTCCCACGAGTCTGCCCTATGATTACACGGTGACTTTGGAACCTCATAATCAGCGTTGGTTATTTGCTTTAGATTTACCCATTCAAGCTCCACCGAAAGCCTATATCAATCCAGATTATCAAATGTTTACTCATCTACCGGTACGGCAACGAATGCGCTATTCTCTTCGTTCTTATACTGATTATCAAGCCCGTATTTTTACTTCATCTCAAAATCATTTTGCTTTGCGCTTGCCAAAGGGAAGCTATCCTCGTACTCGTGCTTTGGCAAAACAATGGCGGCAAGAAAATTTACAGCCAATGGCAATAGTACAACGCGCCCTACAATATTTTAATCAAGAACCTTTTATGTACAGTTATACGCCACCATTATTATTAAATGATCCGGCTGATAATCCTGTTGATGAATTTTTATTTGAAACGCGCTCTGGTTTTTGCGAACATTATGCTGTTGCCTTTACAGTTTTAATGCGAGCGGCGGGTATTCCTGCTCGAATCGTGACGGGCTATTTAGGGGGCAATGTGAATCCCATCGGGGATTATTTAATTGTACGCCAGCGTGATGCACATGCTTGGAGCGAAGTGTGGCTATCTGATAAAGGGTGGGTACGAATTGATCCAACCAGTGCGATTGCACCTGAGCGAGTGGAACAAGGTATTGATAGGGTATTGCCTACGGTATTTAATCCCCTTGGAGGATGGGCTCATGATTCTGCGCTTGCTCAAATTTTTGAGCAAATGCGTCATACTTGGGATGCGTTCAATAATGGCTGGAATCAATGGATATTAGGTTATAATCCTGCGCGACAGCAGCAATTATTAAGCAGTTTGGGGCTTTCAGGACTCCAGTGGCGTGGCATGACGATATTAATGGTTCTTATTATAGCAGTGCTTTTGTTGAGTTATGCGGCTTGGATGTTTTTACAACGTGGAACACTTGATCCTGCACAACGAATTTACCTACACTTTTGTAAAAAACTGGCAAGGTACGGTTTGCCTCGTCATCCAAGCGAGGGTCCCTTAAATTATGCCGCTCGTATGGGTGTAGCTCATCCCGATTTAGCTGCCGATATTCAAATCATTATTGAACTTTATGTGCAAATTCGCTATCATAGTCAAACTCAGAGACTACCACAATTACGCATGGCGGTGCAGCATTTTCGTCCTTAGATAATTTTTTGAAAAATCCTTTATTTATCAATTTATTAGGAGAAGTCAATGTCAGTTAAACATTCTGTTATTGCCATCACCGGTTCATCTGGTGCTGGAACGACTACAGTTAAAAAAGCTTTTGAAGATATTTTCCGTCGGGGTAGATATAAGGCTGCTGTTGTCGAAGGTGATAGCTTCCACCGCTATGACCGTCAGGAAATGAAAAATGCGGTTTTAGAAGCTGACGCAGAAGGGCGCAATCTCAGTCATTTTAGTGCAGAAGCTAATCGTTTCGATAAATTGGAAGAGTTATTTCACCAATACTCAGAAACGGGGCTTGGGCAAATTCGTAAATACTTGCACAATGAAAATGAGGCGGCTCCTTATAACCAATCATCTGGGACGTTTACGCCTTGGGAGGAGATCCCTTCCGATACAGATTTGTTGTTTTATGAAGGGTTACACGGTGGTGTTATCACGCCGGAGTACAATATTGCCCAATGGGTGGATTTATTGATTGGGGTTGTACCCAGCGTCAATTTGGAATGGATACAAAAAATCAGCCGTGATGTTGGTGAACGTGGTTATTCCGCTGAGGCGGTGACTCACACTATTTTGCGACGTATGCCTGATTATGTGCAGTACATCACACCCCAATTTACCAATAGCCATATTAACTTTCAACGGGTGCCCTTGGTGGATACCTCTAACCCTTTTATTGCACGCGATATTCCCAGTCCGGATGAAAGTCTCGTGGTGATTCGCTTTAACAAGTACCGCGATCAAGATTACACTTATTTGTTGTCGATGATTCATGACTCTTTTATGTCGCGTCCTAATACCTTGGTTGTACCGGGTGGCAAGATGGGTTTTGCAATGCAAATCATTTTCCGTCCAATTGTTAGCGAAATGATGGAAAAACGGCGCAAAGCAATGGAATTTTGAGGTAAGACAACCAAACCTGACAGGTTTTAGAAACCTGTTAGGTTTTCACCGCGATTTATAGCAAATTAAACCCATTTTAATGAACCGGCATGTCGTTCATTAGAAAAAAAGCTATATTTATATTCAAATCGACCAATAATCCATTTTCCTTGCCGCTTGATAAGCGTGATGATAGCTATAAAGTATCCGCCTTGAAAACTTGCGTGTACTTTATAGCGAGGGTTAATGTACCACCAATTATGGCTAGAACGAAATAATCCCCCATAAGCACCGTGATAATTCAACAATTCCCCTAGGCGTGTAAAAACCACATTCATTTTTTGTAATTGCTCATCTGTCACCTTTTGTTGCAATTCATTGCTGGTATGCGTTAAAAAATCACGGTCATTCCAGTCAACAAACAAACCTAACATACTTCTATTAATAAATTCCCGCGCCTCAATATTCATTTGTTGTAAACTAAAAGTACCATATCCGCTCACTAAACTAAGGGATATAATGATTAAAATAAAAAAACCACGTAAGTTGTTCATTTCAGTTATTCGTTATCAGTTATCAGTTATTTATGCTTCTAACGCGCCTGCGTCATGCCTTTTAATCTATTGAATGACATATCCATAACATGAAAAAATCATTTTTACTCACTATCTTATTGATTATATTACAATTTTCCGTAAACACCACTCAAGCCGCTGGACCAGCAATCCCGCTAAAAGTAGCATGGGATGTGGTTAAAGCATTGGCGATTGATACCGCAATAGATGCCGTTCAAGACCTTTTTAAAGATCACGTTGAACCGGCTGAAGTTGAAACGCTACGCCAGCGCATTGATGAATTAGAACAACAACTGGTAATGGTCCAAAACCAAGGCAACTATCCCTCAATGGCAGAATTTAATGCCGTTCAGCAAATCGTTACGGGCTTAGGCAACATGGTAGAAACTATCGGTTCCCGCTTAGATTCAGTGGAACAACGCCTTGCTGCCTTAGAAAAAGACCTCATCGCCCTCAGACAACCCCTGCTCATCTTGCCTAGAGAAAAAGGGCAGAAGGCTATCACAGAACAGTTGGATTTCAAAATCAACTATGTTTATCGTACCGGTGGAGAGGGCAATTTTAAACCCTTAACTGATGGCGGCGTTCTGCATTCTGGTGACTACTACAAAATTATCTTTACCCCGGTTGAAGATAGTTATGTGTATATCTTTCAATTGGATTCAGCCAACAAACTATTTCGTTTGTTCCCAATCCAAGGCTTTAATAATGTCACTGTCAACCACGGCAATCCTGTTCAAGCCGGTCAAACCTATTACATTCCCTCAAAACATCAATCCTTTGAATTGGATGAACAAACCGGTCCAGAAACTCTTTATTTTGTCGCAACCCGACAAGATGATGTGATTTTAAACCAACACTATCAAGCCCTGCAACTCTCTGAACAGCAACACAATCTCGCTAAACAACAACAAATCCAAATGCAATTGATTAAAACACTGCGAGAAAATAAAGGTCCTAAACAACGCTTGCAAAATGATGTTCAGGGCATAAAAACTAGCTGGCAAGAAAATGGACAGCCCTTTTCAGTCTTACAACAAACTTTACAAGATGTGTGTAATGGCTGTGTCGATATTTTAACGTTTGAGCATCGGTAATTTTTCAAACTTACAACGTTTTGGATGCGACTTGCGTGTTTCTATTGCTTTAAGATGAATCCGCACCACGATGGAAAAAGGATTATCCGATTTTTCTAATTCTTCCCACTTGTAATCTAACAGCAAAGAGTATATCAATAATTGATAGATTATAACATTCATTTGATCTATAATAAATATAGAGGGCGAAAGAGAAATACTTTTTTTCAAAAAATAGTATTTCTAACACGCTAAAAATCCACCCCACTCATTATTGTTAGGAGGCGATCCCATGAAACAATTAACCCTAATAATCTTATTCCTAACCGGCATCAACGTAGCTTATGCCCAAACCACCTTACCCTTTCCCACTACCGAGGCAGAAATCGTTCAAGCGTTGACACCTCAACCTGATTCTCAGCGTCAGCGAAAGGGATTTGGCACAGAAGGTAAAGGTGTCAAAGCCATTCGAGATGATAACCCCAAAGTGGGTGCCTTGATTTTGTTTGATTTTAATTCGGCGCAGATAAAATCGGAATCTTATTCGCTATTACGCGAATTTGCTAACGCTTTACAGGGCGGATTATCTGATACACAAATTATCATCGCAGGGCATACTGATAATAGTGGTACAGAGGCGTACAATTTAAAGTTGTCAAAACAGCGAGCGCGAGCTGTGAGAGCGTTTTTGATTTCTGCTTATGATATTGCCGATAACCGTTTAACCATCAAAGCGTTTGGTGAAAGTCAACCGATTGAAACCAATAATACGGAATCAGGGCAAATGAAAAATCGTCGCGTTGAGTTTATACGGGAATAATTAAAAGCTTTGAGAAATCCGATTTTTTTAAAAATCGGATTTCTACTGATTCTATACTTACTCAGATAAGGGTGTCACAAATGTTTATCTACAAAGCCATGTATAAATATCTTGATGAAGGTGTTCATGCAGAAGTGTTGGATTTTCCAGGTACCATAACTTTTGGTAACAGCCTTATTGAAGCACGTCAATTACTCAGTAGTGCTTTAGCAGATATGGCGGAAACTAATTTGATACAGGGAGAAACCTTGCCACAACCGAATCCTTCATGTACCGACTCAGAAGCCGATTTGGAAGAACCCATCTATTTGCTATTAACCGCAACGCCACGAATACAGCAAGCGTAGGGTGGGTAGATAAACCCACCTACCTTTTTATCTGGAATGGTGGGTTGCAGCGAAGCTCCTACCCACCCTACACTACTATTGATTCTAAAATTCAGATTGGAGAATAACTATAATGATTGCCAATTACATTGATGCGGCTATGGAACAAGCTGTTTATGAAATCATTGAAGATGAAGGCATGTATTGGGGAGAAATTCCTGGCTTTCAAGGCGTGTGGGCACATCATCTAACGTTAGAAGGTTGTCGGCGAGAATTGCGTGATGCCCTGGGAGATTGGATAGCTTTACGTTTGCAACTCAATTTGTCCATTCCTACCATGACTCATATTGACTTTAACCACCTGAACAACCCTTATGAGGCTGACTATGTCTAAGCTAACTCCCGTTTCTTGGAAAAAGTTTGTTCATCGTATGCGAGAACTAGGCTTTAAAGGTCCCTATGCTGGTGGTCGTCATCCCTATATGCGACGTGGTGGGGTAACAGTTATCATTCCAAACCCACATGAAGGTGATATAAGTGTTGGTTTGTTGCGACGGCTATTGCGACAAGCTGGCATTTCCCGTGAGGAATGGCTAGGGGAATAGATTGAAACGCTCATAGAATATTTTCTAAATGATGTTTCTCGCTACAGAGAAAATATGACTCAAAAAATACAAATTGCTTTAGGCACGGCTTCCGATGCCGCGCAAGATATTATTGCCGCCTGGCATTGCGCTGAACATAATGAAGCTTATACGGGTACGACTGAAAAACTCTATTTTGAAGATTTAGAAACCTTACTGAAGGTATTAACACAACGCCGTTGGCAATTGCTTAAAACGCTACGCCTTGCTGGACCAACTGATACACTGAGTTTATCTAAAATGCTCAATTGGAATGATCGGGAAATACAGACAGATATTAATGAATTAGAACAAAGTGGCTTGATTTTGCGTACACCTATAGATCAAGTTGTCGCACCTTGGGATGTGATTGAAGCGCAAATGAGATTGGCTGCGTAGGGTGCGTCCCACGCACCCGTTTTTGGTGAATAAATTTCTGGCAAAATGCGTTTATTTGAAAGAGGTGCGTAGGACGCACCCTACGCTTGCTACACTACTACACTACTAGCCTGAGTCCTTTATCATTATATAATGATAGGATTTTCAGAATTATACCCTATTGACGAAATTAACAATTGGAGATAATAAATATTATGGCACCTATTTACAAACTCCCTCTCGTGTTAGAACCACAGCCAGAAGGGGGTTACACAATAACTTGCCCTCTATTAACCAATTTAGTCACAGAAGCGGATACCTTGGAGGAAGTCATACCTCATGTAGCGGATGCTTTAGCAGCCTTAATTGAAAGCTACGAAGAATTAAAGCAACCGCTGCCTGCTGTTTTACAGCCTTTGCCTTCTGCTTCAACACTTTGGTCTGAAACCTTGATTCAGGTAAGAACCGCATGAAATATAGCCCACCATCATCGGTTAGGTGGGCAAAAAAACACTTGCCCACCCTACATTTTTTAATATAACAGTTATGTAGGGTGGGTAACGTCTTTTTGGTGCAACGGCATCATCGGTTAGGTGGGCAAAAAAACACTTGCCCACCCTACATTTTTTAATATAACAGGAGAAATAATCATGTTGAGAGTTATCATTGCTTTTGTGGGCATCATTATAGTTGGTGCCTTACTTTTTAGCCAATTTGGTCCAGAGGTGGCTGAAAATAAGGGCACTCATTTATCAGGGCAG
>QNES01000047.1 GCA_003645255.1 Gammaproteobacteria bacterium
ACATGCACGGGAAATTGATTAACGACGCGATCTTGAAAATAATGGGTTAAAGTTTTGCGTATGACTGGAAAGGCTAGTTTTTCCCAAGGAATTTTATCCTGACTAAAAAGCTGTACTTCTAAACTTTCAATGCCGGGCGCATAATTTAAATCACACAACTGGGTCCGAAACATCATATAAACTTGACTAATGTGAGGGAGACTAATCACGACATATAAGCTCACTTGCCCAATATTAGCCTTCGCTTCTTCCCATGTTTCACGGGCTGCTGCTTGTTCAATTGTTTCATTATTTTCCATAAATCCTGCCGGTAATGTCCATAAACCATAACGTGGTTCAATAGCCCGTTTACACAAGAGAATTTTGTTTTCCCTTATGGGTAAACAACCGGCAATTATTTTAGGATTTTCATAATGGATAGTGTGACAATCTTCACAAATCTGGCGGGCTAAGTGATCTCCCTCTGGTATTTTCAACACTAATTGTGCTGAACCACAATGACTACAATAATTCATAACAGGGGAATACATAATGGCGCTCCCTAGGGGACTCGAACCCCTGTTTACGCCGTGAGAGGGCGGCGTCCTAGGCCACTAGACGAAGGGAGCAAAATTTAAATGAGCAATTAATTAACTATCAAGTGCATATTATAATCCGATTTTTTATTTTGTCAACAGAGCAAATTAAAATTAATTATGTTAATCGTACTGGATTTTTCAATAAGTCTTTAATAATCATAAAGTTATAAATATTTATCAATCATCAAATAATTTTTTTGCTCATTTTGGAAATTAGATTCAGTTGGTGAAAATATTTTAAAAATTAATGGCAATAACAGATTTTGAGACTTTATGTTAGAGTTTGATCATGGGCTAAAAATTTTTTGGATAGAATAAACATTGTGAATATTTCAACAAAAACTTATCATAGTATTGTTATTGTTATTTTATTTATCTTAACTTTAGGATTGTATTATCAGGCATTGTCTGGTTTTTGGAGATGGGATGATGGATATATTGCGCTTCATGTCTTTAAACATCCAGGATTTGACAATTTTTATGTTCCCAATGTTTGGCAAAAATTTTCCAGGGCTTATTTAACCCCTTGGATAGTGTTTTCTTTTAATCTTGATTTAACTTTATTTGGATTTTCAGCAACGGCTTTTTATATACACCAGCTTATTTCACTTTGGTTGGTTTCAATAGCTACTTATTTTTTATTGTCTTTATGGGTTAGTAATAAATGGGCTTTCTTAGGTAGTTTGCTATTTTTAGGTGGAACACCGGTTATAACTGTCGTAGAACAATTAATGACACGCCACTATAATGATTATGGATGAAATTTTTCTAACGACTTCTAAAAAGAAATTATTTCAATACAATCCTAATTGTCAGTGTATGGCAAATATATCTGATTCAATTGATGAAAGAATACTCAAAGTCAGGCATTCTATTCGTGAGGATGCACCATTGTCTGTCTTTTTTAGTCATATTAATGGGATTTATTCGTGGGAGTTTGGACCTCATCAAACAGGGAAATATTATCTGATTTCCAATTCCGTCGGCTTCAATGAATTGATTCTGAGAAAAGGAAAATTTAGATTATTTCATATTGAAGAAGTTATGTTTCGTATTCGATATGAATCGCCGGAAAATTGGATAACTTATTCACCTCTATTTAAATTGATTTCAAATGATGCACCGGTTGTTTGGGAAAGGAATTAAAGATATTGTAGTATCCATCCGGAAATACCTCCAAAGCTGAAGCTTTGGGATTGTTACCCTGAAAACCAAAAAGGAGAAAAATGTCTGCTTTATTTCAAGAAAAATACGACTTTATCGCATCTGATATTACAAATAATTGTAATTTACGCTGCCCTTATTGTTTGAATGATTACACCCAAATTTCCGGTAATACCTTGATGGAAGAAACAACATTCAAAAAAGTGTTGACTCTTCTACCTTTGGTTAAAGATGATGGCTTTTTTTTCTTTTCGTGCTTATTTGAGCCATTACTTCATCCGAATTTTTTCAAGTTACTTCGGCTTATTCCTGAACATGAACGACAAAAAGTGTTTTTTACGACAAATTTAGCGAAAAAGTTGTCAGATGAAAGCTTATACGAATTAAGTACCAGTCAGATTCACCATATCAATATTTCGTTAGACTCTCTGATTCCGTCACAATTTGAAAATTTACGAAAAGGTGCGCGTTTTGATATATTTTTTGATAATCTCGAACGGCTGGTTAAGATTTTTGCTCAAAATAAATTAGCACCGCGATTGCACTATATTACAGTTCTTTGTAAAGGCAATTTGGAAGAAGTTGACAAACTTCTTCAAGTAACCGCTGAAAAGTATTTAGCAAAAGAACATGAATTTCGTTGTTTTATTCCGTTTGGTTTCATTGATTCAACTTGGTTACATTCAAATAATATTTCTGAAGCAGAATGGAAAGCGGTGAAAGAAAAACTGGCATCATCACCTTATAAATATATTCTGGGTGATTTTCTTTCTTATGAACATTTACCGGATCATAGCATCTATAGCGAATATGAAAAAAAGGTATATAGTTATCCGCCTTGTTTGTCTTTAATCATTTCCTCCTCTGGCATAGTCAAATTACTACACATGCCAATAGATATTTCAATAGATCTTCATGACATAAGCAATCCTTATTCTGTTTTTAAAGAAATATTGTCATTGCAGGCTCTGGATATTGAACGAGGAAAAGAATTAGCAAAAGTCACTCAAGCATCGCCAGAAAAAATACGTGCTGGTTGGTTTAAAATTCAGTCAGAACAAACATAGGGCGCTATTGGATAAATGAAAACCTGTTAAAAATAAATGATTGATTTTTAGGGCATTATTAAAATGGTTTACATTTATAAACATAATGAAATCAATAACTTAATAAAAATATCACCTAACATTTTAGATTTTCTTCTGAAAATTCTGATTCAAACCTTTATTGGAGTAGCCACTAGTCATGTCAAAGTCAGTTATCAGTTCAATAAACTTCCAGCAATCTCACCTGATAGTTTAGGAGCGGGAACGAGCTATGTTGCTAAAATTTTGATTGTTTGTTTACTCGCGAAAAAAGGTAATATTTTACTGATTGAAAATCCAGAAATTCATTTACATCCCAAAGCGCAAGCCAAACTGGGGGAATTTTTTGCCTTTATTGCAAATAACGGCGTTCAAGTTGTTTTAGAAACCCATTGTGAAAATTTAATTAATCAAGTTAGATATGAGGTATATAAAAATATAGAAATGGATGGAACTGGACATTTCATAAGGGAAAATAAAGAAGATAGGAATAATTTTCCGACTGGTTTTTTTAATTCAACTTTAAAAGAACTTTTAGAGATGGGATAAAACATGGAATATACAATTGTTTTAAGTGACGAATTGTTAAAAGCCTATTATAATTTTAAATCTTCCAAAGGGGTTGATCAAAATATTATAACAAACCTGTTTAAGTATTATATTTCAGGGCATTTAACCAATTCTGCTCAATTAAAAAGAATCGAAGCAAATGATGAATCTTTACAGCAGCAATTAGCACAAAATGGTTATACAAATCAAACCTTAGAAGAGCTTTGCGAAAAAACAATATACAAATTGATTTTAAATACTGAAAAGATTATCACGATAGATATTTATTAATTGATAATAACATAGAAATTATTTTAACCAGTGGATTTGACTATTTATTTGATGAAAACAAAGATTTTACCTATATTGTTAGAAACCGGTAAGTGAAGCTGATTACACCGCTCGCGCTTTACCATTAACCATTAACCATTAAAATATATGCAAATTATCGTTTTAGGAATGCACCGCTCCGGCACCTCTGTCGTTGCGCGACTGTTAAATATGATGGGAGCTTATTTTGCGCCTGAAAGGGTGGAATTACCCGTGACGACGGCTAATCCCAAAGGTTATTGGGAACGGCGAGATGTCATTAATTTGAATGAAGATATCCTAACCGCTTTAGGAATCACTTGGGATAATATTCATCAATTTAAAAGTGCCGATATGACTGATGAGATTCAAACCCGCTTTGAATCATTAGCCCGCGAAATCATTTTAGGGCTTGATGCCAATCGCCCTTGGATGCTCAAAGATCCCCGTTTGTGTCTATTACTTCCCTTTTGGCAACCTTTATTTGAAATCCCTATCTGTGTATATGTTCACCGCAGCCCCCTTCAAGTTGCCCAATCGCTAAAAAAACGCGAAGATTTTCCCCTTATGTTAGGCATCGCGTTATGGGAAAAATACAATTTACAAGGTTTAGCAAACTCTGCTAATATGCCAAGAATTTTGGTTTCCCATGATGAAATCATGAAAAATCCCATTGCGACAGTCAACAAATTATATCAAGATTTACTTGACTGTGAAATTCAAGGGCTACGTTTACCTTCTGAAAAAGAAATACAAGCTTTTATTGATCCAAACCTATTTCATGAACAGGGAAATGTTCAATTACAAAGTACCTATATCAATAGCCAACAAGCTCTCTTATTTGACGCATTTGAAAAGGGGAATATTTTTCAGTTAGAACCATTACCTAATCTTTCGCAAGGGGCTTCTGAAATTTTACAAGCCTATAAAGAAAAGTTAGAAGAGATGATAAGTTCACAGAAAAACCTTGAAGAACTTAAGCAATCTTTGCAAACGCAAGCAAAAGAATTTCAACAATCTCTGCAAACGCAAAAAGCAGAAAATGCTAAATATCAAGCCCAAGCTGCTAGTTATCGGAATAGGGCAACAACACTTGAACAAGAAATCGGCGACTTAGGTAATAAAAGGCAAGCCTTACAAACTCAATTAACCAGCACCAAAAATACACTGTCTGAAAAGGAACAAAGCCTTTCAACACAGAAGCAAAATACCCAAAAACTGATGTACTGGATTGGTGGATTGGATCAGGATATTAAGGCGATATTCGATTCGCTAACCTGGCGTTCTGGTCATTTTATGACTCAAATTGCCCTAAAACTTATGTTCAAAAAGGCAGGGCAAACGGCGCAGGATCATGTTCAAGATATTTTTGCAGAGATTGCGGCATGGAATTTATCGGATCAATCCGGTGAAATACAACAGGTATCTCCCACAGAACAGATAAAGAAACCTTCTCGACTTTCCAAAGTCATTCAACCCAGAAATTATCAAAGTTGGATTAAAAACTATGACACCTTAACCCAAAAAACGGTTAAGCAGATGCAACAACTCATTAAAGAATGGGAAGCACCCCCTTTTATTTCCATTGTCATGCCAACTTATAATACCGATGAAAAATGGCTAAGGGCAGCTATTGACTCTGTATTACAACAAATCTATCCCAATTGGGAATTATGTATCGCCGATGATGCTTCTACCAAAGGGCATGTTCGGCGCATTTTGGCAGAATATGCAGAACGCGATAAGCGTATCAAGCTCAAATTTAGAACTGAAAATGGACATATTTCTGCGGCTTCTAATACTGCCCTTGAAATAGTCAACGGAGAATTTGTCGCCTTTTTAGATCATGATGATATGTTGACTCAACACGCGCTATTTTGGGTAGCAAAGGATATTCTTGATTACCCTGATACGATGCTATGGTATTCCGATGAAGACAAAATCAATGAAAAAGGCATCCGTTCTAATCCGTATTTTAAATCAGACTGGAATCCCGATCTCTTTTTATCTCATAACCTGATTACGCATTTTGCCGTTTATCGAAAAACGTTAATAGAAGATATTGGGGGATTTCGAGAAGGCTACGAAGGGGCGCAAGATTATGACTTAGTCTTGAGGGCAATTGAACAAATAAGCAACGCCCAAATTCGTCATATTCCCAGAGTATTGTATCACTGGCGAGAAATTGCTGGAAGCACCGCCTCTCGCCCAGACGAAAAACCTTATGCTATTATTGCCGCAAAAAAAGCCATCAGCGAACATTTGGAACGGCGTAATATAAAAGCGCGTGTGACAGAATCTCCCGATATTCGGGGAACCATCCGGGTGCAATATGCCCTACCCGTTAATTTGCCTTTAGTCAGCCTCATTATTCCGACGCGCAATAGCCTAAAATTTCTGAAGCGTTGTGTCGAAAGCATCTTAAATAAGACGGATTATGATAACTTTGAAATCCTGATTATTAACAACAATAGTGATGATCCCGCCACCTTGGATTATATGCAGCAACTGGAAAAGAATGACAAGGCGCGTATTATTGACTATCCCAATCCATTCTGCTATGCTGATATGAACAATCAAGCCGTTGAACAAGCACAAGGTGAAATTATTGGCTTGATCAATAATGACATAGAAGTCATTAACCGTGAATGGCTATCAGAAATGGTGAGTCATGCGGTGCGCCCCGAAATCGGTGCTGTCGGTGCAAAATTATGGTATCCCAACAATACTTTACAACATGGGGGCGTAGTTTTGGGCATCGGCGGTGTTGCTGGACATGCCCATAAAGGTTTTCCACGAGGGCATGTGGGTTATTTTGGAAGGGCAGCCCTGATTCAAAATTTTTCGGCAGTGACGGCAGCTTGTATGGTGATGCGTAAAGCCAACTTTTTAGCAGTGGGCGGTTTAGAGGCAGAGCACCTAGGAACAGCCCTGAATGATGTCGATTTATGTCTAAAATTAAATGAACACAATTTACGGATCGTTTGGACACCCTACGCCGAACTCTATCACCACGAATCTGCCAGCCGAGGATATGAAGACACGCCTGAAAAGAAGGCGCGTTATGAAAAAGAACGGGCTTACATGAAAAGTCGTTGGCCCCAATTTTTAATGGCAGACCCGGCTTATAGCCCTAATTTGACTTTAGATGCGGAAGACTTTGCGTATGCTTGGCCCCCTAGAGTGGCATCAATTGCTTAAAAATCAGCCACTGAAGAACTGAAAGTATTTAGTTATAAGACTCAATGATTTGATAATGCGAAATGTTGATATTTATTTTATGCCGAAAAAAACGGTGAATCGCCAAGAACTTGGATTACTTGCTCAAATGACATCGAAAGCTTGCTTATTAGAACCCTTTAGGAACCAACCAAGTAAACTAGAAATTCGTCAATGTCTGCTCAAATTGTTTTCAGTGCATGAGGAAGCTCTACCTCGATTATGGATTATAACAACTTCGGCATCGGATAATCTATTGAATTTCTTTGAAGCCAGACTAAAACCCACGTGGGGCAAAGGCGTTTATTTTTTGAATCAGGGACTGAGAAGTGCAATCGTTGTTGTTGACCGATTACCTATTACAAAGAAAACACTTTGGCTAAGAATTTTAGGTAAAGGGCAAACACAAGAACAAGCAATTGACGAAGTGACCGCACTTCCCAGGGGAAACATTTTACGGAATCATGTGCTAGAGTTACTATCGACTTGGCATATTAACATCGAAACCAAGAAAAAGTTGACGAAAGACGAAAAGGAGTTACTCATGAACTTATCACGCGCCTATTTGAAATGGCGAGAAGAAACTTTACTGCAAGGTTTACGAGATGGCCTACAAGAGGGCTTACAGAAAGGTGTACAACAAGGTGTACAACAAGGCCATTTAGAAGAACGGCACTCAGTTATCGAAAATATGCTCAAATTACGCTTTGGCGTTGATGAAACTTTGTCACAAGTGATTGAACCTTTGGTGCAGATGCCACAGGAAGAATCACTACGCTTGCTCATGCAAGCGTCTCGTGATAAACTTTTAGAAAGATTGGGTAAGCAAGCGTAGCAAACGTAGAAAAATGGTGGATTGTAACGAAGTTCCTACCCACCCTACATTACTTGATTGGAGATTCTAATTGAAATAGGCTATAATAAATTAAGTGCTAATCAAAATAAATGTTGGGTAGATACTCAACATATTGTGATGGAGTCCAAAGCTTTGGCTTTGGTTTCCAAAACATAAATTTTCAAGGTAAACTTATGCCTGCCATTTTGCGAAAATATCTCCCACCGGAGATAACATATAGAAGTGAACGACAACTACCATCAATTGCTTAAGGAAAATAAATGTCACATTTAACCCATCGACAGGCAGGTTACGATCTGCTCACAGGGCACGGTTTAGAAATTGGTGCCTTTCATCAACCCGCTGTCATTCCTGCACATTGCACCATTGAATATTGTGATGCACAATCGAAAGAAGAAGCCATCAAATTATTTCCAGAATTAAATATCAATGATCTTGTTAATGTGCATTATATTTGTGATCTGGATAAAGAAGGATTATCTTTATTTGAATCGGAACATTTTGATTTTGTGATACTTAATCACGTCATTGAACATGTAGCTAATCCCATTGCAGTTGTAAGTGACTTATTTAGAATCACAAAACCGGGAGGGCATATTGTTATTTCAGCCCCCGATAAAAATTTTACTTTTGATAGGCATCGTGCTTTAACCTCTTTTGCACATTTGGAGGAAGAATATGAGCAAAATGTTACTCAAGTGACAGATGCCCACTATATAGATTTTCTTCAGAACGTACATCCTGAAGTCTTTCAACTTAGCTCCGAAAAACAGCAGACGCATCTTGACAGCGTCAAAAACCGACGCGAACACGCGCATGTATGGGATTCAAATACCTTCAGTGAATTCATGCGGAATGCCATTGAGCTATTACAGTTAAAAACGAATTGTATGTTTGTCAGTGTAGGAGAAGACAATCAATTTGAATATTTTTCTGTCTGGCAAAAGTGATATGTCAATGCGAATTAGAAATACGATTTTTGGCAAAAATAGTATTTCTGTTAAGTCTTTTCACTTTAAAAACTTGAACATACGGAGAACATGATGCCACATTTTGAAAATGAAACGCTTAACCCAAAGCGACTTTTTTTGTTTCTATTATTTTTGATACCTTTGGCTTATTTTTCCTATCGCAGCCGTGGTTTTCAACTTGATGACGCACTGATTTATCAGCGTTATGTCCGAAATCTGTTTGATGGGTATGGTCTTGTCTATAATCAAGGTGAGTTATTTAATGCTTTGACTTCTTCACTGCATACTTACTTTACCATCGTTGCCTCTTTTATCGTAGGCAATGTCCAATCTGCGAGTATTATTTTAGCAGCCATTTTTATGGCTCTTACACTGTCTGTGTTCACTCTGGTTTTTTCCCGTTACGAAAGTATTTATTTCGTGCTGTTTGGGGCCATCTTTATGGCGGTTTTTCCCTATTTTTATTTGACATACGGGATGGAAACTCCCCTTTTTATCTTTTTCATTGGGTTATGTCTATATTTCTTTGAGAAAGAAGACAATTTCTGGCTGGGCATTGCTTGTGCGTTATTGCTTCTTCTTCGCAGTGAAGGTGTTTTTTTAATTTTGGCGATGGCAATTGAGCATTTTCGTCAAAAAAGGCCCTTTCCAAAACTGAGCTATTTTATTTTACCCTTGCTAATTATTGGTGCGAGCTATTCCTTCAATAAGTTCTATTATGGACATTTTCTCGCAGAAACCGCCGCTGCTAAACTCACTCAAGGTCAATCAGGACTCTGGGGTGAATGGCCCGCCTTTAAATATGTCGGATACCAGTTTGGCTGGTTTTTTTCTAACAGTAAGCTGTTATTGTCTGGTTTGATTGTTTTGTCTTTTTGTGGCGTATTAAGTCTTCGCCTAAAAAGTCTTAATGTGATTTCCATCAGTTTCCTGTTTTTTTATACCCTATTTTTCGTTGTTTTCAATATACCTAATTATCATTGGTATTACGCGCCTTATTATGCCTTTGCTTTTTTTTATACGGGCTTAGGCATTGCATGGCTGACTCGAAACTTTCTGTCAGCTAAAGACATTGTGTTCAAAACGATGGGTATAGTCGCAATATCTGTTGCAATACCCTTGCTCCTTTATTCTAGCTTGATGGTGACTCACTCTAAGGCTGATATAGGCGGTACTGCTAGACCCTATCAGATTATAGGTCAATGGCTAAAAGACAATACGCCCGATGATGCCAAAGTGGCATTAATTGAAATTGGGACGGTGGGATGGTATTCAGACAGATATATTATAGATATATTAGGTCTGGTTAACCCTTTGAATGCCAAATTCCTTGGAGAAAGAAATTTTAGTGCATGGCTCCATCACTATTCTCCAGACTATATTTTGATTCATCAACCTTTAACTGGACATGAAGTGGGGGTAAAAGATGCTGTTTTGGTGGGAGATTTTATGGCAGAACAGCGACTCCAAGTGTCCGGTTTTCAGTTGTTAGCAAAACAACAAGATTTGCCAACACAATTATTGCCAGAGCAGATTAGTTCACCTAATCAAATCTCCTTGGAAAAGGGACAATCTGTATTATTGGTTCATGCACCGGGCGAGGTACGCTTTCGCCTATCCCCTGGCAAATATACACTGAATGGGCAATTTGGTATTTTGAAAGGGGCGTATAATGCTGATAATAAAAACCCGACTGATGGTGTGGATTTTAGTGCTGTCATTAAGGAGAGTAGTGGGCAAACGCTTATGTTATTCAAACGTTTTTTGAATCCACTTGTTATAGAACAAGATAGGGGGGTACAAAAAATAACTGCTGTTCCTTTTGAAATCAAACATGATGCAGAATTGGTATTGCAAACACATCCAGGGCTTGCAAACCGTGCCGAAAGTGATTGGTCATTTTGGAAGGCGATTCAAATTGAGCATCGTTAATTATTGCAAAAAAGTAAATTGTAGGGTGGGCGATAGCGAAACCCACCCTACGCTTGCTCCAATCTCACCAGCTTTTGAAATAACCTTATCCCAAAATTTAAAAGCATGTTTATAAAAAAATTACAATTGGTGAATTTCAAAAGGTTTACTGATCTCACGATTGAACTAAATGAGCAACAGTTGGTTTTACTCATTGGTGCCAATGGAAGCGGTAAATCTTGTATTTTTGATGCGTTTGAGGCGATTTCATCTAAGGCGAAGGATGAGACGATTTTGCAATCAGCCTATTATCGAAAAGAGCCGGAAAAAGATTTTCAGGTGACAATCACACTCAGTAATCAGGAAATCCTAACTCGGCATGATAATAACAGTTTGCCTTTAAATGTAAGTTCAACGGCATTTTATGGTAGAAGTAGTTTAAGGCAAGTGCCTCAATTACTGAGAAAAGCCCTTGGGCAAATGAACCCGATTGAGTTTGAAAAAGACTTTGATCGTCCAAAAATGTATATCGAAAGGGATAACCGTTTTGAAAACGATATTGAAAAGATTGCAGAATTGATCTTGGAAGATGTTTTTGGCTCAAGACTATATGCCACCCAGATTGTAGAACAATATATCAACCCGATCAATGAAGCTTTTGCACGCATTTTTGGTGATGATAATGGCACCCAATTATCGCTACTTAAATTAATTCCGCCCTTGAATAATAAAGTCGCTACGATCCTTTTTAAAAAGGGCGACAGTGAAATTCACTACAATTATCTTGGTCATGGTGAAAAGGCAATATTCAATATTTTAATCAACTTCTTGAGTCGAAAAGATTTGTATCAGGAAACGATTTATTATTTGGATGAAATGGATTTGCATTTGAACACTAAACTCCAATATGCTTTATTAAAAGAAATTGTGGAAAACTGGCTACCCGACGGTTGCCAATTATGGACAGCAAGCCATTCGCTTGGATTTATTGACTATGCTCATGATCTTGAACAAGCTGCCATTATTGATTTTGATGCGCTCAATTTTGATCAACCTCATACTTTACTACCGCAACTCAAAAATCGATATGAAATTTTTGAGATAGCCGTCAATAAAGAATTTTTTTCCAAAATCATGGCGGGAAAAAGGATCGTCTTTTCTGAAAATACGGATACCCCGTTTTATAATAACGTTGGCATAGAAAACACGATTTTTTTTATAGCGATTGACAAGAACGATGTCTTTTTTAAATCCAAAAATTTGCATTATTATGGATTAATTGATCGAGATTTTTTGACGGATGAAGAAATACAGTTAATACGTCGTATCTATCCAAACTTATTGATACTCAAATATTATAGCATCGAAAACTATTTCTATCATCCTGATAATTTGGCGGAATATTATCAATCAAAACAACAGGATTTTGATAAAGCGGCATACATTGCACAATTGAAAGCGTGTAAAAATGCTCAAAAAGATAGTATTATTTTAGGCATTGTGGGCGCAAGAAATGGTTATCCTTTTTTTAGGGAAAATGAACAAGCGAAATTGAAAAAATCGTTTAAAAACAATGCTAAAAGTATTTTAGCATTACTACAAAGCAATGATTTTGAAACATTTTACACCGTATTTCCAGCTAAAGACTATGGTAAAGGTTTAAGCGAAAGGCAAAATCTGAATAAGAACCAACTCTCTCAAACGCAATGGTTTAAAAAGCAAATTCAATCCATTTTTGAGCAGGTTTCTCAAACTTGTTAGGAACGTGCATGAAATAACTTAGTCAACTTCAAAACCAGACATGGCAGGTTTGACTTTGACTTGATGATTATACGAATACTAAAAAACAGCAGGAAAAGATCGTTATTCGTAGTGGTATATTTATGATAGTGGGTGATGAACAAGTTGATTATGTGGATATAATTCGTACCATTAAAAGGGTTAAAAAGCGCAAGACGCTAATTATTCAGCCGTTTTTAGTCGTAAACCCCATTTTACGGCGGCTCAATTAAAGGCATTGACGGCAGGTGAGCATTTTACCGGTGTCAATACTGAAAAAGTAAATTGTAGGGTGGGTAGAGCGATAGCGCAACACAAACTAACCGTTTTAGGTTCAACCCACCATTCATAACAAATAATAAAGGGGCAGGTTGAGTTCCTCTACCCACCTACGCTAAGTATTGGACTGCTTCAATCAGCACAAGCCGATAATCACTTGGCTTGAAATGATTACAAAAAAGTTGACATTATTACCATGTTTAACAATAAGCTAGACATTAATAACGGTATCACAGGTAGCTCTCACTTATCTGTTCTTATCTTATGTTTAATGATTTTAATATATCGTGAACCGGATGGCTTTTTTAATCCGCAATTTTGGGCAGAGGATGGCTTGCTCTTTTTTAAACAAAATCTGACTCTTAGCATATCTGCTATTTGGGAACCTTATGCAGGTTATCTTCATATAATACCTCGATTGGTTGCCTATTTCAGTGGTTTTTTTCCGGTATCGTGGGTTCCAGCACTATATAATCTTGCCTTTATTATCCTCACACTGTTTGTCATCAATTATTTATTAAGCTCAAGAATACACCTACCTTTTAAACCATTATTAGCTATTACTATTGTATTTTTACCCTATAATGGTGATATTTTGATGTCCATTACCTACGTACAGTGGATTCTTGCTATTGTTCTTATTCTATTTATCATTCAAGATAAAGCAAATACGACACGTCAACTGTTATTAGATACCGTTACAATAATAGCCATTGGCTTAACAGGTCCCTTTATTGTTCTGTTTTTACCCCTGTTTATTTTCCGCATCATTTATATTTGTAGAAGTTATTACAGCCTTCACCTTTTATCTGTGGCTTTTTTACTAAGTTTAATACAAGGATATTTTATCTGGCAAGGTGGTAACCCGGTTAGTAGTGGTGATTTAGTTCATAGTTTAGAGGCATTGGAACAGATATTAGCCATGCGTTTTTCAGGAACGCTTTTTTTTGGGGACTACATGTCGCTCGCCCTTAACTCCCATTTTTTAGCGGCGATGACAATAATACTCTTTGCTGGGTTACTGACATTTGCCATTTTAGAACCTCGTCAAAAACGATTGCCAATATTTGTATTTTTGTTAGGCGGATGCATAATTACACTCGCTTGTTTTTACAAATTTAGGTATAACTTGCATATTCTTATACCCTTTAACAATGGATATCGTTATTTTTACATCCCACATCTTTTAATTGTTTGGTCTCTCATTGTATGTTTCGACTCAAAAAATTGGATTAGTCAGTTTATATCAGCTTTATTATTGTTGATGGTTTCACTTTCTAGTTTTAGTCATTTCCAAGTGGCTCCTTTAACGGATTACCATTGGGAAAAATACAGCAAACAGATTGAGCGAGAAGAGGCTGTAACAGTTCCAATTAATCCAGATGGATGGTTCTTAAAAATTCACCAAAAATAATACCAGCCATGTAGTTGCCCACCACAATTGATAGGCAAAAGCCTAAAACCAATATGTTATACTGAATATCAGGTTGAGCTGCCCTTTTCGCTCAAACACCTAAACCTCATTACATTGCACTCGCCCTTTCCGAATTGTGGAATGCGGAGTCATCCCTGAATGGGTTCCTGCACGGCGTTTGGGAACCAGAAAAACGAAGTATAGCGTTTTCTGATTAGATGGGGGCTAGGATTTTTAATCAGTCCGAAAACCAACCGATTGAAACCATTTTTGGATGTGTGACTAATGGTGAGGTGTGGCAATTCCTGAAACTTGAGAACGAAACCATTTTGATTGATGCGAAAAAGTATTTTCTTGATAATCTGGAGCGGATTCTTGGTATACTTCAAGCTATTATAGATTTTTATTCTGATCATTCTGAAAATGCTTGAAGCGAATCCATACTGGATATGCTGTCGGTTAGTTAGCGAGTTGTACTCAAACGATAGGAAACAAAAAGTGACGCGCCTTGGGAATTAATCCAGATGAATTTGGATGATGATTTTTTTGATTTGATTTTAACGAAGTGACATCCCCGAAACCAACAATATCAAAACACACCCATAAAATCATAATACCAATACGTTTTTATATGCTATAATCTGACATCTCTTTCAAAAAAAGGTATGGCAATGGAACGTTTGCAATTAAAATTTCTGCAAAAATGGATCGATAAGAAAAAGCGTAAACCACTTATTATTCGTGGTGCTCGCCAAGTCGGAAAAACCACATTGGTTGAGTTATTTGCCAAGCAACATCAGCGAACTTTGGTGAATGTCAATTTAGAGCGTTATCCGGAATTGTCTCCGGTTTTTTCTACTAAAGACCCCCAACAAATTCTTCAACAAATTGAAATTTTACCGCGTATGGATAGGATTACTAATGAGACACTCCTGTTTCTGGATGAAATTCAGGCTGTTCCTGAAGCTATCCCCGCCCTGCGTTATTTTTATGAAGAACGACCAGAATTAGCACTCATTAGTGCCGGTTCATTATTAGAATTTACTTTATCAGATCACCTGTTTTCTATGCCAGTCGGCAGAGTTCAGTATTTACATATTGGTCCCATGACCTTTACTGAGTTTCTAAGTGCTTTAGGAGAAGATAAGTTACATCATATTGTGACCCATTATCAGCTAGGTCAGGAGATTAACAAAATAGCTCACCAACGCTTATTGCAAATATTACGGACATACTATTTTGTAGGCGGAATGCCAGAAGCCGTCGCTGTATTTGCCGAAACGAGCAGCTATCGTGATGTTAGCGAAGTACATAATTCGATTATTGATACCTATCGTGAAGATTTCCCAAAATACGTCGGTTCAAGAAACCTCAACCGTATACTCAATGTATTCAATTTTGCTGCCCGTAATGTGGGTATAAAAGTAAAATACAGCAATATTTCGCGTCAAGAACAAAGTGCGACGCTTAAGAAGGACCTTGAATTATTATCTATGGCGCGGGTTATTAGTAAAGTGGTTCATAGTCATTGTTCAGGTATACCTTTACAAGCAGATATTGAGGAAAAAGTCTATAAACTGTTATTTCTTGATGTGGGTCTGATGAATGCTATTTGTGGGCTAAATTGGCGAGTTATCTCACAACTTGACGACATTAAGCTAGTCAATGAAGGCGCCATAGCCGAGCAGTTTATAGGGCAACATTTACAAGCACTATTGGCGGAAACGCCTAATCGTGAATTAACCTATTGGTTGCGAGAGGGACGTTCATCCAATGCAGAACTGGATTTTGTGATTGCGCGGGAAGGAAAGTTGATTCCAATTGAAGTTAAGTCTGGAGCGACGGGTCGTTTGAAGTCTTTGCATCAGTTTATGTGGAACAAACAAGCGCCCTTTGCAATTAGATTTGATACTTCATTACCAACAGTTAATCAACAGGATGTGGTTATCCACATTGACAAACAACGTCAGCCTATTTGTTATCCTTTGATTTCTTTACCTCTGTATTTGGTTGAACGGTTGAGTGAGGTAGTCGAATTTGGGTGTAGCTCTTTTCAATAGGGCGATAACGAATGTTCGCCCCTACGTCAAATATTTCATTAATATGAATGTCGGCAAAAAGAACAAGCTCAACTACGTGCGGAACAATTGGCTGCCAAATTACGCGCTTTGGGAATTAACCCCGATGAACTTGGATGATGAACGAAAAAGCGAAAGGGTTTAAAATCCTATTACAATTTCTATACTGGTGGTGTCGAAAAAAATATTGTTGGCGGAACGGCAGCATTCTTACTCATTGAAAAACAACTGTTCAAAAAAATAGGGGGCTTTAATCCTACTTACACCGAGTGCCTTGAAGACGTTGAATTAAACTTAGCCTGTTTAACACATCAGCGCCAAAACTATTTTGTTGGAGATGCCGTTTGTTACCACTTTGAATCACAAACGCGACAACATGGTTTTAAAATCAGTGATTATGAAAAGGTTTTGGCTTTTTTGCAAAAACATGCTAATATGTTAGATAAGTATGTTATCACACTTCAAAAATGAGATTTTTTAAATTTCTGTTATATTTTGACTCATTAATACCTGATGAATTTATCCCACTTAGATTTACTCAAAGAAAAGCTGGATCAATATCGTCCTTTACCCAAAGCGGTGCTACATAACCTACATGAGGATTTAGTATTACGTTGGACTTATCATTCCAACGCCATCGAGGGCAATACCTTGACTTTGAAGGAAACTAAAGTCGCATTGGAAGGTATCACGGTGGGTGGCAAAACATTGCGGGAGCATTTTGAGGTGATTAATCACCAGGATGCTATTCTTTTTGTTGAAGCACTGGTACAAAAAGCCGAAATCGTTTCTGAATGGCAGATCAAAAATATTCATCAATTGATACTGAAAAACATTGACGATGAAAATGCAGGGCAATATCGCCGCATAAATGTCATTATTGCCGGTGCTAAACATATCCCCCCCGACTTTATTCATGTTCCTCAGCAAATGGAAAGCCTTATTTGCGAATATCAAACCTCAAAGTGTCATCCCGTGGAACGGGCTGCAAAACTTCACTGTGACTTAGTAAAAATTCATCCTTTTGTCGATGGTAATGGGCGCACGGCTCGTTTATTGATGAATCTTGAATTAATGAAGTTTGGATTTCCAGCTGTGATTTTGCCAATTGAGCGTCGATTGGAATATTACGAAACACTGGATAAAGCGCATATTGAAGGAAATTATACCCTCTTTTTTTCACTAATTTATGAAATGACATTATTAAGTTTTGCGCCGTACTGGCATGCATTGTGCGTAAAATAATTTTAATGGTTAACTCTTATTTCTTTGTACAGGACAAAAATGAAAACGAGTGAGTAAAAATAGGTTAAAATGATAATTCATTTAAAAATATCAGACCTAAAAAATGACCCACGAAAAGAAAAATTAACAGAAGTCGCTTTAGCGTTTGAAGGAAAAGCAAAAGTCTCATCAAATTACAAAAAGTTACAAAGATTTCTTAGAGCTTTTGAAATTGACGGAACGTTATAGCATTTCCCTTTTGAGTGAAATACATCTTTTGTAGGGGCAATCCCACGCGCAAGCCTTTTTTGTATCTCACCCAACCGAAAAACGCTATAACTTATTGATTTTTTCCGGTTTTATTTTTCAGGTTATATTAAGTCCATGAAATATATGAATTAATTATTTCCGGATAAGTCTAATGTACAATGGATTATGGAAAGAAATTAACCAGCTTACGAAATCCGATTTTTTCAAAAAATCGAATTTTTTATTTCCCCTGTTTATTTCCCCAATCCGTTGTACTTATTTTTCATTAATAGGATGACTTATGTACAAATCAATTTTGCTAACACTAAATGCCTGGTTATTATGTGTATTTTCAGGCTCCAGTTTTTCATTGCAACTGTTTGATAGAACGAGTTTTTTATATGATGTGGGCTCAAATGGTGTATTGATGCAGGGCACACGAGATGCTTATGCTGGACTGTATTATTTGCGAGTCAATGGAACCGATTATGTCGGTCATATCACTCACTTATCCCCCGATGGTCGGGAAGTTCACAGTAGCCTCTTTACTGAGCCTGACAGTGGTTTGAAAATCAGACGACAGGTTTATGTATCTAAAACCCAAAATTTTGCTCGCTTTTCTGAAATCTTATTTAATTCAACTGATACCCCCATCACGGTAGATATAGAAATTTACGGTCAATTTGGAACAGGAAAGTACACCGTCGCTGAACCTAAAAAGGCGCATTTTTTAATCACCTCTGAAGTGACAGAAGTTGTTTTAAGCCCTAAGCCGGTATTGCTCCATTACCACTCACAAGTGAATAATCCGGTCACTGCCACACATACCCTTAATAATCGTCAATTAAGTTGGATTTATCCCCAAGTGACGGTGCCAGCACAATCTCAAATACGCCTCATTTATTTTGTGGCTCAAACGACAGATGTTGCAATGGCGAATCAAATCGCTACCGAGATTCATACTAATTCCTCTACGGCATTATATGAATGCATAGAACTGGAAACGGGTGATTGTCAGCAATCACTTAATTTTGAACCCCCTCAAGCCAGCCCTCGTGATGAAGAAGATGATGGCGATTTTAGCCAGGCGCAAGTTTTAAATGTAGGCGCATTATGGAATGGTGTCTTAGATACCCAGGACGCCTGGTCACTTAGGCGAAATGCTACGCCAGCCGATGCATACAGCTTGAATTTAAGGGCGGGCGAAACGGTAACAATTCGGATGTCAGCATCTTTTAATGCTTATTTATATTTGTTTCAAGATATCAACGCTGAAACCTTGCTGGCAACAAATGATGATCGCACCGCTAATACGAATCATGCTGAAATTGTCTTTAACGCGACTGAAGATGGTACCTATTATATTGAAGCGACGGCTTATCAGCGTAAAGAGTCAGGATCATACACACTAGAAATCCTGGCAGGGGCTATTAATCGTCAACCTACAGCCTATCCCTTTGATTTTACAGCAGAAAATTTTACTGCCCCGGCGACTGTTACCTTAACTGATTTTAACACAGATTTGGATGGTGACATTATCGAACGCTGCTGGCATTTTAATGATGGTAGCCCTGTCACCTGCGAAACGACTAATACCGTCACGCACACTTTTCAAGCAGCGGGGCAATATAACGTCGGCTTGACACTACGCGATAATGAGGATGCTTATGCCTACCAATCTGCCACCCTATTCATAACCTCTCCTCCTGAAGAAAGCATCGTACTGCGTGTATCCAATAGCATTGCTGGCGAATTGATTCCATCAGATAGCTATTCTCAAACTCGCACTCACGCCGTGACGGATCGTTACCGCATTAGTTCTATTAGTGCCGGTCAAGAATTAGTGATTGACATGATCTCAGAAGATTTTGACAGTTATCTATATTTGTATGACCGATTCAATCGGATTCTACATCAAGATAATAACAGTGGTAGCAGCACTCATGCTCGTTTGCGTTACACCCCTCAAAATGAACACGATTTATGGATTGAAGCAACGACTTTTCAAGATAACAAGCTGGGAAAATACAAAATTGCTCTGGACATTGCTGATAATAGTGCTATTGTTGATGTCCCGATAGAGGTGTCACCGGCTTTGGATAATCCATTGCAATATCTATTAGTTGCCCGTTTGCCTCATAGTTTTGAAGCGACTTCTTTACGCTGGGATTTTGGTGATAAAAGTGAAGAAGTGATGACCGAGCAACCCACAATATCACATACTTACTCCAAAGCAGGTGAATTTACTGTGATACTCACTGCCCTGAATGCGAAATCTCAGCAACTCACGGGCAATCAAACGCTTATAGTGAATAAGCAATCAACGGCACCTGATATTCGCTTTAGTGCTAATCCTGTTTCTGGGGAAAAACCATTGCGCGTGTTTTTTAGTATCAGTAATGAACCCAATGCCCTGGACGAAGCTTTAACTTATGTTTGGCAATTCGGCGATGGTGAAACCGAAACCAATCTGAGTCCGACTCATACTTTTACCCAAACCGGCACTTACCATGTCATCTTACAAACCTTTACTTCTCAACAACGGGCTTCATACACCGTTCCTATTACCGTTCTTGAACCTGACAGCACCGAATTACCGGTCACAGGTGTCATCCGTGCATTACCTCAAGTCTTAATGGCAGGCTTTGATCCCATACTGCTTGATTTACTGGATACCAACGTGAAAATATTCGCGATAGTGAAACCTGGCAAAACCCCTATAGAAACGGTGCATTTTAGAAAAAACAGCGGCGACTTTGAATTAATTATGTCACATATCGCCACCTATCCCAATGGTGATCAGCGTTATGAAACGGTATTTACTTTTGAACCAGGCACCTTTCCCGTGGGCGCATTGAGCAATCTTTTCGGTGATAAAAAAGAGCAATTTAGAATTCAAGTCATTGATAAAGTTGGACAATTTCACGCCTTCCCCAATTTAGAAATTGGAAATTACCCACCCCTCGCCTTCACACCCCAATCGCTGAGTATCAAAGCACCCCATCAACTGGGCATTCATCGCCATCAACCCCAAGTACTCGCCGCTGGTTTTGATCCTGCTTTGGTCCATAAAAATGATGAAGCACCTGTTTTAATCAATGCCAGCGATGCTGAGTTTATGATCAAAGCCATAGTACGTGAGGGCTTGTTTCCCATTCAAAGCGTTACCCTTAAACAGAATCAAGGTGCTTTGAACTTACCCATGCGTTTAACTGAAATCTTACCCAATGGTGATCAATTATATGTCGTCAACTACCCTTACCCCAGTGATACCTTAGAAAAGGGCACATGGGGACATTTGTTTGGAATCGAACCAACACAATACACGATAACGGTAAAAGATTTTTCTCAACAAACGCATCGTTTCCCGGAAGTCTTGATCGGTCATTTTCCGCCCAGATGACAAAAAATGCTCAAAATGTTCAGAAATACTATTTTTGGCAAAAATAGTATTTCTTTTTCTCCACTTTGAGATTTAACATTAAATGAGGTAATTCATGGCATCAGAACACGAGCCTTTCGATGAAACCACTAAGGAACGTGCCTGAAATAACTTGGGCAACCATTCAGTCTTGCCCCTACATCAATTGAAATATCGTAGGGGTAATCCCTTGCTCCAACCCTTAAGTCGAAGTTATTTCAGGCACGTTCCTAAAATACAAAACGGGAAGTTATTTCGTGATCATTACTAAACACTTTGTTCAGCTTGTTATACTGCACGCGGGCATAACTTAAACTTTTAATGTAGGGTGGGCAATGTCTTTTTCGTGCAACGGCTTCCTCGTTTTAGCTTTGGGCGTGTTTCCGGCTATATTAACCATTAGGAACTTGCAAAATGCGCGTCTTTTGCGCCTGTACCTCATAACGGGGCTTATAGCGTTCCGTTAATTGCTCAGTCCATTTTTCCATCATGAAGTTAATTTCCTTGAGCGAGAGGGCTTGTTTCTTCGGATTGTCATCGCTGCCATAAGTCGCCTTTTCATGATGAGTGAGTTCAACATCATTGGCTTGAACAATTCTGAGTCCATGATGACGGATGGCTAAACAAAAATCAACGTCGTTATAATACACCGCTAATCTTTCCTCAAATCGCTCCACTTTTTCCCATATTTCCCGCTGAGTCAATAAACATGCACCAGTCACCGCAGATACATTGCGAGTGAGGCGAAGTGGGTTTTTGGTTCCCCATTCGTCGATATTACGGGCAATCCATTCTGGATCAGTTTCGATGCCGTTATGCTGTAAGCGTCCATTGGGATAAAACAGAGTGGCACCGACTGCACCAACTCCTTCTAAAGACAAATAACGACTCATATTGCGTAACCAAGTCGGGTGTTTTATTTCTATATCGTCGTTTAAAAACAATAAGTTAGGATTTTCTCCCGCTAAAACGCCCTGATTATTCAATGCTGACCAATTAAATTCGTCATCATTGACTAATATTTCAATCTGGGGATGAGATTGTAAGGTATCCAGATAATCCCGTACCGGTTCCAAACAACGGTTGGCAATAATGATAATACGGAATTGAGGATAGTCAGTTTGTTGTAGTAAGCCACTGATAGCGATTTTAAGTCCCCGGAGATTGCTATGGGTTGGAATAATAATGTCAACCGGAGCCAAGGAAGATCGCCATTGACAAATACATCCACCTGCCCTTTTATTAGCGGTGATGCTAATATTTTCTAAGGCACGGTGCGTGAAATGGTCTTTCAAAGCCAATTTAGCTGTCTTAAAAGCCCAACTTTTTTCACCGCTTTGGTAAGCCAATGAACCCTTTGTCGCTCGCCACTCATAAAGGGCTTGACGCACATGGCATACTTGCTCATCCGGCAAATGGGTTAATTGTAGTAATAAGTTCCAATCCTGCGCCCCATCATAATCTAATCCGCCTAACTGGTTTAAAACATCTCGCTTGACAACAGTGAAATGATTGACATAATTAATATGCAATAGGGTTTCCGGTGACCAATCAGCCTTATGATAAGTGTGCATGACTTTCCCAGCATGATCTATCATACGGCTATCAGTATAAAGCAAGGTGTAATCTTGCTGCTGAAGTTTCAGAGCCAAAATCAGTAATGCATCACTATGCAACCTATCATCATGATCCAGGAAAGCAACATAAGGTGCCGTTGCCAACTTAATGGCATCATTGCTGGCTGCTACGATACCGCCTTGCGTGTCGCGGCGATGAAAATGTAAACGCTCTGCTATCACCGGATCATTTTGCAATGCTTGCAATATCTGTTGGGTTTCCGCACGATCTGAACCATCATCGACAAGACATAATTCCCAGGCACTATAAGCCTGATTGCGTAGCGAAAGTAGTGTTTGGCTGAGAAGGGCAGGATCGGTATTATAAACAGGCAGAATAATTGAAAACAAAGTTTGCTGAGGCAAGGTGCGCCCAATCAGTTGTGCAATCCCCTCTCGTCCCCCTGCTTCAATGCCAATATCCAAACAGGCTTGGGTGAGTAATTGCTCTACACCTTGAAATTGAGCTAATTGGTAATTCAATTTGCCTATTTCGTTCTGCTGTTGTTTAGTTTGTTTCGCTAACTGTGTGGATAAGTGGACATGTTCGGTGCCTAAATCCTTGACAATAGAAGCAATCTGCTCAAGATGACTCACCTCCATCTGTTTGAGTATTTTAGCCAAAACAGTTTCCCGATGGGCAAGATATCCTTTATTTTCATGGACTTGCGTGTAAGATTGGTCCTGGTTATCGTTGAAAATACGATATTCGCAACTAATTTCATCCAAATGGACAAAGTTAAAATGGGATAAGCTCAAACGCGCTAGTAATTCCCAATCTTCATAAACCTCAAGCGTTTCATCGAATGAATAGGTGCGAAATACCCCAGATCGAAATAGCAGGGCATGAAGTGGAATCAAATTACCCATCAGCAAACGACCCGCTTGCCATACATGATTCATCACTTCCATAACTTTCTTGAGTTTGATACGCTTATCTTGCTTTTCGCAAGCGATCACTTTACAACCACTATAAACGATGTCAACTTTAGGCTGTCCATGAATTTCAGCCAGTAAAGAAGCTAAGTGCTGGGGATAGAAAATATCATCTTGATCCAGAAAAGCAATATATTCACCACGCGCATGACGCAAACCTTCATTCAAATTAAAACTACGCGAAGCTTTACCAGGCACTAACCGAATATCTAACACCTCAAAGTCTTTGAGCGAAGGTGAATAATCCCCAAACCAAACCAAAATCACTTCAAATTGTTCATAAGTCTGGCGCGTTAAACTGCTCAAAGCATGACGAAGATAGTCAATATCATTAGCACGCACTATCACTGAAATGAAAGGGCGGGTTTCAAAAAAATGCTGATAAGTCCCATCCCACTCATATAATAGAAACGCTTCAGCCCCAGCCACATTGTTAGCATGAATGCCCCGCAAACGGGCTAAAGTTTGGATATTGTTGACATAATCAAATTGCTTGAGTTGTGAAGCATGGCTCTGTATCGCAAGCAACTTAGCACCAAATTCGCTCGTAATATCAACCGTATAATTGACCACGGGGGCGGGATGTATCGTTTCATAAAACAAAAGTGTGCCCTGCCACTGCCCTTCCAAAGCATTTAAAACGCCCCGCGTGACGCGAATATGGTCAGAATGGGATTCCTGCGGATTGGGTAGTAATAGATGAGTTGGTTTAATTTCGCTGACAAGGCGCCGATAGTCATGCAAAATATCGCCACTGAGTGGCACCGCGCCATCGGGATAATCCCAAAATAGCACATTATCTATATCCAAATGCGCTAATCCTGCTAAACATTCTTGTTGACGAATTGCCGGTGAAGTCCCTTTTGGCACCCCTAATGCCCCATTACTCACAACAATAATATGGACGGGTACGCCTTTGCTATGTTGTTTAGCGATATAACCACCACAACCTAGAACTTCGTCATCAGGATGCGGTGCAAAAACTAAGCTCGTTTCTTTAGTCATAATTTCAGTTTGTCAGTTATCAGTTTCAAAAATAAAAATGGTATGAATTGTAGGGTGGGTAGGAACACAAATTGGAAACCCACCAAACCTGGCAGCCATTAAATTAAGAATTTAAATTGGGATAAGCACCCCTACAAGCTTATACTTTTCATCCTACCCGCTATGACGTTACTTTTTTTTATACTTCTGTTGATTACAGCCTTGAAAGATAGATGCGACTAATCAGTAAGGTATACTACTAATAAAGAAAAGCTCCAAATTTCAGCTGTTTAAAGTATAACTCGCAAAAAATGGGTCCGAGTCACCCTGAAATTCAATGAAAACCAGATCGGTTTCACTTTTCAATATAGAGATGCCTTGGACATCCGCTTTTCCTTGAGTGTGACCGCATGAAAACGGTATTTTTCGCTAGACACACCGAGCAAATTTAAAATACTGCTACTTCAAATAGGTGGTTTTATTCTACCCACGCTTGCTAATTGCGTTTTGAAACAAGATATCTTATTGATTATTAATTCATTTTTTGATAGGATAGTTTATTCAGTAATTATAGTTCGCTAGTCGATAATTTTTTTATCATTATGGCAAGAGATAGATCGCTTCACCTCTTTTCAAAAGGTAAAATCCATCTTGCTTGAACGGACTGCTCAACCCGGACTCTAGTTGCAATTCAATAGAATTATCAACAGAGAGCGAATTACCTAAAAATGTCCAAGTTTGTCTAAGTTTTTAGGAGCAG
>QNES01000048.1 GCA_003645255.1 Gammaproteobacteria bacterium
AAAGGTGCTTGTTCCCGTTGGCGTTCTTATGTCACCGAAAATCGACAAGATTTGACAGAACACCTTGGGCATGTCGGGAATATCATTATTTTGTTACTCACCCTGGGTGAACTGTTTAGATATAATCGGGACCATGGGGGCTTTGGATTTAGCTTTTTAGATTATTTTGCGACGGTATTAAATCATCCAGTGACTTATCTGGCGATTATTATCTTTTTTCTCTTATTTGTCTTACGCCATTATGGCAAAATGTGGTTAAAATGGCTGAAGTATAAATTTAGCTCGGGTTAGATTTTTTTGCGCAGCAAAAAAACGTAACCCGACAAAGTGCTTAACAGATTATACCGAGCAGCAACTTGAAGACATTGATCCCAAATGTCATCGTAACCTTTTTACTGAGGTTGCTATATTGGAGTCGTCGGGTGTGTAAATATCTTGGTGGGCAATATACTTGCACACCCTACCTGGCTTATCAATCCTTGTAATCTTATACTGCACACGGGCACAAACTGAACTTTTCTTATTTGAGGAAGGTGGGCAAAAAAAAGACCTTGCCCACCCTACATAAAAGTTTAAATTATGCCCGCGTGCAGTATAGTCAAAATTTATACCATTCAACTAATTAAGGAAATTGAATACCATGAAACAAGTGGCATCCTTACGTTACGATGTTATTTTCAAAAAGGCTTTTAGTGTCCCAGAAATATTCACGGCTTTTGTCCATGATTTTCTGAACATTGAACTTGAAATTGACACTGTCGAAAAAGATAAAGTTTATGATCCACCTATTGGTAATGTTGCCGCCAAGTTTGACCTCTATGCAGAGGATAAGAAAAATCGGGTGATTGTCGATGTGCAGCATGTCCGTTTTCCTGATCACTATCACCGTTTTTTGCATTACCATTGTGCGGCCTTACTGGATCAAATCGTTCACTCCAAGGACTATCGTCCTGGTTTAAAAGTCTTTACGCTCGTTGTGTTAACCTCCGGTGATAGACATAAAGAAGATATCTCCATCATCGACTTTGACCCTAAAAATAGGAAAGGTAAACCTCTTCGAGAAATTGACCACAAAGTGATTTTTATTTGTCCTAAATACCTTGAAGACGATACGCCGAAAGAATACCGTGAGTGGATGGAGGCGATAGAAGACAGTCTGGATGAACAAATTGATGAATCCAAATATACCCATCCGGAAATCCAGCATGTCTTTAAACTGATTGAAAAAGACAAAGTCACCCCGGAAGAACGTGCGAAGATGTTCGATGAGTATAGTATGGAAGCGGTGAAAAAAGAAAAAATCCTGAAAATTAAGGCGGATGCTAAGGAAGATGGCAAAAAAGAGGGCATAAAGGAAGGTGAACAAAAAGCCAGGGAAGAATCTGCTCGCAATTTGTGTTCTCTTGGCATACTGACAGAAGAACAGATAGCACAAACAACTGGATTAACCTTGGAAAGGGTTAAATCTCTCCAAGCTCAGTTCTGATATTGACAGCTTTAATGGGAATCTGTCATCGTAACCTCTTCACTGGGGTTGCTTTGTTGGAGTCGTCGGGTGTGTAAACATCCTGGTGGGCAATGTGGTTGCCCACCTTACCTGGCTGAGTCGTTACAATAATTGAATACAATTAGGAAGTGAATGATGAGAAAAGTGATTCTATATCCAGGAGAAGATGGTTATATCGTAACAGAATGCCCCAGTTTGCCTGGTTGTATTAGTCAAGGTAAAACGCGCACCCAAGCAGTTGAAAATATTAGAGAAGCCATTAGCCTTTATATTAAAACCCTTGTTGAAGATGGTGAATTGGTTCCAGAAGAGTGTGTTGAAATGGTGGAGGTGTGATGAGCAAATTGCCCGTTATCTCAGGTAAAAAATGCGTTCAAGCTCTCTCGAAAATAGGTTTTGTTATAAAATCCCAACAAGGTAGTATCTTAGTACGCATTGAGCCTAAAACACGCCTTAGTGTTCCTAACCACAAAGAACTTGATAAGGGTACATTACGTGCGATTATTCGTCAAGCTGGGCTAACGGTTGATGAATTTATTAACTTATTGTAATCATATGGAGTCGTCGGGTGTGTAAACATCTTAGTGGGCAATGTGGTTGCCCACCGTACTTGGCTTTCCATTAAGTCAGTTGCTCCAATTTCTTTAACCATTCATCGAAATGTGGATTTTCAGCACGTATTTTAGTTAGTCCAATTTCCATAGCAACGAGAGGTCCCACTGTGGGTTTGAATTTTGCGTAGTCTGGAAAAATGGCTTGAATCCGTTTAGATGGCGCAAGGTTTTCATTGATGTCTTGTGCTGAAGGAAATTCAGAGCGTATCGAAACAAGTTTAAGGATTTCACTTTCTTTATTTGGATAAACTGTCGCAAACTGAGTGGGTTCAGAAAACAGTAATGCTTCAAATTCATGTTGTTGAATGTAAGGAATAAAGCGAGCATCCCCAATATCTGCTTGAAAATGGCTCTCTAAAATTTCAATTCGCTTTTGGGTACTTTTTTGTTTTCGGCTTTTTTCATAGCCAGTAAAATCATTCGGTAGCGCGTAAAAATCAACCATTGTGGTAAATCGAGCTTCTTGATGTTTATCCTGTTTAAGCCAACGCTGTAAATCTTTTTTGAGTTTAAGATAACTGGTGATACCGCCCTTATATATTTTACCCTGTTTGCGTCCGGTTTGAACACAACAGGCATCTGGAAAAATATTGAGACGTGACAACTCTGGTTTGAGCAACTCATCGACAAAAGTACGTTCCGTTGCTCCTTCTACTAAAAAATGTAAACGTATCATCGAGATGGATGCCCTCCTGTTACATTCTTTTCCCACAGTTCACTGAGTGTATATTCTTCTAACCATTCGCTTAATGATGCAGAATCCAAGCGTTTAAAAGAAGATAAACCTTGTTCTTGCCCAACAACAATCACCTGTTCTGGTTCAAAATAATCCAGAAAAGTGCAAGATTGGGTTGCCAAAATAATTTGAGTTTGTGCCGAAACGCTTTGGATGAGTGAAGCGATTATATGAATGGCATAAGGATGGAGTCCAATTTCTGGTTCATCCAACACAATCAGAACAGGTAAATCAGTTTCTGGTTGTAGCAGTAAGGTGATTAATACCATAGTGCGTAAGGTACCATCTGATAGCTGGTGCGCTCGAAATTCATAGTCACTATTTCGATCCTGCCAACGTAGTTGAATATAGTTAGGGTTGATTTCTGGTTTGAGAACAAAGTCTTTAAAAAATGGCGCAATCAAGCGAATTGTTTTGACAATGCGATCATAGTAGGGACGTTTGAACTCACGTAACTTATAAAGAATCGCCGCTAAATTACCACCATCACTCATCAAAGTATAATGATTGTCAATATCACAGTTGGCACGTAATCGAGCCGTATCAGATGTATCGTGAAAGTGAAATATATGATAATTTTCTATTTCATTGCTCACCACTTTTGCCATCAAATTGTTTTGGTATTCGCTGCTATTGAGAAGCGTTTCCTTATGTCCGGACCCTAAGCTTTGTTCAATCGGTTTGTCATCAAGTAAGCCTAAAAGTGATTCACCAGCGAATATCAAAGTATCCCCAACTGTGGCGGTTAAATGCAGACGATATTTTATTAAAGCCTTATTGGTATTGATAGAAAGACAAGCCATTATTTCTTTGGTAACGGATGCACCATAATGCAACAAACAATTAGCACCGCCCGCTTTACCAATATGCAATTGTAAACAATTATTTTGAAGCGATTTTAATAAATGAAAAATTTCAATGAGGTTTGACTTGCCTGCCCCATTTGCGCCGATCAAAACATTAATTGGCTTTAACTCAAGTTGCATTTGACGGATTGACTTAAATCCAGATAATTCCAATTTTTTTAGCATGGTTTGTGAGTGAGATTAAATATGGATTGTCATACGATTTATTGATATTATATAGCAATGGTTAATGGTTAACTGCCCTCCTTGTTGTGAAATTATTTATCTGATAAACTATAAAACAAATTTCGTTAACTGAGTCTATGAGGAGTCATATTATGAGTGATTTACAGCGTTATCTTGAAGAATACGTGACTGATATTAATCAGATTTTGCAGGATTGTCAAACAGATAAGGCGATGAAACAAGCGGCGGCTGAAAAATGGGAGAAAAACGATCCACGCCGCCAGGTTTTTATGATGCCGGCTATCAGGTTCCCAAATTCACCACCTGATGGTGAAGGGCGTGATGTACGTTTGGAGAATGAAATGCCATCGTCACCGCCACCAGCGCCGAATGTCAAAAAATAGTTGCCCATTATAAAAGGGCAGAAATCCGATTTTTAAAAAATCGGATTTCTTTTCTAACAAATAAATGATTTCAATATACCTACTATTTTTCCACCATCGCCAAAAGTATAGGAACAAACATCTATAGTCGCTATGTTCTCTATTAAATTCATAAATTGCCATAATTCCCCATTAGTCACTACACCATATACAGTTGATATATTATTGTTTTTACGATCATTAAATATCCTAGCGGCTTCCATTTCTGCTATACACTGAGGCAACGCTTCTCCCAAATCACCTTTTTTAGCTTCTACTAATACAATAACAGGGGAAGTTATATATAGTTGGTTGTGACTTTTACTTATTAAACCATCTGGCGCACCTGTTAACCCTTTACTGCTATCTACATTAAAAGTCGTTCCTAAAAAAAAGCTTATAGGGATATGCCCTTCTAATTCAATTAATACCTGATCTACTATTAATGCTTGCCTGGCAGCTTCCGTACCTATGGTAACCGCTTTGGTATAGGTTCTTTTCATGGTTTCTATAAACCATTGAGACACTTCAACAGGTTCTATTCCGCTATATACTTTATTAGTTTCATTTATGACTATTCCTAATTCTTCATTTATTTGATCTAATGTTTTAAAATCACTATAAGCCATTGTTTAATCCAAATTTGTTAAGAGCCTTATAAAATCTTAAATTATTAGAACTTTTATGTCAAATAAAATGAGGGCAGAAATACCATTTTTTGAAAAAATGGTATTTCTTTTCTAACACCTACCCCTTCCGATCCACCTGCCCCAATACCGTAAACCCTGCCCAATAAAAAGCTTTTTTAAATGGATAATCACCGACTGTCTGCCCTGTATGGTATTCAACAGAAAAGCAGCATTCATCATTTATATCATTCAAATTTAATGTTTCCGCCAATGCTTCTAAATCTGAGATCGTCATATTCCGCACTTTTTGACGCGCCTGGGCAACGACTTGGTGCCAAGGTAAGGTATCATTTTCTTTGGCGATGGTGTAGAAATGGTAGGTGAAACAAATTGCCGCGACACCGTCACAAGACCATAAGGTACCAATAACGGTTTTTGCGCCGGCAGCGGCTAGACTGGGTCCTATCCCTATCGGGGTTAATAAGCCTTCGGTGTCTTGCCCATTGAGATTGGATTCACAGGCGGCGAGCATGATTAATTCTGCATTGGTACGCACGGCACTGGTTATCCATAAGGGCAGATGAATCTTTTTATCATCATCAAGGGTTAAAAAACTCCGTATGGGTTCGTTGCGGAAAAAGAAGCCATGTGTGGATAAATGGGCATGGTGGCTATGTTCCAATTGATAAAGGGCATCAAAGATGGAAGGGCAGGGCTTTTCCAATTTCGTGTTTAGCTGATTAGCGACCCATTGCCCGTCTTTGATCATACATTCCTTCTCGCCACTGGGATCGCAGATAACCCAGGAAGTAGATGTAGTAGATGTAGTAGATGTAGGGTGAGTAGGAACTTCGTTATAACCCACCGCCCCCTTTTTCGTATGCTGTAACCAATGCGCGACACTGATCTCTCGTACACATTTTGCTGCTAATTGGGGCAAGATTTCCCAGGGCAATTGTCCCAAAGGAGCGGGAAATATCACGGTGATTTGTTGTAAGCCGGTTGCCCATTGATTTAAGGTATCGGCTAAGATTTTCACGGGTGGACTGTCCATGACTTTTCCCCAGTCTTGCACCTGGTCTCCCAAATTGCCACCGCGTCTATATTCTGCTTTCACTTCATCCAAGCCGCGCGTCCATTGTTTGATAATGCCTGTTTGGGTTTGTTCGGACCAGAGGTGTTCAAGGGCGCATTCATCAGGTAAGTCTTTGATTTTTAAGATGTTTTTATCCAACCACAAGATGCGTAGGCGTTTTTGGATGGGATCAAAAAAAGGTTGTACCAAAGCCTCGTTTGGCTGTAAGTGAGCTTGACAGGTTTCAATATCAGGCAATTTTGAAAGCCACCCGTTGACAGTATCTAACCAAATTTTGAACAAAGGCCATATTTCGTCTTCTGTGTTATAACCTTCTTCAATTAAAGTTATGTAGGGTGGGCAGCGTGTTTTTGCTGCCCACCAGCCCAAACAAGAAGAAGCGGTGGGCAAAAAAAAACTTGCCCACCCTACATGGCTATTTATTCAGCATTTTTTCAATCACCTCATTTGCCCCAATCAATGAAATGAGGCGTAATAACACCTCATCCACTACACTTTGTTCAGCTTGATGAATGAATTTAGCTTGGCGCTGTTTCCAGTCCAAAGTATGAATTAAATGGCTCACAATAACACTTGGACTCTCTAGATGATTGACCGGTACTTCGGTTGCACCACCACGGATACTCGTGCTGATTGGGCAGCCAATTAGCAAACCTGTTTTTTTATGGTATTCCTGACTAGAAAGCACCAATGTAGGTCGATATTTACCAATTTCTTTACCCTTAGTTGGTTCGTAATCCAGCCAGCAAATATCGTTTCGACTTGGAACGTATATTTTGCTCATACTTATTCTCCCATTTCGGTGGCGAGCGGTGTCACCAATTCATCCAGATGAGCGGTGTCAAGTGAGAGTTCATTAAGCAAGTCGCTTTCTGAAAACGGATTGTTGAATTTTTTCTTAAACCCATTGAGCGGCTTGATCATGATTCCTTCTTTTGTGACTTCCACCTCAACGACTGTACCGGCTTCAAAATGAGCTAATCGACTCAAGGGCTTGGTAATCCGTAAACCCAAGCCATTCCCCCACTTTTGTAGGGTTGTTTCCTGTCTCGCAAAGTGCATTATTTATACCTCTTGTTTAACTATTGTTTGAACTTTCATATTGAGGAAAATCATAGCAAGCGTTGGATGCACCTGACTTTTCTTGAATAGGTGCGCCTTCAGTTTATCGTTTTCAAACGGCAATAACCGCAATTAATGGTGCATCGGGACGCACCCTACGCTGGCTAAAGACGTTCAGAGTGATTATAATCTATAAATTTTTTTATCGTTAAATGTGTAATAACTGATTCCTTGTGTTGTGACACGGATAACTTTCCCCATTCGTTTGATTTTGGTATCAAACTCAGGTAGATTATACAATAATCTCAATGATTGTGGAATTTGATGAGCGTGTCTATCAGAAAGGGTAAAACAAACCACACAAAAGTGACAGTCTATTACAACCTTTTTCCAGAAATCTCTTTCGTTAATAGTGACAAAAGTGGCTTGATTTTGTCGCCTAAGTAATGCCGGGATAGCATCATCTTTGACAACCGTGTTAGGGCGTAAATCTATGATAAATTGGACTGTGCCCTGATACCATTTAGCTATTTCCAACTCAAGATTGCGTCCTAACAATTGTTCATCTAAAACAATCATTTTGCCCTCTCTAATACTGGCAATGTTTTAAGAAATTGGTTGGTAACCAATATCATTGCTTCAAGAATCGCTTCGCGTGAAACACGGGAGCGATATCCTTTGACAACGTCATCAATATTTTCACCACTGGCAATGCGTTCCAAAGTGCCTGTCATTTCAATACGGGTGTATTTAAAGGTGGGTTGTTCCCCACAAATACCGACTGCTCGTACAATATTATCGCTGAGGGGATAATATTGATAAGTTTCACCGTTTACAATTTCTGTCATGATTTGAGCCATCTATTTATTTCTCCTTATGAAAATTTTAGCTAAAAATCGCATTATCCCAGCTTTTGAGGAAAATCATACAATGCATCTGTATAAGTGAGTACAGCGGATTTGAGAATTTAACGGATTGATTTGTGCTGGGAGTTTAATCAGCCCTGATAAAAATCCGTTTGATTCCCTAATGCGTTGTACTTAGTTTTTGACAAGGTAGGTAAGCATGGTTCATCCTTTTTTACGTTGGCTGAAACTGTTTCGCTATATATCCTATCCTATCTATAATGCCAGAGACATCACGGATATACCCCCCGGTTTTATCGACTGTCAAGACTTCGTTTTCCAAAAGATAAAATTCCCACTCAACGCCATCGGTGATAATGCCATACACTTTGCGTTGATCAAATTGTTTGAGCGTCGCGTACATTTCAGCCAGACACTGCCCTATGCCCTTGCCGATTTTGCTGGGTTTGACTTCGACTACTGAGATGATTGGTGTGACAAATTTGTACGCATGTAAACTCAACGCACAATCATACTTTCCGTTTAACTGATGAGGTAAATCGGTGGTTCGAAAAACGCTCCCACATCATTAATAATACACGCACGTAATAAGACAGGCGTGACCAACAGGTGGCTACGTGTCGCTTCATTCGCCGCATCATTATTGAGCGCGAAACGTGTTTTGATTTCATCGACTGCTTGTTGCGTTTCCTGGTATTCATTGCCACTGGGTGTTAAGCGTTCAAACAAATTGCCTCGTGCAGTTTGTACGTAAAAAATTTTTTCGAGTTTATCTATTGAATAGCCTTTGTACTCACTAAATGACATATTTAATATCTCCAAGCATGAGAGATGCCCTGCACAACTCTCGTTTAGAAATTGTGCGAAAGAAAAATCTCCCAATGACTTTCCAGTAGATGTAGGGTGGGTAGAAAACCCACCAACTATGTGTTCGCCCTTAACTGAATGGCATTGCTCCGAAGCTTGCTAAAATCGCTAAAGTTTTCCAGCAACAAGCTATAAAACTGCTGTAAAGCCTCAACAACCTTTCGATTAGTCGATAATTGAGTTATCAATTGTTCGCGTTTTTCACGACGTAAAGTTTCTGGTTTGCTGATGATTAAATACAACAAGTTTTGAGGTACCATAATAAATTTAAGCCATTTATCATCAGACGCATCTTGTAAAGCACCTTGTTCAAAGCGGTTTAAAGTGGCTTCGTTCCATTCCAACATAAGGCTTAATTCAGTTAGCGTTAATCCATAGTCTTCACGCCAATGACGAATTTCTTCTGGTTGTACCAGATGATGACGGCTGCGATACTCACGATAAGCCTCCTCTAAGGCATCATGCCCTAAGCTACTGGTAAATTTTTCACCGCAAGCTGGACAATGATAAAATTCTTCTATGGTTTCAATTGCTTCACCACGCACCGTGATGATCACGGGTTCTCTTTTTAGTTCAAGTGCATTTTCATAGTCACAATTTAAACAGTATTCTAGCATGACTCACCTATTTTGCAATAAAATCAATAATATAAGATAAAATGGATTAACGATAGGGATAATTCAAAGGTTTTGTCGATTCATGAAACGAAATGCAAATTGCGTTTTTTCGTTTTTCTTCAATGACCAATTTAATATAGATATTGTATTTCAGGAAATAACCTTCCCCGGCGAAGCTTTCGAGTGTTTTTTTCTGGTTGCATTTTTTGAGTCTCCTTAATATAGATATTCAAATTATATGACATCTTGCAGATGTGAGTACAGCGGATTTTAGAATTTAACGGATTGATTTGTGCTGGGAGTTTAATCAGCCCTACATGGCTGACTCCATTTATTTTGATGAAATTCTTTTTCTAAACATCTATATTATGATAGAATGTTTGATTGACTTTTAATTAATTAACAAATTAATTGTGACAAAAACTTCACAAGCCTCGAACTGAAATATTAAGGTAAAAAAATGATACAAGCAAGAACCGAAGCAGCGAAAGTCAACTTTCAATTTTCGGTAGAAGTGAAACTTAATAAGCCGATTAATAATTTACATCCAGAATGTATTCAAACAGCGATTGAGAGGCTTATTACCGATAACCTCCATGCTTTTAGGGGTAATTCACCTGAGGAAATTTTGCTCAATGTTTGGGTTTCTCCTAAGAACAAATTTATGGAACAGGATTTTGGAAGACAACCAAACTCACAGCTCCCCATTGTTACTGAAAAACAAAGAAAAGAAATGTCATTAGCCCTCCAAGAACTAGGCGATGAAGACTTAGAATGGACAAACGACATCATATCTGCTCGGAAAAACAAACAATATCTTCACCCTTTTTTTGACAAATAAATAATGACAAAAAATTCTGATGAACGTTTATTAGATACAAATATCTGTATCGCTTACATGAATGCGTGTGCGAAGGCAGAAAATAAACGAACACTCAAACAACAGCAAGTATTTGAAAAATTTGAATCAATCAAAGGCAATGTCACCCTTTGTATGAGTGAAGCTACTCTTGGTGAACTGTTATTTGGTGCTGAAAAGTCGCAAAACAAAACCAAGAATTTAAAAAGAATTGAAATACTAAAAAATGTCGTTTCACCATTGCTTGTCGATCTGGAAGTCTGGGAAATTTTTGGTCAGATAAAAGCTGAATTACAAAAATTAGGAAAACCAATAGATGATATGGATATTCTAATTGCTGCTACTGCGAAAAATATAAGCTGGTGCTTGTTAGCAACGACGCAAATATGAATAATTTGGATTTTTTACAATCTATCTCAATTAAAAGGGAAAATTGGACTAAGGTTAAAGTGACTGATTGAAATCACTATGGGTGCATCCTATTCCATAACATAATTATAGTTTTTATTATCAGAACTATCAAAAACTGAGATGAGCCGTCGCTTTCTTAATATAGTTTTTCAGATAATTAATTTTACCATGGCGAACCTGCGTGTTGGCCCGAAGGGAAATTATTTATCTGAACATCTATAGACAGTTTTTGTGTGCGGGAATTGCATTAATCAATTAGTTATCAGTTGATAAAGCCTCAATGACCGGTATTTTAGTTGAAATTGAATTTCACCGGTATTGATTGCCTAAATACCGGTTAGGAGATCCCTCTCGCTATGATGAAGTGTACCTACTTATAACTGTCATAGACAGATTGGTTTTTGGGTTCAGACGCGCGCGGGAACCAGACACAGGGCAGACACGCAGGTCTGCCCTACAAAAAACAACGTATTCAGGGGTCGTAGGGGCGAACCTGTGTGTTCGCCCTGCCTTAACTTAATGGCATTGGGGCAACTTTCTGTTGTTTACGATGATTGAGATGTTCGCAATAACTGAATACGACGCGCATTAGCACGTATCACTTCAAAATGAAATCCCCCCAATTCTATCTTTTCACCCCGTTTAGGTAAATGCCCAAAGGCTTGCAAGAGCAAACCGCTAATTGTATCAAATCCTTCATCACTTAAATCGGATTTAAAATATTCATTAAATTCTGCCATCGGCGTTAATGCTAATACGGTGTAAAAACCATCATGTGCAGGTTTAATAAACACTTGATCATCAATATCATATTCATCATCAATTTCTCCCACAATTTCTTCAATTACATCTTCAATGGTGATTAAACCAGCTACCCCACTGTATTCATCAACGATAACCGCCATGTGATTGCGACTTGTCCGAAATTCACGCAGTAACACATTTAGCCGCTTACTTTCGGGAATAAATACGGGGGGGCGCATGACATCACGCATATTAAAATTCTCGCTTTTCTCTGATGCATAATAATCCAATAAATCTTTCGCTAAAAAAATGCCCTGAACATCATCACGATTTTCACCTATCACCGGAAAACGTGAATGCCCAGATTCGACTATCGTTTTGACTAATTGATCGGGCGGCGCATGTAATTCTAAAACGACCATTTGCGCCCTTGGAATCATTACGTCGCGCACATGCTTTTCCGAAACTTTTAATGCACCTTCAATCATGTCCAACGTTTCGGTACTGAATAAATTACGTTGTTGCGCGTCTCGCAGTAGAGTAATCAGTTGTCTTTTATCTTGGGGTTTGCTAGACAGGACTTGTTTAACACGTTCAAACCAAGATTTGGCTGGAAAATAGGGAAAAACAGTGGCAGTCATAATGGTTCTATGATGTGATAAGGATTGGAGTAACCTAAGTCGTGTAATATACGAATTTCTAAGTTTTCCATGAGCTGCGCCTGAGACTCTTCAATATGGTCATAGCCGAGCAGGTGCAAAGTACCATGAATAACAAGATGTGTCCAGTGAGCGGATAAAGACTTATTTTGTTTAGTCGCTTCACGAGCAACAAGGGGGGCACAAATAATAATGTCTCCCAATAAGGGCATATCTACCCCCGGCGGACATTCAAAGGGAAAAGATAAGACATTGGTAGGTCCAACACCACCTCGCCAGGTTTCGTTTAATTGCGTACCTTCAGTTTCATCAACCAAACGAATGGTCATTTCTACCTGACGTTGGGGCAAAATTTTGCAGGGTAAATCACCCGTTTGTTCAAGGGGAATACAGGAGAAAGCCACGTTGATCCAATGGCTCAATGTTTTCTTATTTGGTAAATTAGCTTCGGCACTGGCGTATTGTACATCCACTTCTATATTGATATTCATATCTTCATGCTTTTCGTTCAGCATGTTCATAAGCGTTAATAATACGTGCGACAATCGGATGTCGCACCACATCCTTATGCCCAAAAAATGTAAAACTGATACCTTTAACCTCTTTCAGTATTTCAATCACATGCTGTAATCCCGATAAGGTTCCACGGGGTAAATCCATTTGGGTTATATCTCCCGTGACGACTGCAGTAGAACCAAAGCCAATGCGAGTTAAAAACATTTTCATCTGATCAACTGTTGTATTTTGGGCTTCATCAAGAATGATAAATGCATCATTGAGTGTACGTCCCCGCATATAAGCTAAAGGCGCGATTTCAATCATACCCCGTTCTATCAATTTTGTCACCCGTTCAAAACCTAACATTTCATAAAGGGCATCATACAATGGACGTAAATAAGGATCGATCTTTTGGGCTAAATCACCAGGCAAAAATCCGAGGCGTTCACCGGCTTCAACAGCAGGGCGTACTAAAATTAAGCGACGTACTTTTTCTTGTTCTAATGCCTCAATTGCGCAAGCCACAGCGAGATAGGTTTTACCCGTGCCGGCGGGTCCTATCCCAAAATTAATATCATGCTGTACAATATTATTTAAATATTGACGTTGATTAAAGCCTCTTCCTTTGACGACACGTCTTTGAGTATGAATAGCAATTTCAGACTCTGAATTGGTAGGGGGAGATTCTAACAAAGTTTCGATATTAGACTCCTGGGAAAATAAATGGATACTGGCGGGACTTAAAGCCTCATCGCAAGTAGCCGTGTAAAGTTGATTCAGGATTTCCGTGACGCTTTGCACCGCATGAGTCAGCCCAATCACACGAAATTGATGCCCGCGGTTATTGATTTCCACGCTAAAGCGTTGTTCAAGTTGACGCAAATGCTCATCAAACTGACCGCAAAGATTAGCTAAACGTTGGTTATCTAGCGGTTCTAAAATAAACTGCCTGGTAATAATCTTATCAGAATTAGAGAGTGTGTTCAATTCAGTTATTAGTTATCAGTTATAAATTAGTAGGCAAATTACTTCAAATTTAACACCCAAAATTTAAACCTAACAGGTTTATAAAACTTATTAGGTTTAGTATTTCAAGCGCATTCCTAACGCATTTTGGCATAAGCGGCTTCATCTTCTCCACCAAACTCTTTAAATAGTTTTTTGATGAGGATTGCTAGTTCTGAAGTCATAATGCTAAAGTCAGCTTCAAAAAGTTGTATGGCTGTTTCAGCATTAGCGTCGTTAATTTTAGCTTCTATCAAATCCAAGATTTGTAAACGCCTTATGACTAAGTCATTGTCAAGTACTAAACCTAAACGCTCATCCCATTCTAAGGCAAGGCGCGTTACTAATTTTCCCGCTTGCAAATGACCATGAATTTCTGATGCCAATAAATCTTGACGCTTACAATTCACGACTGCGCCTTCTTGATCTGTCAAAACACAAGCATCAGATAATTCAAAATCCGCTGGACAGTCATTTTCTTTAACCAGCCATTGCGTCATCACATTAGCGGGGGATTTTTGAACTTGAAGTGGAACTACTGGCAAACTACCCAGAGTTTGACGTAAAAAACTGATCAACTCTTCCGCCTTTTTATTACTTGGCGTATCAACCAATAACCAACCATTTGTCATATCAAAATAAGCCGATAGGTAGGAAGAACGACTAAATGCGCGTGGTATTAAGTCAAACAATACTTCATCACGAATTTCATCTTTTTCCCGTTTTCGTACTTTACGCATTTGTTGAGTTTCGATTTCCTCAATTTTCTCATTAACAAATTCGCGTACCACTGAGGCGGGTAGGATTTTTTCCTCTTTACGAGCAGTAAAGATAAAACAATTTTGAGCACTATGGACCAAGGCTTCATTTTCACGTCCTAAAGGGGATACCCAACCTATGCTTTCCATATCCATTTTACCACAAGGTTGAAAAGCGGCTTGACTGAGTTTTTCTTGTAGTTCTTCAGAGGATATGGTTACCGGCTCTAAAAAACGAAAAATATGTAAATTTTTAAACCACATTTGAATTAAGAATAAAAAGTGTAAGTAAGTGAAAAAAATGGTATTCGTGAAAAGGGCAGACACGCCCGTTTATTTTATAGAGGCAAACCCGTGTGTTCGCCCAATAAACGATTAATGACTCATATGAATTACAACAGAACGTTGTCCACCCTGATGACGATGTTCCCACAAATAAATACCCTGCCATGAGCCTAGTGCCAATCGCCCATTTACAATGGGTATTGATAGGCTAGTTGCTGTTAAAACGGATTTGATATGGGCAGGCATATCATCCGCACCTTCCAGCGTATGAGTATAGAGAGAATCCCCTTCTGGAACTAAGCGATTTAGCCAACGTTCCAAATCTTTTTTTGCTGAAGGATCGGCATTTTCTTGAATAACTAAACTGGCTGAGGTATGTTGAACAAAGAGTACACAAAGTCCTTCTTGGATATCTGTTTCACGAATAGCAGTAGCCACTTGTTGAGTAAAATCAAATAAACCTTGATGGGGTGCTGGTACGCTGATATGTTTGATGGACATAATCTTTTTTTCGGAATGTAGATTAATATTGTTGAAAAACTAAACTAGCGTTAGTACCCCCAAATCCAAAACTATTAGACATCACCGTATTAAGCACAACATTATCTTGACTTTCACGTACAATAGGCATTCCCGCCGCAAATGGCTCAAGCTCAGTAATATTAGCTGTGGCACTGATAAAACCGGCTTCCATCATTAATAAACTATAAATGGCTTCATGGACACCAGCCGCACCGAGAGCGTGACCGGTCAAAGATTTTGTGGAACTGATAGGCGGAATTTTATTTGAGAAAACTTGTTTAATCGCCTCCAATTCGCGTATATCACCAGCCTGTGTACTGGTACCATGCGCGTTAATATAATCAATTGGCACATTAACCGTTTCTAAGGCTTGTTGCATACATCGCACCGCGCCATCGCCGGACGGTTGCACCATATCATAACCATCTGAAGTTGCACCGTAACCGACTATTTCAGCATAAATTTTTGCGCCACGCGCTTGGGCATGGTTCAATTCTTCCAATACCACCATACCCCCCCCACCGGAAATCACAAATCCATCACGGGTGACATCATAAGGACGTGAGGCAGTTTGCGGTGTATCATTATGTTTAGAAGACAAAGCACCCATCGCATCAAAAAGCAGGGTTAAAGTCCAATTCATTTCTTCACCCCCGCCTGCAAAAATAATGTCTTGTTTACCCATTTGAATTTGTTCATACCCATTACCAATACAATGGGCACTCGTTGAACAGGCGGAGCTAATTGAATAATTTAATCCTTTGATTTTAAAGGGCGTTGCTAAACAAGCAGAAGTGCTACTTCCCATCGTTCGGGGTACCATGTAGGGACCAACTTTGCGTAAACCTCTACTACGCAGGATATCCACGGCTAATATTTGATTAGTAGGCGATGCGCCGCCTGATCCGGTGATTAAACCTGTTTTTGGATTGGAAACGTCACTTTCTGACAAATTAGCATCGGCAATAGCTTCACGCATGGCTAAATAGTTAAATGCAGCGGCATCACCCATAAAACGTTTCACTTTCTTTTCAATTAAAGCTTTCACATCAATGTGAATACCAGCATGAATACGAGTACGAAAGCCAAGATCGACATATTCTTGATGAAATTCAACGCCTGAACACCCTTGGCGCAGGGATTCTAAGACTTCTTGCTTGTTATTGCCAATACTGCACACAATTCCAAGTCCTGTAATCACAACACGTTTCACACTTTAATCCTCTCAAAAATTTTCAGTAGAAGAAAGCAAACCAACACGTAAATTCTTAGCAAAATATATTTCTTGCCCATCGACTTCCATTACAGCATTGGCAATACCCATTACTAGTTTTCGCCTGATAACTCTTTTCAGATCAATACGATAAACGATTAGCTTATTTTTGGGGCTTACCTCTCCAGCATATTTGATTTCCCCAGCACCCAAAGCTCGCCCTCGCCCGGCTCCCCCTAGCCAACCTAAGAAAAAACCAATTAACTGCCACATTGCATCTAAGCCCAAACAGCCAGGCATCACAGGATCGCCTGGAAAGTGACAGTTAAAAAACCACAAGTCGGGGTGTATATCCTGTTCGGCTACGATACAACCTCTATTTGCACTGCCCCCATTTTCAGTAACGTTAACAACACGATCAAACATTAGCATAGGTGGCATAGGTAATTGTGCATTACCTGGTCCAAACATCTCGCCGCGACCACATTGAAGTAGTTCTTCATAAGTATAGCTATTTTTTTTCATCAGTTATCAGTTATCAGTTATCAGTTAGAACGTTATAAAAAATCAGATTTTTAAGGGCTGCTTTAAGAAATAAACTGGTTAGCAATATCAACACTTACCAATAATTCAGCTAATTCAGTCTCACCCGCTGTATAGAGGTTATAGAAACCCGTTGAATCAATACCTTCATTGTTCCAACCTTGTGTGACAGAGTTCACAAAACTGCTGGCATCACCTTCAATGGTTAAGCGGTTACTGTCAGAGAATTCTAGCACATCTTCAATGCTCAACCTCAGTTGATTATTGTTGCCACTGAGATCAATTTTTTCTATACTTTGTAAATCTAATTGCTGATCAGAAGGTAAGGCACGGTTTTGAATCAAATCAAGGGCTTTACCCTCTGCCTCATTGAAACTCAGGGTATCAGTTCCATTACCACCTATGATCTGTACCCCAGGCGCGCTATTGGGATCAAATAAAAAAAGATCATCGCCATCACCCCCTAATAAAATATCAGAACCGACGCTGGGTGCAAAAATATCATTGCCTTCTTGACCGATAATCACATCTAAATTATCAGTTCCCGCAAGCGTGTCATCTTCTGATGTACCCATGATCACGTTAGAAGGTGTCATCGTGACAGTCGCAGTATCTTCATTGCCCAAATTATCGTTCACTGTATAATTAAAAGTGACAGGTTTAGAAGGATCGTTAAGCAGCCCATCAATGAATAATTGCACCTCATTGCCAACCAATGTCGCTTCTACACCTTCACTTAGGTTATTCAGCTCAGAAATCGTCAAAATATCAGCCGGGTTAGCCGGTTGATCATTGGCTAATAAATCATTCGTTGATAAACGGGTTACCGTATTAAAGGGAACAGATACACTATCATCAACCGCTTCAAGCAGCGGCGTGATGGGAGGTGGGATTTCAATTTCACGGCTCACAGGTTCACTGGTGGCACCATCACCGTCACTGAGCGTTATTGTTATTGTACGTGTTTCCGTTGTCGGCTCGGTAGAAATATTTCGGTAAGTAATGGCTTGCAATAGGGCAGTCGTCGCATCAGGATCAGCACTGTCATTGAGTTTCACTAATAGGGCACCTGTTATGAAATTGGTCAAAAAATTACCAATGGGTTTTCCATTATAAGAAATAGTACCATCCGTTTTGCTTGAAACACTGATTTCGCCAATATTTTGAATTTCTAATAGATCAGTCGGAGTACGGTTTTCTGTGATAAGCACTTGAAGTATGCCAGCTTGAAAATCCGGTGAATCAGGATCAGTCACGGTGGCAGCACTATCTATCACTAGTTCGGTTCCATTATTATAAATCAGTGGTGTTGTATCGCTTAAAGTAATCACGGGTGCGAGATTCGGTGTGACAGTGATATTGACGATAGCAGCCTTAGATTGTGCATCGCCATCAGTTATACTATACTCAAAACTCGCTTCACCTAAAAAACCAGTCGTTGGCATAAATACCACATTTTCACCATTATCAACAACGGTGCCATTTTCAGGATTATTCATCGCAATGATAGTTAGTTTATCACTATTAATATCCCAATCATTGGATAACAACTCTTCCTTGGAAATCTGCAGTTCACTATTTTGCTGAACGGTCAAAGGACCATCATCTACCGCGACAGGTGCGAGATTATCTAACTTAACAATTACAGTTGCTTTATCGGAGTTTCCTAGCGCATCAATGACTGTATATTCAAAACTCGCATCGCCTTCAAAACCTTTTTCGGCAACAAATTGGATGCTGCCATTATCTAACAAGGTGACATTGCCATGAATCGCATTCTCAACATTTGTAATAGTTAAGCCTTCACCGATATCATTTGATAATAGGAAAGTATTATTAAAGGTTCCCGTTGTGTTTCTAGGCTGAGTGATCTCATCATCAAGCGCAATGCTCGTTTTTTTCACACTGACGCTTACGATAGCTGAAGCCGTTTCGCCACTGCTATCTTTAATCGTATAATTAAAAAAAGCTTCTCCTTCAAAGTCTGAAGCCGGCGTGAATAGAACATTTCCACCCACTAATTCAACGCTTCCGTTAGTGGCATTATCTACACGCTCTAAAATAATAGCATCGCCATCTGGATCGCTATCATTGGTTAATAGTTCCTGGGATAAAATAGATAATGGCTGATTGACTTCAGTGCTGAAAAGGGAATCATCAACAGCTACAGGTGGATGATTAACCAGGGGACGATTAATCACCTCTATTTCAACCCGAGTAGGAAGGCTAATTGCCCCCTGGCTATCTTTGATGGTATATTCAAAACTTGCTAATCCGGTAAAATCCAGTGTTGGTGTAAATTTGACATTGCCTACTTCATCTAATTCAATTTGACCTTGATTTGGATTTATAACTTCATTGATTGTAATAATATCAGCATCGGGATCATTATCATTATCAAGCAGGGAAGAAATGACAATCGGTTCATTTTTAAATGTGCTTACGCTATCAGGTTCGGCGACTGGTAGGTGATTGACTGGTCCGCCATTTGGCGGTTGAATAACATTACCTATCACAGTCACTAAAGCACTATCAAAACCCCCTTTACCATCACTAATCTGATATTCAAATTGACCGGTGCCATCAAAATCGGGTCCCCGAGTAAAAATTATATCACCATTAGCATCAATGATAGCAATCCCATTGACACCGCTATTGGTAATAATATTATCAAAGGTGATTAGATCACCGTCTGGATCGCTATCATTATTTAATAAATCATCCACTTTAATAATAATAGTGTCACTATTACCCATATTAAATAATGGACCCACATCATTAAGCGCATTAGGGGGAAGATTATCAAACGTGCGCGTTAGAGTGACTTGCCCTAGAGCCGTCTTATCACCATCCGTTATAATATAGTCGAAACTGCCCTGGGCAAATTTGTCATTGATGAAGGAAAAGACTATCTCGCCATTATTCAGACTGACCGCGCCATTGATAGGATGAAGCACCTCAACAAATTGTAGGGCATCATGCTCATTATCAATATCTCGGTCATTATCTAGTAATGAATTTGCAGATAAAGTTAAAGAGGTTGCTGTCTCTAAGTGAAAAATATCAGCAACGGCAATCGGAGCATCATTGACCGGCATCATAGTGACTATGACTGATGCTGTATCTTGTTCACCCTGAGTATCTTGTATCGTGTAGATAAATTCAGCTTGCCCATAAAAATCTTGAGCCGGCTGATACTCAATTTTGCCTTTATCATTTAAGAATAACGTATCAGACGTTGAGTCACCATTATTTATCCGAATCATTGAGTTACTAGGCTCTATAACCAAATCGACACTCGTGATAAACAGCTCATCTCCATCAACATCTATATCATTTTCCAACAAAACGGCTGGGTCCAATACGAGGGCAATATCTTCATCAGTGATTTGTTGGTCCGCAACCGCAATCGGGGCATCATTAACCGGATTAATGGTCAAGTTGACTTGTACAGAATCTGTTCCAAGCGTATAACTAAAACTATCATCCCCATTATAATTGGGATTTGGCATATAGGTTAAAGTGCCGTCACCATTATCGACAACTTCACCGTTTTCAGGTTGGACAATTTGTGTGATAATCCCAGTTCCTACTGGAATTTTTTCAGAAGGTTCATCTTCGTTTAAAGTGAATTCTCTTATAGGCTCTGGTAAAGGTTCAGGTAAAAAAGGTTCACCATCAGGCAAGTGTCCCTCATTTTCAGGAATGAACTGCGGTCTCCCATCTTCTTCTTCAGGAGGAGATAGCCTTCCATCGGAATCACTACTATCAGCTAAGTCTTTTGGCAAAAAGGGCGCTTTATCTGTCAGGGGAGAATCACCAGGCGCCACAGGCTGCGGACGATTGATCATTTCAATTTCAGCTTGAATTCCATTATCTGAAATAAGTTCGTCAACGGATTCATTAGCATGAACATCAACCGTGCCAGGTGAAAAGGGATGAAGTGCGCCAACATCTAGGGGAGGTGGCATCACATCTTCAGATGTGTTAACTTCATCAACGGATTTAACATCAACCGTGCCAGGTGAAAAGGGATGAAGTGCGCCAACATCTAGGGGAGGTGGCATCACATCTTCAGATGTGTTAGGTGTTTCGACAATCACACCTTCCCCTAGTTCGTGTAGAGTGCTTTTAACAGAATCCGAGTGATCGAATACCTGCCATTCGTCACTCCTTTGTTGAATTTGCTCTTCTGTTAGCGTTTTGATGCGATGAGAAATATCTTCAATGGGGATATACACTGAGGTGCCACGTTCATAAACCAAAATTTCGGTTAAATGATAATGGGGTATAATACTTATCAAACCCGATAAATGTAAAACAGTGGTAGAACCATCCGCTCCTATTTGTGCATCAATCTCACTACCCCGAATATTAATCTGAGCCGAAGGCGTTTTGATCGTAGTATGTTGCCCCTGGTTATCACCACTGATTTTGCCGCTGACATAGCGAAATGTTCCAGAATAGACATAAGTTTCAAACTCACCCACCGAACCGTCTGATTCATAAGCGTATTTTTCCAGACGAGCACGGGCATGGGGACCCAGTTGAAACACGGTGCCATCATTTAGAGTGATTTTAACATAGCTATGCGCCGTAGTGACAATGGTATCGTATAGATAAACAGGCTCACCGACGTTTAGGATACGGGTTGTGCCATCTTTGGTTTGTGCTGTCGCATTTTCTATGGCGACTGTGATGGTACCTATTTTTTCTAAGTTTGAATAAATAACATTAGTTGTATCATTAGCTGCTAATAAAATAGGTTCAGTTGAATAACTAAGCTTTGCGATAACTTCATCGAACGATAATATCATGCCATCTAGGGTTTTAATTGATGCTGGATTAATAAAATAATCCTTAATTTGCCTAGAATCATCAAGCGTTTTTATTTCTAAATCATTACCCACACGGAAAAATTTTGTTTCGGTTAATATAAAATGTACGGGCAAAATCTGCCCTTCCGTTATTATGGGAATAGGATAGTCTAGATTGAGTTTATCTGTTTTTTGACTTTGTTGTAAAAGAAACATGGTTTTTAATGGTTATTTGTTAATTGGGGAAAGGAAAAATACTATTTTTTCAAGAAATAGTATTTCTTAGCGTGTTTTCATCGTTCCCACGCACCTGCGTCAATGCAGTTTAAATAAGCTTGTTCTAAATTTTGTGCCGCAAAGCGAGTACAACATTCTGATGGTGTACCGATGAAGGATAAATGTCCCTGATGTAATATCGCCATACGATCACATAAGGTTTCAACATCAGCTAATGAATGGGTACTAAAAAATAAAGTCGTCCCTTTTGCTTTAAGTGTTTGTAAATAACGTTTAAGATAAGTTTGTGCCTTAGGATCTAAAACACTGATGGGTTCATCTAACACTAATAGGCGTTTATGATTTAAAAAACACGCTGCCAAACCAATTTTTTGTGCCATACCTTTGGAATAAATCCGTACAGGTTTTTTGAGTGCAGATGCTGCCAAATCTAAAGTCTGACAAATTTCATGCGCGTGTTTTGAATCATAAACATGCCCTTGTAATTTTGCTATATAAGCTAAAAAATGTTGTCCTGTCAAGTAATAGGGCGGCACAAATTGTTCGGGTAAATAAGCCAGGTGAGTACGTGCATCAGGTTCAGTATGCCTGAGCCCAAATAGCTGGATACTCCCCTGGTCAATTTCACATAAATCCAACAAACACTTAATCAGAGTCGTTTTACCAGCCCCATTCACACCTACAAGACCAAAAAATTCCCCTGGCAATATTTGTAAATCTATATGATCAAGAATTAGCTGATGTGAATAATGCTTACAAACGCCCTTAAATTCAATAATTGACATATATAATAGAATAAAACCTAACAAGTTTTAAAAACCTGTCAGGTTTGTGTTGGAATGTAGAAACTACCTAATGTTTTATCGCCATCCATGTAACTGAAACCAACCACTCCGATTAAGGACATCCAGGGAATAATCCTTACCGGTGGTATTGGCATCAACATCTAGTCCGGCTTTAAGCGCATTGGAGGCTGCCGTTGCGCCGCCATTATAAGCAGCAATCATAGCCCGTAGCATTTGATAATCATCTAGGCGAAAGGGCTGCCGCTTAAAAAACTTTTTGGCGTTATTAAGCACCGTACAGCCATACATAATATTTTCCCTGGCATCATACCATTTACCCGTCCTGGCAATTTCATGCCAATCATAATCAATTTGCAGCAAACCCCGTCCATAGCCAGGACCATCAGGTGGCTCAGGGCTACGCCTTTCACCGCGCGGACGGCGGCGTGCATAATCACCACGCCCGCCAGGACCAGGCGGTTTAAGGGCTAATCCCCAATGCGATTCGCGTGACCCAATGCCACAAAGGACCGAAGGAAGTATATTATATCGACGTGCTGCATCTTCAATGATTCTCTTGTATTTCTTAGCCTCCAGTAGCTGTTTGAGCATTGTCGGATTATTTTTATCATACGTACTACTAAATTTTCCCGGTTGAGGTGTCACAGAGGGTTCAGGCGATGGGGGTTTTTTCCCAAATAGTCTTTGAAACCAAGATAAACCCGCGCCCTTTTTACCAGGTCTGTCCATAATAATGTCCTCCAAATTAGTCTGTGTTTTAAGGAAAACGGTTAGTTTTCTACATTTTCTTTGGTACCATCAACATACATCATTGTACCACGTCCAGATGGTTCACCATCTTTGAAACGCCCAAGATAACGAGTTCCATCACTCCAAACATAAGTACCTTGCCCATTGAGAACCCCGTCAATAAAGTCCCCTTCATACGTGTCGATACCTACTGTCTTACCACGACCATAAGCTTTACCATTCCTGCATTCTCCGCTATAGCTGCCCCGTAGGCGTACATCAGCTATATCACAACCAACATGAGGTACTTGGGCTACACCCTTTATAAATTGCCCAGTAAAACATTGTTTATCAGCCCAAGTGTAGGTACCTTGTCCATGAGGCAAGCCATTAGCAAAATCACCTTCATAGATATCCTTACCGATAGCTAAACCTCGCCCATGCGCTTTACCGCTTTGACAACCACCATCATAATGACCAAGAAGTTTAGGATAGCTAACCCCACAAGCTTGTTTGGGAAGCATTGGTAAATTTTTAGATTGAAAACACGCCTTTGCCAAGGGAGTTGGGAGAGTTGTAGACTCCTGAGTCGGCTTACAACCGGTCATGGCTAAAAAAGCCATGGTTCCTAACAAATAAAATAACTTTCGATGTATCAATGATGACATTATAATGTCTGCTCCTAAAAAGTGGGACAAAGTTGCCCATTAGGTGATTCGCTCTCTGTTGATAACCCTGAAGGGTTGCAACTAGAGTCCTGGTTGAACAGTTCCAACCGTAGTCGCTCAGTCCGTTTTAACAATATGGACTTAACCTTTTGAAA
>QNES01000049.1 GCA_003645255.1 Gammaproteobacteria bacterium
ATGATGCGTGAAGTATTTTGTTCTTCTTATTGTAGTTAATGCTTGAATCATTACCGAACAATCCCCATTGTTCGGTGTCTATCGGTTTTTATCTTTTTTCACAATATTTAAAGAACTTTAAAGTGTTATGACAGTTGAACGAATTGTATTTTTTGCGGCAGGTTTTTTTATTTTGCTATCACTGCTTTTCAGTCAATTACATCATCATTATTGGCTCTGGTTCACTGCCTTTGTAGGTGCTAATTTATTGCAAAGTGCTTTTACGCAATTTTGTCCATTGGCAATTATTCTTAAAAAAGTGGGCATACCCACTGAATTGCAAAAAGCTAATTTATCAGCTGAAACGGCTAGTTAAAATATGGAACAATTGATTGAATTTTTGGGTAATCACCCAGGTCTTTTTTTGGGGTTTAGCATTGTCATGGGTTTATTAGTTTGGAATTTATTAAGTGATCAAATCAGCGGAATTAAACCTTTATTGCCCCAAGAGGTTACCTTACTAATTAACCATGAAAATGCTATTATACTTGATGTTCGTGAAGCGAAAGAATATGCAGAAGGGCATATTTTAAATTCAGTGCATATCCCGTTAAGCACGTTATCTGATAAAATGGCTCGTCTGGAAAAATATCGTAACCAGCCTCTTATTGCCAGTTGCTTGAGTGGTTCGCGATCCGGCAACGCCTGTCGTATGTTAAAGAAAAATGGTTTTGAGAAAGTTCATAATCTTAAAGGTGGCATTACTGCGTGGCAAAATGCCAATTTACCCCTGATTAAGGGAAAAAGCTAAATTTAAATTTATTAATTTGATATTTTGGAATCCAAAGCTTTAGCATTGGACTCCATCACCACTTCAAGTTTAAAACCCAGGAGGATAATACTGTGGAAGAAGGTACGCCTAATCAGGCTAATGCTGCCACGCAAGAACAATTTGGGATACAAAACATCTATATAAAAGATGTTTCTTTTGAATCACCCCACTCTCCACAGATTTTTTCAGAACAGTGGAAACCACAGTTAGAATTGGAGATGTCTAATAACATCAACAAGTTAAATGAAGAACTTTATGAAGTGGTGTTAAATCTAACTGTCACTGTTAAAGCCGGTGAAAAAAACGCTTTTCTGGTTGAAGTTCATCAGGGCGGTATTTTCACGCTCAAGGGTTTTGCCAAAGATAAGTTGTCTTATATGCTTAATAGCTATTGCCCAAACATTTTATTTCCCTACGCCCGTGAAACGGTTTCTAGTATAGTGACACGGGGTGGGTTTCAACCAATCTGGTTGGCACCGCTTAACTTTGATGCTTTATATGCTCAACGGATTCAGCAACAACAGCAACAGCAATCAGGTGGGAAACCAACTAAGATAATTGAAAATTCATAAGTATGCGAATTAAAAATCCGATTTTTGAAAAAATCGGATTTTTTGCGGAATAAAAAATTTTCGTTTCTTATATCGCAGCTTAAAAAAGAGATTTTTATTAATGCGAACTATTTTAGTACTAGGTGCCGGCTCATGGGGTACGGCACTGGCTTTGATATTGGCGCGTAATGGTAACCAAGTTTGGCTTTGGGATCTATTTCCTGAACAGGTAGAAAAAATGACTGTTACACGACAAAATACCCAATTTTTGCCAGATAGTCATTTTCCGGATACTTTACAGCCGATTTCTAGCTTAGAAAAACATGTAGCACAAGTGAATGATATTTTAGTCGTTGTGCCGAGTCATGGCTTTCGTGATACTCTTAACAAAATTGCTCCCTATATTACTACTCAAGCGCGTGTTTGTTGGGCGACTAAAGGTTTAGAAAACGGTTCTGGTTTATTACTACATCAAGTCGCTGAAGAAATTTTAGGTACAGAACGACTTTTAGCGGTTCTATCCGGACCATCATTTGCTAAAGAAGTTGCCGCTGGACTCCCCACGGCTGTCACAATCGCTTCACATACTGTTCAGTATGCCCAAGATTTAGTCACCTTATTTCACAATAACCACTTTCGCCCTTATACCAGTAGCGATATCATTGGTGTACAAGTTGGCGGTGCGGTGAAAAATATTATCGCCATTGCAGCCGGTATTGTTGATGGTTTAGGTTTTGGTGCTAATACCCGCGCTGCTCTGATTACACGCGGATTGACGGAAATAGTACGCTTTGGAACCGCACTGGGTGGAGAACGTGAAACGTTTATGGGATTAGCCGGCTTAGGTGATTTATTATTGACTTGTACCGATAATCAATCACGTAATCGTCGTTTTGGATATGCTTTAGCGCAGGGTAGTGATAGTCAACAGGCGCAAGCTGAAATTGGACAAGTTGTCGAAGGGGTGCGGACCACTCTTGAGGTGAATTGTCTCGCTCAAAAACTTAAAATAGACATGCCTATTGTTGAGCAAGTTAATAACGTATTGCAAAATGTGTGTACCCCGAAAGAGGCGGTGCAAAATTTATTATCACGCCAACCCAAACCAGAAACGCTGTGAACCTTAATTTCCTCGATTTTGAACAGCCTATTGCTGAACTTGAAGCGAAAATTGATGAGCTACGCTATGTTAATCATGATACTGAAATTAATATTAGTGATGAAATTGCCCGTCTGCAAGTCAAGTGTCAAGACTTAACCCGCTCAATTTTTTCTTCTCTAACCGATTGGCAAATTTCCCAATTAGCACGACATCCTCAAAGACCTTATCTACTTGATTATATTGAACTGATTTTGACTGATTTCCAAGAATTACAAGGTGATCGTGTTTTTGGGGATGATCAAGCTATGATAGGTGGATTGGGACGACTTGAAGGTCGTCCGGTGATGGTTATTGGTCAACAAAAAGGTCGTGATACCAAAGAAAAAATACAACGTAATTTTGGTATGCCACGTCCTGAAGGCTATCGCAAAGCCTTACGCCTGATGAAAATGGCGGAACGCTTTAAGTTGCCTGTTCTCACTTTTATTGATACGCCGGGTGCTTACCCTGGTGTTGATGCGGAAGAACGGGGACAAAGTGAAGCGATTGCTCGTAATTTATATGTCATGTCAAGTTTAAAAACGCCGATTATTTGTACCATTATTGGCGAAGGGGGTTCAGGGGGGGCTTTAGGAATTGGTGTTGGTGATAAACTTTGTATGTTGGAATATAGCACTTATTCCGTTATTTCTCCTGAAGGCTGTGCATCCATTTTGTGGAAAAGTGCTGAAAAAGCCAAGGAAGCGGCGCAAGCTATGAATATGACTTCAAAGCGTCTTAAAGAATTGGATCTAATAGATATTGTGATACCGGAACCTTTAGGCGGTGCCCATCGTGATCTTAAAACCATAGCGAACAATTTAAGTCTTGTCTTGCAAGAAAATTTAGATGCCCTGGATCAAGTTCCGATTGATCAATTATTAGAAAACCGCTATCAACGTTTAATGCAGTTTGGGCATTTTGATGAGGGGTAATGGTTAGTTAATGGTTAATTCTACTTTGTCAGATAACATGCACAGTGGATAAAGTGGTTATCCGCCTGATTAACCAATCGTTGTTGGTGGACAAATACTTTGCCCACCTAATGCCTTATTTGTGGTTATTGAATCAGTTTATCGTCAAGTTCAGTATAAAGCTTGAACTTGCCGTCTGCCGATAGGAGCAAAGCATTGTGGATTAACGCAGTTGCAATGATAATACGGTCTTGCGGATCACTGTGGTGTTCCTGCAAGTCAACAGCTTGGCTAGCTATTTCTGGAGTAATGGGGATGAGTTGTATATTTGAATAAGCCAGTGCTTTATCAAACCATTCATTACGTGGGCTGGAGAGTTGAATTCGATTATGCCGATCCAACCAAGAAACCTCAAACAAGCTGATAGCTGATACACCCACTTGGTCAGCCTGTTCGATATGCTTTAGCCAGATTGTTTTCAATTTAGGATTTTGGCTGATCCACCACAACCAAATATGTGTGTCTAAAATAATCATTTGGACAAAATCCAGTCTGATGAGGGGACACTGTCAAAAATATCACCCATGATTTTGACTTTATTGATAATATCTGGATGTGGGGTACGCTTTACATGTTTGCTCACATCTCCCAGCACCAGAAAAATAGTCTCAAATTGTTTATTTGCGGGTAATTTTGGCAGAACTTTGAGGTTTCCTGATTGATCAGTTTCAAGAATCAAGCGTTCAGCATACATAGTGATTTTCCTGTTATCGTTTTTTATAATTCTTGTAGTAGTCAAGATGATTCTTAACTCATGAAAAATCCGATTTTTTGAAAAAATCGGATTTTTTATACTGATAACTAATTTTAATGCCTTACACCAATTAAACTATTCGCTAGTTGATAAAGATTCTTAATAGCGGCTTCTCCTGTTTCTCCCGTCATGGGGGTAACAATGTTTGCCAATTCGATTGCCCGCCCCGGGGGTAATTTTTGCGCTCTTTCTGCAAATTTGATGATAGCTTGTTGTTCTTCTAAGGGCAAAGCGATGGGCATTGCCCGTGGTGATTCATCCGGTAGGTTTAAAGTTTTTACTTTTTCATCTTCATAGACTACGATGGTGCCAGCCGCTAAATCCCCTATCCTTTTAAAATCTTTATTGATAAGCATAGTCATAAATCCAAAACCATATAGGAAGGGTAAAAAATCAACGGCACGTAGTAAATTACGAATCATTGACGCGGACCAGTCCACCGGGGTGCCTAATTCATGTAAAACTTTAATTTTCATAGCACGTTTACCTGGGGTTGCGCCTTGCCTATATACTTCAAACAAAACCGGATAAAACCATTCAAGGATAAATATAGACATCAGTAGTAAACCCATTCCGAGTTTTCCTAATTTTGCTAAGAAAAACAATAAGATAAGGTATAAGATACTACGAATACCCAGGTCAATAGCCCAGGCGATTGCGCGTGCGACGGGACCAACAACTCGTAGGGCTAATTCAATTCCTTCAGGTGTTTCAATAGAACGTGTGGTATCGAGAAGCATTTTTTTATTTGTTAATTATAAAGGGCTGAAATCAGATTTTTGGGAAAAATCGGATTTCTTTTGAACATGATAATTCAAAAAAATCATAATCGCACTTCAATACCACGCGCCGCCATAAGTTGTTTCGCTTCAGCAATACTATATTCTCCAAAATGAAAAATACTCGCTGCCAGCACAGCATCGGCTTTACCTTCAAGGACACCTTCCGCAAGGTGTTCTAAGGTACCAACGCCCCCAGAGGCAATGACGGGAATACTCACCGCTTCACTGATAGTGCGTGTCAATGCTAAATCAAAGCCATTGCGGGTACCATCGCGGTCCATACTGGTTAGTAGGATTTCGCCGGCACCAAAATCAACCATTTTTTTTGCCCATTGAACGGCATCAATGCCGGTTGACTTTCGTCCCCCGTGGGTAAATACTTCCCAGTGTTCATTGCTGACTTGCTTGGCATCAATGGCGACTACGATACATTGGGAACCAAAATGTTCGCTGGCTTCTTTTACAAAGTCAGGGTTAAAAACGGCGGCGGTGTTAATAGCTATTTTATCCGCGCCAGCGTTGAGCATACGCCGAACATCAGCCAGTTGCCGAATACCTCCCCCCACGGTGAGGGGAATAAAGACTTCGCTGGCGACTTTTTCAACGACGTGTACTATCGTATCGCGGTTATCTGAACTGGCGGTAATATCTAAAAAAGTCAATTCATCTGCGCCTTGTTCATCATAACGTTCAGCCACTTCTACTGGATTACCAGCATCGCGGATATTAACGAACTTCACACCTTTAACAACTCGCCCAGCATCAACATCCAAACAGGGAATAATACGTTTTGCTAACATTTTCTTTTCAATTATCAATAATATATAAGTTAACCGTCTGCAAGTTTTTGTGCTTCGGTAAAATCCAAAGTACCCTCATAAATCGCACGACCGGTAATAGCACCCATAATGCCCTTATCTGCTACATGACATAAAGCTTTAATATCATCTATTGTTGTCACACCCCCGGCAGCTATGATCGGTATTTTAATTGACTGCGCTAATTTAACGGTTGAATCAATATTTAAGCCCTGTAACATACCATCACGACTAATATCTGTAAATATAATAGCCTCAACACCCGCTTGCTCAAAGCGTTGTGCCAAATCAATCGTATTATATTCAGATACCGATGACCAGCCATCAGTTGCCACCTTACCATCACGGGCATCCAAACCCACTATAATATGTCCAGGAAATTTTTTACACATATCAGTAACAAACTGGGGGGATTGAACCGCTTTAGTGCCAATAATGACATAATTTACCCCAACATCAAGATAAGTTTCTATCGTTTCCTGACTACGAATACCACCACCCACTTGTATTGGAATCTGGGGATAAGTTTTAGCGATTTGATGAATAACTTTTGCATTCACCGGCTTGCCTGCAAAAGCACCGTTTAAATCAATAATATGTAAACGGCGTGCGCCGGCTTTGATCCAGCGTTCCGCCATCACGATAGGCTCATTGGAAAAAACCGTATCATCTTCCATCCTGCCCTGTTTGAGCCGTACACATTGACCATCTTTAAGATCGATAGCAGGTATCACTAACATAGTTAAATTCCTTAAAACGGTAATTTATAAGTCAACTTGCGTTTTTTAATGTTTTGATTATGCGATACCAAAGGCTGAAGTTCATTCAGCGCATGTTTATACACCTGTTTTTTGAAATAAACAACTTTAGCTAATGGATACCAATAATCTACCCATAGCCATTCATCAAATTCAGGTAGCTCGCTAGAATCAAGGCTAATACTTTTATCCTGACTTAAAAGGCGTAGCAAATACCAAACTTGTTTCTGACCTATACATAAGGGTTTTTGGTAATGGCGTATCAAGTGATGAGGTAAACGATAACGCAACCATCCATGCGTTGCCCCCAAAATTTGTACCTGTCCCGTGCTTAAACCTAACTCTTCATGTAGTTCACGAAACATGGCGCGTTTCGGTGTTTCATAAGCTTTGATACCACCTTGGGGAAATTGCCAAGCTTTTTGCCCAATACGTCTTGCCCACAATACTTGCCCCACCCAATTCGTCAGGACGATACCAACATTCATTCTGTAACCATCCGTATCAATCATTGGATAAGTCCTCAATTATTAGTGAATTTGACCAATATTATATTAGTATTTGCTTATTTTAGTCAAGATAAGGTGTGAAATTATTTATTTGAAAAACGGTAAGAATTTTATAGAGGCGGGTGTGGATAGGATAGCTGTTTAAAAAAATGGATTGTACTCAATTTGGGGGTAGTGCAAAGAATAATATTTGCAAAGTCAGTAGGCAGGTTTTTAAGGAATGTGCCTGAAATACTAAATACCTGACAGGTTTTAAAAACCTGGCAGGTTTAATTTTCGAGGTATTATTGAATCCTAATTCCTAAATACCTGTCAGGTTTAGTATTCGAGGTTTTAGTTTTTTGAATAAAAATTAAAACCTCGAAAGTATTTTATTAAATTCTGAATCCTTACTTAATTTACACCCAGTTTTTCACGCCACCCAGGATAAATCTGATCAGCATCAGCAGTGAAGGACTCAAAAGCACCACGCAATTCTTCATGCGTCTTAGCATATTCGACTAAATTGACACCTTCCATCCAAGCATCGCGTGCTTGACGCAGTGAGATGGCGCCTGCTGTTCCACCTGCTTTATGACCAAATGCCCCGCCGCCGGAGGTTTGGATCACGTTGCAGTGTCCCAAATTCTCAAAGAAACCTGGTAAACGCAGCGCGTTCATGCCACCAGATATAATGGGAGTCGTGGCTTTCATGCCTTCCCATTCTTGATGGTAGTATAGCCCTTTAGCGGAATCCTGTTCTAACATGTAGGCAAGTAGCTTTTCGGTAGGATCGCCTTCCATTTTACCGTAGCCCATAGTACCGGTATGGATACCAGAGGCACCTTGCATACGTGCCATTTTCATGTGTACCAGTACATTGTAGCCACGCTGAGTTTGCTGAGAGGTGACGGCACCGTGTCCTGCACGGTGATAATGCAAGAACTGGCTAGCGAAATAACGTCTGCAGGTGGTAATAGCCGTCGGACCGCCTACATAGCCATCAACTAAAAATGCAACATGATCAGCAAATTCAGCGAATTCTTCTAATATAAATTCACCACGATGGATCATTTCAAAGGGATCATCGGCAGTGATATTAGCGGAAAAAAGTTTGGCTTCGCCGGTTTCATCTTGGGCGCGTCTCATGGCATCTGCGATCAACGGGATAATTTTGCGCGTCGGTGCAAACACTTGATTGCCTTGCGGCTCATCATTTTTGATGAAATCACCACCCAACCAGAATTGGTAACAAGCATCAGCGAATGGCTTAGGACGCAAGCCCAACTTAGGCTTAATAATCGTACCGACAACCATACCGCCGTTGTCTAAGGGGCGACCGAGTATCCGCCACATATCCACAATATTTTTGTTAGGACCATCAAATAGACGCAGGTACTTAGGTGGCACGTAAAAATCGAGCATTTTACCGTATTCTACATCGCCCATACCTTGGTTATTGCCGATAGCCATGGTCAGAAAAGACACAATCATCGCACGACCGTCTATCATATTGCGATCAAACAGATCAACAGGGTAAGCGATCTTCATGAGTTCTTTTGCTTCGTCTGCTTCATAGACGATTGCATCTACGCCCTTGGTAAAATCATCAGTGGTGCAAACTTCCACGTTTGTACCGGTGGAGGATTCTGCCGCAAAATGAGCCGCTGTTGCTACATAGTCATAACCCGCTTTAGGCTTCATCAGATAGGCGCATAATACATGATTGCCGCCCTTGATGAGCTCTTCTTCTTTTAAACTTAAATCGGCGTAACGATTAGATTGATCCATAATTATTAAGCTTCTTACAGTTTGAGTGAATGAAAGGTAATTTCTTTAAACTCGCTGTTCAAGTTATTAAAATTATAGTTATACTCAGCGCGTTCACAAACTGGACTTTTCTAATGAGGTTGGTGGGCAAGAAAAAGACCTTGCCCACCCTACATGAAAGTCCAAGTTATGTCTTTGTACAGTATATCTACTCAACCCGATTTTTTATTTTTTAATCAGGTTAGGAATATTGTTATATTAGCAAGTTCTAATTTAAACAACGAGTAAAAAGAATATACTGAACGCACTTGAAATTTGTGAAAATTTATAAACCAAGTTTTTTGAAAAAACGCTGCTGATTGACGATATGTTTTCACGAAATTCAAAGGCAAGCAGTATATACCGGTTTTTAACAAACTTTTTTGAAAGGAAACTTTAATTAGTGATTTTAATTTGAATTATAATTATTAAATGTTTTTATAATTTATTTTAGTAGAATAAAGTTTCACACGATTGAGCAGAACTATTAGATATAAAGCCCATTAGAAATACTATTTTTGGAAAAATAGTATTTTTTGAAGCTTTTTATTTGAAAGGGGCGGCGATAAATAGTGAAAAGTCTGAATCAGTCAAACCAAGAAATAAAATTTTATCAATGGTTTTGTTTTGAACTGATAATAAAACTAAATAACAATTTTATTGACAAATATTGATATTAATGCGTCATGAGGCATCATTTCAATCTCTGTGAATAAGGGAGCTATCTTCCCATTATCTTCTCACCTAATGGAAACTTGGAGTTACTTTGACTTGAACCGATTTTTTTAACGTGGAAGGCTAACCACTTTCAAGCTAATTTTTATTATGATACTTTTATTATGATACTTTGCTTTTTTTAAAAGTCAAGTTTTTCAGTCAAAAGCGAAATAAATATCAATAGTTATCAATATTTTTGTGTACTATATCAAAAAAAGATGGTGGGCCCGGTAGGACTTGAACCTACGACAAGCCGATTATGAGTCGGCTGCTCTAACCAACTGAGCTACAGGCCCTTCAAAAGAAGCAAATCAGCAAATGCCAATTAGCATTTTAAGGTTTGAAAGATTGTATCATGACTAATCAAAAAAATCAAACTTTTTTTAATTTTTTTCATTAATTAACTGAGCATCTTGCAAAACTGACTATAAAATGGGGAATGGGAAAGGATTTGATTTTTTAACAGATTATTTTGATTATCATGTTTTACTAGCCATTCCAAAACTTTCAAGCCAAACCTGCCAGGTTTTTTAAACCTGGCAGGTTTAGTATTCGAGGTTTGAGGTTATTATTTAATTTTCATTTCTTAATGTTTAAAAAGACGTTCTTTTTCGCGCTGCCAATCGCGATCTTTTTCGCTATCACGCTTATCATACTCCTTTTTACCTTTACCAACCGCAATTTCTATTTTAGCACGGTTATTTTTCCAATACATGGCAGAAGGAATCAAGGCATGACCTTTACGCTCTACTATTCCAGCAAGTTTGTTTAATTCTGAACGGTGCAATAACAGTTTACGTGTGCGTTGCGGTTCCGCATTAATGTGTTTTTGCCTTGTTATCGTCTCCATAGGTGTAATGACTGCACCGAGTAGCCATGCTTCGCCATTTTTAAGAAGCACATAAGTATCACGGAGTTGCAATTTTCCTGCCCGCAAACTTTTCACTTCCCAACCTTCTAAAACGATACCGGCTTCAAAACGCTCTTCTAAAAAGTAATCAAAGCGTGCTTTTTTATTAAGTCCAATAGTATTAGTTGGTGTTTTAGCTTTTTTCTTCATTTTTTACCTCAAAGTTGCCATATTCGCCTTTTTAGGTAAACAGTATACTTTATATTACTAGAAATGCTATTTTTTCAAAAACGATTGAATTTTTCCAACTCGTTCAAATAAATGAGTCATCTGTTTTAAATGTTTGAACAATGATCCTAATAGTTCCTCCGGCTCAAGTGAATCCAGGAAATTTTTCACATAAAGCCCCAATTCCGTATTACCATTTAAGCGCAAACGACGATTAAAAAATAAAGTATCCGGATCTTCACGGCGGGTAGCTAATAATAAAAAATCATAAAGGGTGCCTTCAATAATCAGATCATGAGTTTGATAGGAACGAGCCACTAATCTATCACCGATTAAAGTCAAGTTAAAATTTAATTTGGCATCTGTCACCCGAATCAGCAAAACTCGCCGGCGCATAAAATCTAATTCACCTTCCCGCAAAGCCTGGGTAAAAACTTGATTTAACATTGTCGCTAAAGCGGTACTATGTATCTTAGATGGAATTAAGCCTAATGGTAGGGCTAATAAACGAGGAAATTTAGGTAACTTATTGATATTAATTGTTTTATTCAATTTTTTGTTCTTTGGTTGATGTTAAAATTTTTAGAGTGGTATAAACCTATCAGGTTTTTTAAATTTTCGTTATAATACTTATGGATGCTAAAATCAAAATGCTTGAAAATTTATTATAGCATCACAATTGATACTTTTTTATAACCTTAAATTTTGTTAGTCATTGGCATTATTATAATTCATTTTAAATCGCTAATCATTAATTAGTTATTATAAAATAATTATTTCAAATTAAAGTCATATACTTTAATAATAGATAATACTGATAGACACAATCGGAAAAAAATATGAGCCAAAAACCATTTTCACGTAAAAAACTGTTCATCTGGGGCACTTTTATCTTTATCTGCGGTATCGTGTTTACAGGTGTTTTTAATGTCACCTTGAAAGCGACTAATACCACAGAGTTTTGTACCTCTTGCCATTCCATGCAGATTAACCTGGCGGAAATGAAAGAAAATGTGCATTATAAGAATGCATCTGGTGTCAGTGTGGGTTGTGCGGATTGTCATGTTCCACGTTCTATAGGTCCAAAACTTTGGGCTAAATTGATGGCAGCCAAAGATGTTTACCATGAAATCATGGGGACGATTGACACGCCTGAAAAATTTGAAGCCCGCCGTTGGCATATGGCTAACCTGGTATGGGATAAAATGAAGGCATCTGATTCACGAGAATGTCGAGAATGTCATTCTTTTGAAAAGATGGATTTTGAAGAACAAGACAAATCTGCTGCTAAAAAGCATCATAAAGCAATTGAAGCGGGAGAAACCTGTATTGATTGCCACAAAGGCATCGCTCATGAAGAGCCTGAAGAACCTGAAGATGAAGATGCGTAAAAGGTGAAATGTTCTTTTTACGGGAGCCGGTTTGCAACCGGCTCCGCAATGTTTTAGTTCAAAATGTTTAGGATTGTTGCAAACAATCTGCCACAAAATGCCCTATCTTTTTTTACCCGACATTTACAAATACTATTTCTTCAAGAAATCGTATTTGTGTGTTTCCTTAGCTTTCGCATCATAATGCCCAAAATCGTGATAGTATAAAATAGATTTGCATAAATCACTATTGGAAATAACTATTATCTTAAATAAAATTATCATTTTAGTTTTTAAAAAACAATTAAGATTAAGAATAACGATTTATTTTCAAAGTTCACAAAAAAACTTGAACATCAAGTGAAACGATTTCCAAATAGACTATCTTACTTTTTAATTAATTTTAGACATTTTTAGAAAAAACGATTAGAATAATGGTTAATGGTTAATGGTTAATGATTGATAATTAGAAGTATTCCCCATTAAACCCGATAAACATGAACCATTAGCCATTAGCCATTAACCATTAACCATTAATCATTATTACATTGTTTATACGGATAACAAATAATGGTAACAATTGAAATAGACGGTAAATCTTACCAAGCTGAAGCCGGGCAAAAACTGATTGATATAACAGATGCCAATGGAATCGATATTCCCCGGTTCTGTTATCACAAAAAGTTATCAGTAGCAGCTAATTGCCGGATGTGCTTGGTAGAAGTAGAAAAAGCCCCTAAACTTATGCCCGCCTGTGCCACGTCTGTTATGGATGGCATGAAAGTGTTTACCCGTTCTACAAAAGCATTGGTAGCCCAAAAAGCGGTGATGGAATTTTTGCTCATTAATCATCCCCTTGATTGCCCTATCTGTGATCAGGGCGGTGAATGTGAATTGCAAGATATCGCAGTGGGTTATGGTCAAGATGTCTCACGTTATAAAGAAAGCAAACGTGTCGTTGTCAGTAAAAATTTAGGACCACTGGTTGCTACTGATATGACACGCTGTATTCATTGCACTCGGTGTGTACGTTTTAGCCAAGAAATTAGTGGCATCCAGGAAATGGGCGCACCGGGGCGAGGCGAACATACCCAAATTGGAACCTATATCGAAAAAAATGTCACCTCAGAACTATCAGGCAATATGATTGATCTTTGCCCTGTGGGTGCATTGACTTCTAAACCATTCCGATTTTCTGCGCGTACATGGGAAATGCAGCAACGTGATACAATCGCCCCTCATGATGCAATAGGTTCAAATCTTCACTTACATATTCGCCGCAATCAAGTGATGCGAACGGCACCGAAAGAAAATGAGGCGTTAAATGAAGTATGGATTTCGGATCGAGACCGCTTTAGCTATGAGTGCTTAACAGCTGAAGATCGCCTCACGGCTCCTATGATCAAAAAGGATGGCACTTGGCAGCGTACTGATTGGGAGACAGCTTTAGCGTTTGCAGCTGACGGTCTCAAAACAGTGAAAAATGTTCAGGGAAATGAGTCAATCGGTGCTTTAGCTTCACCAACGGCAACGGTTGAAGAACTCTATTTATTACAAAAACTGATGCGAGGTATCGGTAGCCAAAATATTGATCACCGCCTCCGTCAAGTCGATTTTAGCGATCAAAATGAAGCACCGCTATTTCCTTATTTAGGTCAAACGATTGCCGATTTGGAACAGTGCGAAGCTGCCTTAATCATTGGCTCGCATCTACGCAAAGAGCAACCCTTGCTCAATCACCGTCTGCGTAAAGCAACTTTACGTGGTGCGAAAGTGATGATGCTTAATCCAGTTGATTATGAATTTAATTTACCTATTAGTGATAAAATAATTGCGCTTCCTTCGACTTGGGTAGATACGGTCGCCGGTATTGCTAAAGCCTTATTGGAAACGAAAGCGACTTTAGTGCCTGGTACCCTGGTTACTTTATTAAATGAGGTAGCTGTTAATGACCGTCAACGTGCTATTGCCCAATCTCTATTAAGTGGTAAAAAATGTACTGTATTATTAGGGCATTTAGCGACTGCTCATCCACAATTTTCCGTGATTCGTGCTTTGGCGGCTGTTATTGCCAAAATCAGTCAGGCAAATTTGGGTTATTTGGGCGAAGCTAATAATAGCTCAGGGGCTTGTTTAGCCGGTATGCTACCTCATCGCGGTGTCGCAGGTGAAGTGATTGACGCACCTGGCTTAGATGCACAAGCGATGCTGACTCAAACCCTAAAAGGTTATATCTTATTAGGGCTAGAACCAGAGTTAGATAGTTGTTATGGGGGTGCAGCACTGGCAACGCTTAAATCGGCAGATTTTGTTGTATCCTTAAATGCCTATCAGACACCTGTGATGGAAAATTATGCGGATGTGATTTTACCTATCGCATTATTTGCCGAGACGTCCGGTACTTATATTAATAATGAAGGGCGATGGCAAAGTTTTAAAGGTGCTATCAATCCCCCAGGGGAAGCACGTCCCGCGTGGAAAATTTTGCGGGTTTTAGGTAATTTATTTGATGTCGATGGATTTGATTATCAGGCTTCTAATGAGGTACGCGATGAATTGCATCAACAAGTAGGCAATAAAATGGCTACCAACTCCGCTGCCTGGCAAATTCCAAACACTTTGACTTTTGATACTGCCAAAGGACTGCAACGTATAACTGAAATACCAATGTATTCTGTTGATACCAATGTACGTCGTGCCAGCGCATTACAACGCACAATGGATGCTAAAATAGCTAATGGTGTGCATATTAATGCTAAACTGGCAGCCCAATTAAATGTAGATAAAGCCAGTCAAATCCAGGTTAAACAGGATAATTCCAACCTGACTTTACCGCTGGTTATTGATGATCGTGTTCCCGATGAGGGTGTGTTAATTTACGGGGGACAACTTGCAAATGCTGATTTAGGTCGTTGGCATGGACAAGTTGAACTCAGTGCTGCCACTTAACTTTTGATAACCAATTAAGGGTTTCATTATTTATGGAAACATTGCTTTATTTGATCCTCACCGTGATCAAAATTCTGGTTATTGTTATACCTTTACTATTGTGTGTTGCCTATTTAACTTATGCAGAACGCAAAATAATTGGCTACATGCAAGTACGGATTGGTCCGAATAGGGTCAATTTTTCCGCAATACCTGGCTTACGAAAGCTACGAGGTCTAGGACAACCAATTGCGGATGCTTTGAAGTTAATGTTTAAAGAAATTATTATTCCAAGCAATACTGACCGTTTTTTATTTTTTATTGCCCCCATGTTAGTGATGGCACCTGCTTTAGCGGCATGGGCGGTAATACCTTTTAATGATGGTTGGGTATTAGCAGACATTAACGCCGGTTTATTGTATCTCCTTGCTATGACTTCTATGGGCGTGTACGGCATACTCATTGCAGGTTGGGCATCTAACTCCAAATATGCATTTTTGGGGACCTTACGCTCGGCAGCGCAAATTATTTCTTATGAAATTGCCATGGGTTTTGCCCTCGTCGGCGTATTGATGGCTGCTGGCAGTTTGAACCTAAGCAATATTGTTGCCGCCCAACAGGGAAGTATATTACATTGGTATTGGTTACCCCTATTGCCCTTATTTGTTATTTATTTTATTTCGGGTGTAGCAGAAACCAATCGTGCTCCTTTTGACGTAGCAGAAGGTGAATCTGAAATCGTGGCAGGCTTCCATGTAGAATATTCTGGTATGTTATTCGCGGTTTTCTTTTTGGCAGAATACGCCAATATTATTTTAATCGCCGTTTTATCTGCCATTTTATTCTTAGGAGGATGGCTATCGCCTTTTGAGGGTATTATTCCCACAGACACCCCACTAATTGGTTGGGTGGCGCAGTCAAGCTTTTTATGGTTAGCCATGAAAGTTTCTTTCTTTTTGTTCTTATTTTTATGGTTCCGAGCTACTTTTCCACGTTATCGTTATGATCAACTCATGCGTTTAGGTTGGAAAGTATTCATTCCTATTACTTTAGTATGGATAGTAGTTCTCGGAGTTGCCATTCTTGCAAAAATGCCACCTTGGTTTGCGTGAGGTCCGTAAGTATGAAAGCTATCAAAGATTATATTAAACGCTTGTTTTTGTGGGAACTTTTTCAAGGTTTGAGAATCACCGGTCGTTATTTATTTGAAAAAAAAATAACGGTGCAATACCCTGATGAAAAAACTCCACAATCACATCGTTTCCGGGGGCGACACGCGCTGCGCCGCTACCCTAATGGTGAAGAACGTTGTATTGCCTGTAAACTCTGTGAGGCAGTTTGTCCGGCACTCGCCATTACCATTGAAGCGGCACCCCGCGCCGATGGAACCCGCCGTACTACCCGTTATGACATTGATTTGACAAAATGTATCTTCTGTGGTTTTTGTGAAGAATCTTGTCCGGTCGATTCGATTGTCGAAACGCGGGTTTTTGAATATTGTGGTGAACAACGCCATGATTTGTTAATGAACAAGGAAAAATTATTAGCCGCGGGAGAACAATTAGAGAAAGCACTAGCGGCTGATAAAGCCTTAGACCAAGCTTATCATTAAGTCTCTTTGAAAGCTTTGAAGGAACATGCCATGCAGTCATTTATAAAGCCAGTTTTACTTGCAGTAATGCTCGTATTTTCGGCGATAGTGATGGCACAACAGCCTAAGCTAGAACTTGAAAAATATTACGAAAGTAGTGGCAATTTACAATTTGAATACGAATATCACAATGGTAAATTACATGGTACTACTAAAGAGTATTATGAATCAGGTGAAATCAAAGCCGAACTCATTTATAAAAAGGGTAGGTTAACTGCCAAAAAGCAATTTCGTCGAAATGGCGATTTGGAATACGAACTGAAATATAAAAATGGCAAAAAACTTGAAACCAAGATAGAGTATTATTCAACGGGTGAGCCTTTCCGTCAACGTATCTTCATCGATGGCAAACGTGAAGACCTAGAGATCGAATATTATAAAGATGGTCAAACGAAAGCCGAACGAAATTATGTCAATGGCAAAAAAGAAGGCAGTGCCAGAGGCTATTACACTAATGGTAGGTTGCAAGGAGATTGGCTATTTAAAAATGATGAACCCATCTCAGCAACCCTGTTTTACAAAACAGGAGAGAAATGGATCAATCACAACTATTTTGACAACAAGGGTCGATTAAATGGTGTCAGTAAAGAGTATAATAAAGAAGGCAAACTCATGGCACTTAGATACTATCAGAATAACGATATGGTCAAAAGAAAACGAGTTGGCAGCGGGTTGCGCTGGTGGTGGGAATTAAGGTATTAGGTTGGAAATGGGGAATTGTGAATGGGGAATCTTCGTTCCGAAGATATTGTGAAACTTTGTTACCTGTTAGGTTCATTGGAAATGAGAAATTATAATTTCACAATTCACAATTCCCCAATCCCCAATTCCCAATTAAACAAACTTATCATTAATGGAATCAAACGCATGATAAAATTCACTTTCTACTTGTTCGCTCTCATATTGATATTTGCTGCGAGTCGCGTTATTACAGTCAAAAATCCAGTCCATGCTGCTTTATTTTTGGTTTTAGCATTTTTTTCTTCGGCAGCCATTTGGTTATTATTACAAGCAGAATTTCTAGCCATTGTGCTCATTTTAGTTTACGTTGGGGCAGTTATGGTTCTGTTCTTATTTGTCTTGATGATGCTTGACATTAATATTGCACCCTTACGAGAAGGTTTTGTGCGCCATTTCCCTATTGCAGCATTTGTCGGTGCCTTGATTTTATTTGAAATTATACTTGTCATCGGTGCTTGGCATCAATTGCCACCACCTGAAGCGGCAAGTGCCCTAGCAGCAGTACCCAATACTCAAGCATTAGGACTGGTGTTATACACCGAATATGTTTACCCTTTTGAAATTGCAGCCGCTATTTTATTGGTCGCTATGATTGCCGCTATTGCTTTAACAATGCGTTCTCATACGCGAGCGAAATACCAAAAACCAGAAGAACAAGTCTCAGTACGTCGTGAAGATCGTGTTCGACTTGTTAAAATGTCAGCAGAAACCAAGGATTAAAGCATTATGCCCGGATTAAATGAATTTCTCATTTTAAGTGCGGTATTATTTTGCCTGAGTATCGCAGGCATTTTTCTTAACCGTAAAAATCTCCTGATTATACTGATGTGTATTGAATTGATGTTGTTATCAGTCAATACCAATTTCATCGCCTTTTCTTATTTTAATGCCGATATTGCAGGGCAAGTTTTTGTGTTTTTTATACTTACCGTAGCGGCAGCAGAAACCGCCATTGGTTTAGCTATTCTAGTGGTACTCTTTCGTGGTAAAAACACGATTAATGTTGATGATCTTGATGCCTTGAAAGGGTAATTGATTGTGGGGGTTAGCCCAATGCCATTTGCGTATCGGGCAGATACGCAGGTCAGCCCCTACAAAACCCACGTATTAATGGAATTTCGGTGCGAACCTGCGTGTTCGCCGTGGCTTAACTTAATCCCATTGGGTTATTGTCCACCTATTCGGAAAAAATAATGTCAAATTCAATAACACCCCAGTAGTGAATCCCTTGAGCAGGAATTAGGGACTATGAAAAACACATTGGCATTATATCAAGCAGGCATCGCTATTGACAATCATTGGTTAGTCAAAAACCTCTCATTAACTTTATTGCCAGGACAATTAACCACTATTATTGGTCCTAACGGTGCAGGTAAAACCACCTTACTTAGACTATTAGCCGGATTATGGCAAGCGACTGAGGGCAGCGTTACCCTAAATGGACGCGAATTATACCAATTTCCCCGACGTTCCCTCGCACAAAACATCACTTTTGTTCCCCAAAATACCCAGATCAACTTTGCCATTACCGTCAAAGATATTGTCATGATGGGGCGCAATCCACACTTGAGACGCTTTCAACCTGAAAGAGAATATGATCACCACTGTGTGGAACAAGCCCTGAAAAAAACCGATGTCGCTCATCTCGCCAATCGCTTAGTGACTGAATTATCAGGTGGAGAACGACAACGAGTGACAATAGCCCGCAGCCTCGCCACCGAAGCCAATATCATTTTATTAGATGAACCCACCGCCAGTTTGGATATTGCTCATTCATTAGAAATACTTGATTTATGTCAAGCCTTTGCTCAGGAAGGCAAAACAGTGGCTTTTTCAATCCACGATATTAATCATGCCATGCGCTATGCTCATCAAGTCGCGTTAGTACATAAGGGCAGTCTTTTTGATTTAGGTTTACCAGAAAAAATATTGACGGATAGAACAATGCGTGAAGTGTTTGGTGTTGATGTAGAACGGGTTACGGTTTCTGGGAAACCGATAGTTTTCTTTTTTCGTCGAAATAGAATATAATAGATGCTCTTAAAAATACTATTTTTTAGACATCACTCAAGGAGAACATTTTGACTTCAGATGAAAAAAAACAGCAAGTTGCAAAAGCGGCTTTAGAATATGTTGTTGAAGATACCATTATTGGTATAGGTACCGGAAGTACAGCAAATTACTTTGTTGATGCACTCGCCACCCTCAAACACAGAATTGAAGGCACCGTTGCCAGTTCTAATGCCACGGCAGAACGCCTTAAATCGCACGGTATTCCTGTATTTGAGCTCAATAGTGTGGATGAAATCTCAGTTTATGTCGATGGTGCTGATGAATCTAACCAGTATTTGCACCTGATTAAAGGCGGTGGCGGTGCGCTCACTCGTGAAAAGATTGTGGCTGCGGTGAGCAAACGCTTTGTGTGTATTGCTGATGACAGCAAATTAGTTGGTGTGCTTGGCAAATTTCCCTTGCCAATTGAAGTGATTCCAATGGCACGAAGCTATGTCGCCCGTGAATTAGTCAAAATGGGCGGCACCCCGGTTTGGCGAGAAGGTTTTGTGACCGATAACAGTAACTTTATTTTAGACGTACATAATTTAAAGATCATGGAACCTGTTAAATTAGAAAACCAACTTAATGAGATTACAGGTGTTGTGACCAATGGCTTATTTGCCTCCCGTCGCGCCGATGTCTTACTGTTGGGAAGCAATGAAGGTGTCAAAATGTTAAAGTAAAATGTTAAAGTAAGTAGCAAAAGTTTATTAATATTTGGGGGGTTCTTGCTATATTTTTTCACATAAATAACTTCATTCTGTCTGAATCAGAATGAATTTCAAAGGATTTTTCAACTCTTCAATCGCCTACTGAATCAAAAATTGATTCACAATCCCCAATTCACAATTAATCATGTCTAGTTTATACCAAGCGTTAGAATTTCCCCTTAATGTTTATGCACATAGCTTGCACCTACAAGATAGTCAAGTGAATTATTTGCACTATGGCTTGTTTCAAGAAGGGGAGGCGGTGCAAAAAGTACTAATCGGTGCGATACAACAACGCGCCACTGATTTGTTATTAACCCATTTACCGGCACCCCCTCGCCGCATTTTAGAAATAGGCGTTGGCTTAGGGGCAACCGCACAACAACTCGTTAAACGGGGTTATACAATAACGGCGATTACCCCTAGCAATGAAGAAATAAAGCTTGCAAAACAAAGATTTAATGAAGATGTCCAATTTGAATGTGTGCGCTTTGAAGACTTTGTTGCTGCGGCGGGAAGTTATGATGTGGTTCTATTGCAAGAATCGGCACAATATATACTCCCATCAACACTTTTTAATCAAGCACACCGCTTACTGCATGAAGATGGCATCATTTTGATGGCGGATGAGGTGAGCTTACGACGTACTTCTGGTGATACAGAACATTTACCCTTATTGACTGACACATTGCTAGAAGCCAAAGAAAGTGGATTTCACTTAACGAAACAGATTGATTTATCTACCCAGGCGAGTCCAACGGTTGATTATTTATTATGGGTAATAAAAAAACATCGTAAAGCCCTATTGGCTGATTTAGGTTTAACGATGGTGGCATTAGATGATTTATTAATTGCCCTACGTGATTATCATGAAAAATATCGTGATGGGCGTTATGGATACACTTTATTAAGCTTTGTTAAAACGCCCTCATCAAAAGCGGTTTCCTTAACACCTTCACCAGATTTAAATGCCCCCCTTTCACAAAAGAAGGGCACTCGGAAAAATTTTACTTTTCGCCCTTACCAACCTGGCGATGAGCAAGCAATTCAAATCAGCTTTGCCCAAGTTTTTCCCACCTATCGCACTGATGAAACTTGGCACTGGATTTATACCCATAATCCAGATGGCGCGCATATTATGTTAGCTTTGGCGGATAATGGTGATTTAGCGGCGCATTATGCTTGTACGGTGCATACGGCTATTTGTGCAGGGCGAACCACGAAAGTCGGTTTTATTCGTGATGTTTTTAGTACACCGCGCTATCGCGCTTTTACTGAAGGGCGCCGAGGTGTGTTCGTGCAAAATTTTATGGCTTTTTTAGCGGAATGGACAGGTGCTGATAAACTGGTTTTATTGTATGGTTTTCCGTCAGAACGCCCCTTTCGTCTCGGAAAATTGTTGATGAAATATCAAGCTTTCAGCGATTGGCACTATTATCGCTATAACATACCCTCACAACTATCACAACATAACCCGCTTGGATTCATTCAAACACCTGTCAGATTTGATGCTGCCATTGATCGACTTTGGGATAAACGTGTTGGGCAATATTCATTTACAATTTGCCGCACTGCCGATTTTTTGAATTGGCGATTTATTGATATTCCACATAAAAAATATTGGATTTGGAATTTTTCGACCTTTTTATCGCCTGAAGTGTCAGGTTATGTCGTGATTGCGCCTAATAAGCCACAAGCGCAATTGGTGGATTTTTGTTTTCCTGATGATATCCAATTAGCGCAATCATGTTGGCAACAAGTGATCAACATTTTGCGCTGGCGTGGTGTCAAAATGATAGAAACCTGGTTTTCTGCCGCTTTTCCCCAAAAGGAATATATGCAAAAGCTAGGCTTTAAAGCACACCCACATCCCGATATGATTGTGCCTGTCTTTAGAATCTTTCATCCAGAATTAGATTTACAATGGACAAATGCTCATTTTTGTTATACGATGGCAGATTCTGATTTGTATTAATTTTTTGACCTGTTTACAGGATTTCTCGTTCCCAACGTAGGCGCGTTGGAACGAGAAAAAAAAACGTATCGGGCTTTCATTGCGAGTTTTAGTACCCTACGCTCCCTATGGTTAATCAATCCGATCAATCCCACCAAAACGTTGAAATCAGAGATTACCCAAAAATGCCATATCATAATGACGAGATGAATGCCTATGCACACAACGCTTGCCCACCCTACGCTTGCTATTTTACTTAAACCTGTCATGTCCAAAATTCAACCGTCAGCAGTATAAGAAACTAATTCATTCACAACTTGATTAAACACATTGTCCCAATCCCCGGGAGAAGGTTGTCGGAATAAACGCATGGTGGGGTACCAAGGACTGTCTTCTCGATGTTCTAACCAACGCCAATCTGACACAAATGGTAGTAGTATCCAAACAGGGTATCCCATCGCTCCAGCAAGATGTGCTACTGCTGTATCCACCGAAATCACTAAATCTAAACAAGCCATTGCTGCTGCTGTATCAGTAAAATTTTCTAATTCTGCTGTTAGCGATATAAGTTCCATGCCTTCTGGTGTGGGTTGCGCGGCGGCTTCGCCTTTTTGTAAACTGAAAAGTGTTAGGTTAGACAATTTTGTTAAGGCTGCAAAGTGGATTAAAGGACAAGAACGGTTACGATCATTTGAATGTTTAGGGTTACCAGCCCAAACAATGCCAATCTTGAAAGAAGTATTTGCTAAACGGTTGCGCCAAATTTCAACTTTCTGAGAATCTGGATGCAAATAAGGTACACAAACCGGTATATTATCCAAAGTAGTAGCAAATATCTTTGGCAAACTCATGAGTGGAATCCATACATCATAAGCGATTTCAGGTTCTTTATTGATAGGATTAACGATGAAAATGTCTATGCCGAGTAAGTTAGCAAACAATTCTTTTAAGGCTGGTTGCCCTGCAAAAATGACAGTCGCCTCCGTTATTAAAGAGAGATAACGAACAAATTGTATGCTATCTCCAAAACCTTGCTCCCAATGAACCAATAATCTCCGTCCAGCCAGTTCAGTACCATCCCACAATGGTTGTTTAAGTTGAGAAGAGTTGATTTCTTTATCCTTCAAACGCCACTCGTGTTCTAGCCAACCGGTGGTCAAGTTGCCAATTTTCAATGCTGTAAAAGAGTAATTATAGTGAGCTTCTGCATAATTTGGGTTTAAAGAGAAAATAGCTTTAAAACAAGTTTCTGCCTCTTTAAATTGTTTTTGATCATGCAGAGTGAGTCCTAAATTATTATAAGCATCAATATAATTAGAATTTAAAGCGATAGCTTGCTGAAAAAAGGCAATGGCTTCAGCTATTTGCTCTTGTTTTTTGAATGCCACACCTAAATTGTTATGTGCCTTTGCATAATTCGGATTTAAGGCGATTGCCTTTTGATAGTTAATGATAGCTTCGCCAATTTTATCTTGCCCACTGAGGGCATTACCTAAATTATTATAGGCATCTGCATAATTAGGGGTAATAGACAAAGCTTTCTGATAACAAGTAATTGCTTCGGCAAATTGTTTTTCCTCGTTAAGTATAATACCTAAGTTGTAATAGGCTTGAGCAAAATTATTTTTTCCAGCAATTGCTTTTTCAAAACAAGCTTTTGCTTGCTCCAATTGGCTTTGTTGCCCAAAAATAATCCCTAAATCATTTTGCATTTCAGCATGATTTGGATTAAATGAAAGGGCGCGTTGCAAATAGGCAAATGCTTCAGTGATTCTGCCCTTACTATTTAGGGCTGCACTGAGTTGCTTATAAAAATCTAAAGCACTATCATTCTCTGGTTGCTTTTGCAATACTTGATGGTACAAAGCTTCTGCTTTTTGCCAATCTCCTGCTTTTTGGTATTGTTGAGCTTGTTGGAGTATTTTAAAAATTTGTGAGCTTTGAGATAACACATTTTTTGTAACAACCGTTTTTTTCTGGGTGCGATGTTTTTTATTTTTGGACATATTTTTTAAAAGGATAAGATTATGTTAAAGTGGCTAGCAATAATTGGGGTCAGAGTAAAATTAAACCTAATTATCAATCTTTTTGTTGCCCTGTTTTTCTAGCAAAATTTATTTTACTCTGACCCCAATTATTCTTGATAATCGTTGAGGGTGATTTTGATGACGGGTGTCAATTTCTATTACCAGTTTACCTTTTTCAAACCCGCCTTTGATTTGGCAATCGGGATTTGATTCAATGACTTCGGTGCTGATCGGTA
>QNES01000050.1 GCA_003645255.1 Gammaproteobacteria bacterium
ATCGACATAGCGATAGCATGTATAAGTGTAAGCATACACTGTATAAGTGTTAGCATACCATGTGTAAGTGTTGGCATACGAAGTAGACGAAAGTACTAATAGTGCTGATGCTAAGACGAGTTTTTTCATTTCAGTTTCTCCATGCCCAATTGATTAAAGTTAGGCGCGCAGGGCACATGAACGCCTAATATCCAAGCTTACCAGCGGCGAAGCTGTCTGGTATAGATTGAAAAAATACCACTAAATATGGTATAATCCTCAAATACCAAAAATAGTAGGCACATTTAGCCCACTTTTTTTAGTATCTGACATTATACAGAATAATATTAAGCTGATCAAGCAACCCAAAGTTATTAATGGTCTAACTGAGAGTACCTATTTATGAAATTTCCTCAAAAACTTAAATTGATTCGTTCTTCTAAAAATTGGACGCAAGAAGATATGGCTGAAAAATTAGACATCTCTACCCATGCCTACGCTAAAATAGAACGCGGCGAAACGATGGAATTGTGGGAGTTATTTGCTTCGGATGAAAAAATGTCTTTAATTTAGCAGGTGATAATAATACTCAATGTCAAAATGTTAATTCTCTCTCAACTGAACTGATAGAGTGCAAACATGAATTAGAAAAAGCGAATTTAATGATTGAAGAACGGGAAAGGGAAAATAATTATTTAAAACAAGAAATCGATTATTTGAAACAACAGATGAATGATTTTAGAGATATAATTAATTTATTGAAAAAACGGGAAAAATAAAAAATGATGGTATATGAACGTATCTTATGCTTTTTTTTCATTAAGTAGGTAGGCATAAGTCTTTTAACATTTTGAATGCGTCAAAAATACTATTTCTTCAAGAAATAGTATTTTTAAAAAAGTTAAAAAACTTTTTCGTACCTACATATATTTTATCATATTGTTTTGGAGCTAAATATGCCCATTCCTAATTCCGAGCAAGCCTTCATAGATATTCGCAAACTCACAGATTATTGTCTCAATTTAGAGCACCTTGAAGGAAGGCATAAAGCGCGTGTTTTTAAGTCAGCCCTTAATATAGATTTAGATAATGTTGATAAATTACAAGCTGCTCTCTTGGAGGCGGTTCAAACTCAACAGGCTATTCCGACTCAGCATAATAGGTATGGACAAAAGTATATCGTCGATTTTATGATGATTCATTTTCATCAACGTGTTGTAGTAAGAAGTGTTTGGATGGTACGACATACAGAAGGATTCCCTCGTTTAGTCACTTGTTATGTTCTTTAAAATAGGAGAGAATGATAAATGAAATTACTTGATGTCGTTGCATTATTGGAAGATTTGCCCAAATTAGGATTGTCTCGGGGACAAGTCGGCACAATAGTTGAGGAATATGAACAGGATGTTTTTGAAGTTGAATTTAGTGATCTGGAAGGACGGGCTTATGCCTTGGAAACATTATCAACGCTTCAGTTAATGAAGTTGTATTATCAACCCATTGCTGAAAACGCTTATCTTCAAAGTATGCCAGGAATGCAACCGGATTTTCAAAGTCGAATAAGAATCTTTCCTGAATTTGGGAAATGATGTTTTTATTAGCTGGCGTCGGGCAACAAAAGCCACCATTAATTTCCATCTAGGTGGCTTACGCTCTCGCATTCTACAAAATAATATTAAACTCATCAAGCAATCCAGAGTTATTAATATCCTAACCCAGAGTATCTATTTATGAAATTTCCTCAAAAACTTAAATTGATTCGTTCTTCTAAAAATTGGACGCAAGAAGATATGGCGGAAAAATTAGACATCTCTACCCATGCCTACGCTAAAATAGATAGAACGCGGCGAAACGAATGTGAACCTTTCTAGGCTTGAACAAATCGCTGATGTGGTGGAAATGGAATTGTGGGAGTTATTTGCTTCGGATGAAAAAATGTCTTTAATTTAGCAGGTACTCACAACACACAAGGAGACAATTGGTATGTTAATCCTCATTCAACTGAGCAAATAGAATACAAACATGAATTAGAAAAAGCGAATTTAATTATTGAAGAACGGGAAAGGGAAAATAATTATTTGAAACAACAGATGAATGATTTGAGAGATATAATTAATTTATTGAAAAAACGGGAAAAACAAGAATAAAGATTATATGAATGCATCCTACGCTTACTATGAAAGTAAAAGAGATTATTAAAATTATCCAAGACGATGGTTGGTTTTTGGTGAGGACACGAGGTGATCATCGACAGTTTCATCATTCTGTCAAACGGGGAACTGTAACGGTAGCGGGAAAACCTAGCGATGATCTTCATCCTAAAACCCAAAAGTCTATTTTAAAACAAGCTGGACTTGATTAATCCTATCAAGTCGATTTAGAAGAGGTTATTATGCGACAATACTTAGTGATTATTGAAAAAGGTGGAAATAATTTGAGTGCCTATAGTCCAGATGTATTGGGATGTGTTGCAACCGGAAAAACGGTTGAACAAACCGTTCAACAAATGACACAAGCACTCTATTTTCATTTGGAAGATATGATGATGCAAGGTGAACGGCTTCCAGAGGCGCGAGGTTTAGCAGAGCTTATGAATGAGATTAATACAAGCGTCGGTGATTTTTTTACATTTGTACCGATCAATATGAATAGGTTGAAAGTCGTCGCTTAGTCGGAACAACTTCATTCCCAATGACGCACCATAAGCTCGTTAATCAAGCAACCCAGAGTATCTATTTATGAAATTTCCTCAAAAACTTAAATTGATTCGTTCATCTAAAATGAGATGTCTCACCTGCTCATTAAAATAGACGTTACATTACAATTATTTGGTAACTTAAAAAGGAATTTTATGATGAACTGGCAAAACTATATTACTGCGGTTCCATTGATTTGTGAAGGCAGGGCTTGCTTTAAGAATACACCGATTATGGTATCTAAGGTACTTGAAAACTTAGCCGACGGTGTGATGCCCAATGACATTCAAAAAAAATATCCCGCTCTCAATCAAGAAGCGATACAAGCAGCCCTGGTTTTTGCCACACAAATAGCACGAGAGCAAATCTTTAATCTATCGAAACTCGCTTCGCATCGTGAGGTGAGAGTGGCTGGTAGATTAGAAGCCATCAAGCTTAATGACTATACCTTTAGTATGGCAGTTGCCGAATCATTATATCCTATTAATGGCTTTGCTAAAGCCGTCGAACCACAAACATTATCAACACTGTTAGGTAAAAATGTGGTGGTTTCCGGTACGGCGCATTTTACTAAAGAGGGTGCTCTACTTGTCCTTGAAGCGGCGCAGATCGAGATAGCGAAAGAACGCGATTTGATGATATGGGGACAAGTACCCAAACCGTTTCTTAGTCCCTTCGATATGAGTGATTTTAAGGTAGAACGTGGGTTAAGTGCCATTATTGGGAAATTGTCTGGGGATGAAACGGATAAAGAAGTACTCCAAGTATTAGAGGAGTTATCGTGATGCCGGGGTTAGCAATCCAAACGGTAACCTTTTGATTCTCCTATTTTGATTAAATTCTTAAGTTCCTCTATTGTTTATTATAGTCTAGTTCTCGTTAACCTGACAGGTTTGCCGTGTAGTATTGGATCTGAGATATGACAGGTTACTGTAAGGGCAGACCTGCATGTCTGCCCTTCAACAATTGTCTAGTTTCACCAATTTATTGCTTTAATACCAGCAAATCCTGAAGCGACCCAAGCCTGATTCGGTGTTAATACTAGCCCCTCATCATTATAAGGGCAAGTCTCAAGGTGTTTCAGTAACTTCGGTTCCTTTTCTGGTATCAATTGATAAATATCACAGCCGTTTTGCTCATCAAGCGTAGGCATGATCGCCGGTTCAATCATAACATGTTTTTCAGGCATAGCACCTCCTATCCAAGGACGATACCAATCATAAGCCATTAAAACCACTTCACCGGAAACCGCTCTAAGATTTTGGTAACCAGGCAAAGTCCAATTTCCCTCTTCCATAAAGCCTTGCCCCGGATTCAATTTCAGCAATTGCGTTATGGGTTCATTCACCTCTTCACGAATGCTACTATAATAGATAGGACCTGGCAATTCTCCCACTTCAGTATCACACTTCACATACAGCGCACCTTTTGTCCACCTCACACGAGAATAAGCGCTACAGTTAAGTTCACGACTATGAAGTAAACGCGCATTACCTACGTCCAGTGCTAACAAATTCAGGCGTATTTTTTTTGTCGCTTCTAGCGTAATCAATTCACCATTTGCCGTGAATGTCAAGGGAGTACCAGGAATAGAGCGAGTAGGTGCTTCCTTTGCGTTTTCCACTTTCAGATCCCAACTCCGCAATACCCACTGCGCTTGCCATTCATCTTTTTCCGGCTTGGGCAATAATGTAGCTGTTTGTGATGTACCGTTGTAGGAACGTTGTTCTGCCACATAAAACCAACCATTATGCACTAAAGGTTGACTACGATACAAAAGCATATCGGAAGGAACCATTGTTGGCTCTTCTATCTCTTCAAGCTGTTGCGGTGGATATAATTTTCCTGTGTTCAGCTCTATAACTTGCACAGATAACGGATGGTAGTTATAAAAGACGGCAAGATCATCATCCATTTCTAAAGCATTATAGCCCTTTGGCAACGACCAATGCTGAACAGGGTTTTCCACATCTGCTGTAGTATAACGGTAGAAACGAGAATAGCCCCTATTACCGGTGGCAGCGGACCATAAATTCTCCCCTTGGAGCGTGATCCAAGCCAGATTCCTTGACAATTCTAATTCACCTAGCACCTGGGGTTTACCAGTACCCCAACGGAGTGTCAATAAAGCCTGATCACCCAGAGCCGCTAACACATTTTCCTCAACAGATAGACTACGTTGAATAGAGACAGGGCTTTCTAAACGACCCGCATCTTCAATCTTGTCATTGGCTAAGGAGACAATTTGTAAATGAGTCGCAGCCTCGCCTTCATAAGTTTCTATCGGCAACGCAGCAAAGGCTTCTTCCCAATTCAATAACAAAGCCCTTTCATCATATAAAGCGGGTGACGAACTATGGTTGACTTCACCTGCCAATGGAGTGAAACGATTAATTAAAGTTGGCAGCGTCGGATCTTTCACATCAAATAGTGAGAGAGCGACTCGTCGCACCCAACGATTTTCTTCATTTTCCAGCGGTTGATCATCTATGCCAACCGCAAATAAACGATCTTCATGGAAAAACATTTTTTCAGACCAGCCTGGCACATGCAATTCACCCAATATGCTGGGAGAAGTGGAATCAGTGAGATCAATCACCCATAAGGGATCTGTGCGTTCAAATGTCACCACAAAAGCGCGATTATTCACAAAACGGGTAGCAAATAAAGCTTCACCCGGGGCAATTTCACTCACTTGTCCAACGAGGTCCATTGATGTCAAATCATAAATCGCTAAGGTGCTACCGTGTTGACGATCTTCTGGACCATAAACTACACGCAACTGTTGATTTTTCACGCTTAAATGAAATTCAGAAGGCACTTGCCCTGGCACTTTCAAAGTTGGTAAAGCCACCAACGGATCAGTTTGTGATAAATCAAAAACTTGGATTTGCGTGGTTTGCCATTTGTCTTCCTCTGGATTATGGTTAGTAATCACCAAATTATCTTGGAAAATGGCTATGGTGGGCGAATAGCCAGGGATTGATGCTTTATCGACTTCTTCTAATAGCCCTTCTTCAGTCAAATGTAACACGTTGATATTAATCAAGTTTTTGGATATGCCGCTACAATCAATGCAGTCTATCGCCACGGGGTTAAACTGTTCCGTTACGCTGTATATAAACTCTCCACGCCGCCGTGATTCAATAAACCGCCCGGATAAGCTCATATCTTGCACCTTCGTTAGGCTATTATCTTCGTTTTGACGTAGTACCGTTAAATTGCTCCCATCACTTCCATAATGAGTTTGCAACAATACATAATAGTCTCCCAAGACGTAAAGTTCACGAGGGCTACCTGTTAGAGCGATCCATCCGGTTAAACGCGGATTGGATAAATCAGCAATATCAATGACTTGGAAACGCTGAGCTTGCCCATTGGCATAAAGCAGTTGATGACCGACTAATTTAAAAATATCGGGTTTTTCTGTCTGCGCAGTTCCTCCATCCATTTCGGGTGCAGCTTCTACTTTGTCAGCGGTTGCTGGAACGGGACCAGCACCAGCTGTTAATGAAACAACATCATCACCTTCATCAAAGCGATTAATACCACCGTCACAAGATAGAAAAAACCGTTGCCCCATAAAGCGTTCACAACCTGCCGATAAACTTAATGGCAAAAAAGAAGCCGCTTGCCAATTTTTGGAACCGACTAAAGGGTCCTGTCCACTTGGGGTTGCGACAAATGCCAAAAAACACCGATGATTTTCAGGGCAAGTTTTATCCTGAAATTTGACAGTGTAGGATTCAAATTCAGGTAAATCAATCGGTGCTGAAAAGACAGGCATGAATTTATTTTGCCAGCCCCGATCAAATTCCCACGATAAATATCGTTTACCAGGTTTCCCATCCAAATCAGCCCAAACTAAATAAACATCCACCTGATTTATTTTATTCGTATTACTAACGATAACTTGCGGTGTTGCCTGACTTTCACCAGATTGCACATTAACTTCCCAAGCTAACGCCGGCAGGTTAAATAAGGTTAAAATTAATCCCCATAGAAAAAGGGAGCGTGTCACTTTCATAAATGTTCTCCTTAAATAATAGATTAGATACATAAGTAGAACCACATCAAACTTTTAACATTTTTAAAAATCGGATATCTTGAACAGGTTTAAAATGTTAAAATACTTTTGCGTACCTACATACTATCTATTATAGTTGTTAAATTAAAATTTGCAAAGTTGTATTTTATATTTAAGTTTTCAAAAATATTTTAACAGGTTCTATTTTGATAAATCTGTTAATAATCAGTGCTTTATAAAAAATATTAAAATATTTATGTATACCTAATTAAAACAACACTGATAACTGATAACTGAACAATAAGGTAAAATTTCCCAATATGAAATTAGACTCAAAAATCCCATCCGGTCCATTAGCAGAAAAATGGACAAAATATCAGTTCGACTTAAAGCTCATTAATCCCGCTAATAAACGCAAATATGACATCATCGTTGTGGGTACAGGCTTAGCTGGGGCATCAGCAGCTGCCACTTTAGCTGAATTAGGCTATAATGTCAAGGCATTTTGCTTTCAAGACAGTGCCCGTCGGGCGCATAGTGTCGCCGCTCAAGGCGGCATTAATGCCGCAAAAAACTATCAAAATGATGGCGATAGCGTTTACCGGTTATTTTACGATACCCTCAAAGGCGGTGATTTTCGGGCGAGAGAAGCCGATGTTTATCGGCTTGCCGAACTCAGTAATAACATTATTGATCAATGTGTCGCGCAAGGTGTCCCCTTTGCCCGTGAATATGGCGGCTTATTAGATAACCGTTCCTTTGGCGGTGCGCAAGTGTCACGGACATTCTATGCCAGAGGACAAACAGGGCAACAATTACTTTTAGGTGCCTATAGTGCTTTAAGTCGGCAAGTTGCCCTCGGCAAAGTGCAAATGTATCCTCGCACCGAAATGTTAGATTTAGTGAAAATTGATGGTCATGCGCGTGGTATCGTCGTTCGCAACTTAGTCACAGGAAAAATAGAATCACACAGTGGTCATGCGGTATTATTATGCACGGGTGGTTATGGCAATATCTATTTTCTCTCAACAAACTGTATGGGGGCGAATGCGAGTGCCGCTTGGCAAGCGCATAAAAAGGGCGCATTTTTCGCCAATCCCTGTTTTACCCAAATTCATCCCACCTGTATTCCTGTTCACGAACGGCATCAATCCAAATTGACTTTAATGTCTGAATCCTTGCGAAATGATGGTCGTGTCTGGGTACCTAAACAGACAGGAGATAAGCGTATTCCCAATGAAATACCTGAAACCGAAAGAGATTACTTTTTAGAAAGAAAATATCCCGCTTTTGGTAATTTAGTGCCAAGAGATGTCGCTTCCCGGGCAGCTAAACAAGTTTGTGATGAAGGGCGAGGTGTGGGACAAACGGGTTTGGCGGTTTATCTGGATTTTAAAGACGCGATTGAAAGGGAAGGTGAACCGGCTATTCGGACTCAATATGGCAACTTGTTCCAGATTTACGAGAAGATCACTGATGAAAACGCTTACCAAGAGCCGATGAAAATTTACCCCGCTGTGCATTATACGATGGGTGGACTCTGGGTGGATTATAATTTAATGACGACTATTCCAGGCTTATATGCCCTAGGCGAAAACAATTTTTCAGAACACGGCGCTAATCGTTTAGGGGCGAGTGCTTTAATGCAAACCTTGGTTGAAGGTTATTTTATTTTGCCACATACCATTGCTGATTATTTGGATAATGAACCTTATGATAAAATTCCAACTGATCAGCCGGCTTTTCAGGAAACGGAACAAGAAGTTAAGCAGAATATCAATCAACTACTAGCGCTCAGAGGGGATAAAACGGTTGACGAATACCACAAAGAATTAGGGCTAATTTTGTGGAACGACTGCGGTATGTCACGCAATGCCGAAGGTTTAAAAAACGCGCAAGAAAAAATCCAAGTCCTAGAAGGCGAATTTTGGCAAAACCTTAACATGGTTGGCACCAACGATGAATTCAACCAAACCTTAGAAAAAGCCATACATATGGCTGACTTCCTTGAACTGAGTCATCTCATGGTAGAAGACGCGCTACAGCGCAATGAATCCTGTGGCTGCCATTTTAGAGAAGAACACCAAACTGCAGAAGGCGAAGCAAAACGCGATGACGAAAATTATGCTTATGTTGCCGTCTGGGAATATCAGGGAAAAAAACAACCCGAAGTCCTCCACAAAGAACAATTAGTTTTTAAAGAGGTGACACCAAGCCAGAGATGCTATAAATAATATTGCACACAACTTAAACCTTTAGATAGGCGAAAAAAGTTTTGATGTAGGGGCGAACCTGTGTGTTCGCCCTTATGAAAATATTTACAAAATAGAATTAACACTATCAAACTTGAAGTAATTAAATCCGATTCCTTCGTTATGTCTCTCAATTTTGCCCATACCGACCTGGATAAAATCAACGCCAGCATCTCTAGCAGCAATGTAATCACTGGTCGAATTACCAATATAGACACATTTGCTCATTCCCACTTTAAGCCTTTTAACACACTCTAAAATGGGTTCAGGACTGGGTTTTTCAGCGATTAATTGCGCTTTCTCATTTTTGCTGCCAATACTGATAATAAAATGCTCACTTTCAATAAATTCGTTGAGCAAACCATTGACATTTTTCAAGGTATAAAGTGCCTCAACCGTAGGGCGACTCGTGACAATAGCCATTTTTACACCCAGTTTCTTGAGTGTCGGAAAAAAGTTATCTGAGTACATTTTTTTCTCCGCCATATCAATTAAACCTTGCCCATTAAAATAGGGTTTACCAAGATAAAGATTTTGAAAAAAGTCTTTTATTTCAAGATATTCAAGCGAATTGGGTTTGATTTTCTCAAGCCTTTGATTTATTAAAATGCTTTCCCATTGTTCTACGGAAAAATGTTTAACTAACTGTATCAAAAGCCAAGTCACATTCCAATCATTATTAACACCATAAGAAATACCATAGGCGCGTACTAAACTAATCTGTTCATTGCTCACCTCTGCAAGGGTATAATTTTTCACGGTTCTCTTTATGGCTACATCATAAGATTTGGAAGTATCGATCAACGTATCATCGACATCAAAGATAATAGCTTGGTAAATTTTAGAGTTGATTTTAATAGACATAGATTTTGTTCACAAACTGCCCTTGGTTGATGGCATCATATTATGCATCCGCGAATCAAATTCGACCGCCATACGTATCGCTCGCCCAAAAGCTTTGAAAACCGTTTCCGCAATATGATGAGCATTTCTACCACGCAAATTATCAATATGCAAAGTGACTAATGCGTGATTCACAAAGCCTTGGAAAAACTCTTGAAATAAATCAACTTCAAATTCACCTATCTTAGCGCGTGGAAAATTGACATGAAATTCCAAACCAGCTCGCCCTGAAAAATCTATCACCACCCGCGACAGGGCTTCATCCAAAGGAACATAAGCATAACCATAGCGGAAAATACCTTTTTTATCCCCAAGGGCTTTAGAAAATGCTTTTCCTAATGTAATCCCAATATCTTCAACGGTGTGATGCGCGTCGAACTGTAAATCGCCTTTAGCTACAATCTCTAAATCAATCACCCCATGTCGTGCCACCTGCTCAAGCATGTGTTCAAGAAATGGTACGCCTGTATCAAAATGAGATTTTCCAGTGCCATCAAGATTGACTTGCACCTCAATTTGGGTTTCAAGAGTGTTGCGTTGGACCTTAGCATTGCGTTTTGTCATGTTAATTTCTGTCATAAACTCACATAATCGGTATAAAGAAATGGTTCCTACGACTGACTACTCTTCTTCAGAAAAATCATATTCTAATTCTTCAAGTGGCTCTTGGATATAATGCCCTTGGGCAAAATCGACTTCAGATGACCACAATACAGTCAAACTGTTAGCATCTTCCACTGCCTCGGCAATGGTCAATTTTCCAGATTCGCGTGCCACTTTAACAATTTTTTGGACAATTTCCTGACTTTCTGTATTAGTTGATAACCCTTTGGCAAAACAACGATCAATTTTCACATAATCAACAGGAATATGTTGAAGTGTGGACTCAAAATTCAAGCCCATACCAAAATGTTCTAGTGCAGATTGACAGCCGTATGTTTTTAATTGATTAATGAAAATGTTAGCTAATTTAAGTTGGCTGATGACTATTGAATCACTAATTTCCAGTATCAGGTGTTTGCCAGGTAATTTAGCGGATCTCAAAAGTTTCCTAATATAAAGTAGGATACTTTCATCTCTAATCGCTTGATCAGATAGTTTGATAAAAAAATGAGTTTTATGCCCATTTTTTTCTTGTGCTTCCAAGGTGTGGATTGCTTTTTGGAGTACCCATTTGTCTAAAATTGTACATAACTGAGCCGCTTCTGCTTCCTCAAAAAGATCGCAAGATGGCACATTTTGTCCTTCTTGGTCCACCATCCGTAAAAAAACTTCATAAATTTCTTGAGTTTCACCATGCAAACTAACGATAGGTTGAAAACGTAACGATAAGCGATTTTCTTCACTCGCTGTTTCTATCAGTTTGGCAATATCAGAACCTTTTGTTTTGTCGTGTTCGCCGCTTTTTATCACGGCTTTATAAACTTCAAAACGATTACCGCCTTGTTTTATAGCTATTTGACAAGCAGCATGAGCCTCAGTTAGAATATCTTGTGGACTGGTAGTGGAACCAAGAACTTGAGTAATACCAACACTACAAGTGGTAAAAAGCGTTTTTTGATCACGTAATTCTATAACAGATGCTTCTACAACTTTACAGATTTCCTGAGCAAAATCACCCGCTTCCGCATATTTTTTTCCGTCTTTGTCAGCTATCAGGAAAGTTAAAACACTATCATCAAATCGAGCTAATTCACCACCCTTTGCTAAACTACTGATCTTTTTCGCCATATTTTTTACCACCGGATCACTGCCACCAACACCCACGTTTTCTACAATGCTATTAAAGTTATCTAAAGCAATATAAAACAATACGCTGCGTGTAGAGGTTTCTATTGCTCTACTTAAAGCTTTTTCCAGCAATTCAATAAAAAACTGGCGATTAAATAAATTAGTGAGTGGATCACGACGGCGCAAACGTTCAATATCTTGATTTTGTGTTTGGTCACGAATGATGACTTGAATACAACGTTCAGTATCAAAAATCGCTTGGCTGAGTTCCATACTCAATTTAAATCCTTTTTTATTAGATTTAAGTCCTTCCAAATTTATTTGTCGTTCTTCTGCCTTTTCTTCGGTCATAAATTCGCGCATAAAATCCCGAAACCGAGCTTGATCATTAATGGTGACTAAGTCCATGATGGGCAAACCTTCTAAGTCATCCATACTTTTATAATCAAACATTTTGAAATAACGAGGATTAGCATAGATATGCATACCACCTTGGACATAAGCGATAGCGTCACGCGATGTTTCTAGCAACACTCTGTTATGCTTTTGGCTTTCTTTATAAAGTTGTTCAAGATGCTTACGTCGGCGGCGTTCAGCTAAATTGTCTAGTTCTACACCAACCACAACGGGTAAACAATCATCACCTGGCACTATTTGTTTGACACCAATGTTATACAATTTGGTTACCATTTTGCAATTTAATTTATCAGCAACCACAATAACGGGAATATCCTGATTACAGGCTGAAACCATGTCGCAAATTTCGGAAATGGTAAAATCACCTACTTGAAGAACAGATATGACTAAATCCCATTCATGTTTTTCAGATAAGGCTTTTTGCAAATCTTCTTCATCTTCAACATAGCATGGACGAATAGGGTAACGTGCTTTACGTAAACGGTTTAGAATGATTTCTGCATCATTAGCTGATTCTTCAATCACAATTAATCGGATAATATCATCCTGTATCACAATTATTTTTCTCCAATAGTATTAATATTAGTCAATTAGCTATTTTGTACAGAATATTTTTTTGTATGATTCAGACAATTAAAGTTCATGCTAGTTCATTAGTTATAAAAATGTCCTATACAAAGAAATAGCTATTAATAAAGTTAAATCAATTAGTATTAAACTTTATCATAAAATTATAATGACATAATATATTAAATAAATCTTTATGAATACTGAAAACGCCATAAAAATATATAAATTATTGATTTTTTGCCAAAAATAGGATTTCTTAACACTTATAAGTATTTCTTCATATAATAATTTAGTATATACTAAATTATTTCTAAAACTCTGTTATCGATTTTATTTCAGGCACATTCCTTAATGGCATTGGGGCATTGAAGAGGTTGTTTGGAAATTTTCGCTTGCTAAGTTCAAATGAATACTAAAAAATAATGAATAAAATGACGACTCCAAAGTTAAGTATTGTTTTTCTTAATTATAACCGTCTAATAGAAACTCGTTATACTTTGGCGCAAATATCGTGCCTATTAGAACATCGTCAGGATGTTGAAGTGATTGCTATTGATAATGGTTCTAGTGATGGTACTTCCGATTATCTACAAACTCAAAGTGATTGGATCAATGTGGTTTCGCTTCCACATAATACGGGTATTGCCGGTTATAATGTTGGTTTTAAACAAGCTAAAGGTGATTATTTGCTGGTATTAGATGATGATTCACACCCGGTGGATAATATAACACTTGATCGTATTATTCAATGCTTGGACACCTGTCCAGAGGTGGGAGTCGTTGCTTGCCGGATTGAATCGATGAAAGGTGAACCTATTTATACTTGGCATTTGCCTAAAAATGATGATCCAGGTACCTCGATGGCATTTGTTGGCTGTGGCTTTGCGATTCGCCGCACCTTATTTGAAAAAATCGGTTGGTATCCGGCAGAATTTTTTCTTTACCAAAATGAAATGGAAGTGGCTATTGGCGTGATGCGCCATCACTATAAAATTTATTATGATCCCAGCTGTCGGGTTGTACACCGTCAATCACCACAGGGGCGTACTAATTGGCGACAGGTATACTATCCAACGCGCAATACTATTTGGCTAATACGCCGTTATTTTCCATTTCCTGCCGCTGCTTATTTGATAGGTTCGCGCTTGTGTTTTGGACTCATTCGTGCTATACAGTCACTAGAATTGGGTTGGTATTATCAAGCCGTTCGTGAAGCTTTGTATACCCCCATAGAACCTCAAATTTTACCGAGCATACAGCAAAAGCAACTTGCCCTATTTTGGCGGCAAAATAGTATTTTGCATCAACTCATGGGACGTTTATACTGATTCTGTCAGAGCGTGAAAATAATATACCAATACAAAGAAATCCGATTTTTTTAAAAAATCGGATTTCTAAAGTCAAATTTCTAATTATGCCAAACATATTAATTATCATTGTCACCTGGAATAAAAAATCATACATTTTAGAATTATTAGCATCCCTGGCAAAACCGGATTATCCCAGTCAAGCCATTGATATATTGGTTATAGATAACGCAAGCACTGATGGAACTGTAGGAGCAATAAAAGCAGCCTATCCATACATTCATTTGATCTGCAACCCAGATAATTTAGGTGGCACTGGGGGGTTTAATACCGGTTTGCAGTGGGCTTTTGAACAACCAGATGATCGTTATCAATATTTTTGGTTATTGGATAACGATGTTTTGGTACACCATCGTGCCCTTCCCGAATTAGTGGCTTTATTAGAAAAGCATTCGGATATTGCCGTAGCGGGTTCAACCATGATGCAATTAGATTATCCATGGCGAATAAATGAAATGGGTGCATTTATTGAGCGCACAATGGGTACCTTAATATTGCATCGTCATTTAGAAGACATTGCACCCTGGCAGGGTCGCTCGGTACAAGAATTATTGAACGTAAAGGCTGATTTAAGCCAACATTTGATGCACTGTCAACCTTATATGGATGTAGAATACGTGGCGGCGGCTTCGTTATTAGTGCGTGCCGAAGTTGCCAAGAAAGCGGGTTTGTGGCGCGATTATTTTATTCATTTTGATGATGTAGAGTGGTGCTTACGCATAGCAAAGATGGGGCATCGAGTGGTTGTTTCTGCTAAGTCATTAATTTGGCACTTATCCGCTGCCGCTAAGGTGCCTACTTGGGTTTTATATTATGATAACCGTAATGTCTTAGATTTATTGAAAACACACGGCGCGAACAAACAAGATTTGCGGCTTTTAAAACGACATATCTTAAAGAAGGGGTTATACTATTCTTTAATTGGCAAATCTGACTTAGCGCAACTACATTATGATGCCATCGCAGATTTTCAAGCGGGACATTATGGTAAAAAAGCAATTAAATTAGCTTATACTTATCAAAATAACACCCGCATCAAAAAAGTGTTTTTAGACCCATCAATTAAGCGTATTTTGATAGCTTGGTCGGTCAATCTCCAAGCAACGGGCATACAAGAAGCCTTAGTCCAGGCTCAACTACAACGTCCCGAATTGCAAATAGATTGTATGAGTCAACCAGATGGGAGAAGCGTTTATCAATTACCACGCGCTCAGTTTATCAAATTCTCGACATTTAAACTTAAACGCTGGTTAACCTATTGGCGATTACGGGGCAATTATGATCTGGTAATACAATCCGACTATCAAGTTGTAATAGGTTTATCTTGGTTAAAGAGTCGATTGTTATTTATTAATGATGAAGGATTTTGTGAACGCCCACAGCCTAAGTTGGCTGATGTTTGGTATGCTTTGAAGCAATGGTTTTTTAATGGTTAATAGTTAGCGTGTTAGAGATACTATATAATGTTCAGAAATCCGATTTTTTCCAAAAATCGGATTTTTCATGCTCAAAAAAAACGGATAAGACTTTTGCAAAAAATCCGTCAAACCCCATATCGGGTTTATCCGTTAATTTCCATAATCCGTTGTACTTAATTAAGGATTTATTAAATGACTGTAAGAAATGTAATCACTGACGTTTTAGATAAGCGGCACAAACAAGTGCTTATGCTTGAAAAAGTTCATAATGGATTGGCTGAACTAGAAATGCAAATGGATAGCCTCCAGCAAATGGCTGAAGAAGTATTGGCAGAAGCTGATGAAATTCCACAAGATATTGCGAGCCTCACTTCTAAGATTGCCACCTATATTGGTGGACCCCAGGAAGAAATGGCTCATTTAAATGCGTCCATTATAAGCCTGACTAAACGGTTTAGTAAGGAAACCATCAATATTGGTGTGGCGGGTAAGGCGCGTCAAGGTAAAAGTACGCTGCTCCAAAAAATATCTGGGCTGTCCAATAAGGAAATACCCACTTCTGATGAGCTGCCTTGTACCGGGACAAAAAGCAAGATTTATCATTCTGAAGATGATGCCTACGCTAAGATAGAATTTTATTCTAAAGAAGAATTTCTAAAGGAGATTCTTCATCCTTACTTTGATAAGCTGAAAATCTCTAAGCCATTTTCACTGAAACGTTTTGGTGAGCCTTTATCAGAACTGAATAATAATTTGAGTAAGGATCGTAATTTAGATAAGGCTATTTATGAAAAGCTTGCATTTATTCATAGTGCCTTTTCTTCCTATGCTGAATTACTATCTAAACCCCCAAAGACGTTAGAACTGGAAGAAATTCTCAATTACGTGACTCAAGGTAAGGGGCGCACCCGTTATTTGGCTGTTAAAAGTGCCGATATTTATACTAAGTTTCCTAATCATGACGTGACAGGCTTGTGTCTGGTTGATTTACCTGGGCTTGAAGCGGCACAGGGACATGAAATGAAATTGGTTTCATCGCTTGAGCATGAAGTAGATGCCGTCATTTTTGTTAAATCGCCTGATGTACTGGGAACGGATTGGGAACAGGCGGATTATAATGTCTTTGACTTAGTGGATAATGCGGTTAGAGAAGTTGAATTGGCTAATCGCTTATTTATTGTGCTCAATGAAAAAAATGATGGTTCTAATAAGAAACAAGTGCAATTGTTGAAAGAACAACCCCCGGAGACTTACAGCAAGCCCCGTATTTTGACGGCAGATTGCAGTGATGCTCAAGCGGTAGAAGAAAAAGTATTTTCGGTGGTGCTGCAACATATTGAAAAGAAGTTGGAAAGCACAGATCAACAATATATCAAGGCGTTAGCGGATAAAATGGAAAACATTTTGAAGAGGCTCACGCAAGCTTTTACACCGGCACTTGCTTCTTTTAGTACCACTAATGCGGATTTAACCAGGGAAAGAAAATATCGGGCGTTATCTGAGCAATTTATCAAAGATTTAACAAAGGGCTTGGAAAAACTGGTTTTGGATGTTCAACAAGAATTGAATATCAGCGAAGAATTTAAAGAAAAGGTTGAAGAAATTTGTGAAGCCGCGAAACAAAATGCGCCGATTCCTGGTAAAGATGAATTGGCTGAACAATACCTGGAATATAGTGGTTGGAAAGGTGTGGTAGGCGAAGAATTAAATTATTTACGCGCCTATCTGACAGAATTTTTGGCGACTCAGTTGGATGAGTATTTGCAAACCAAGATTAATAATACGCTTAGACAAGTTTTAAAACGTATATTTCCCAAAGTCTTGCAAAAAATATTGCCGCAAAATCAGGATAGCCAGGCTGAACCGCGTACACTCATACTGGAATTTCAAGATTTATTGGATAGGGCAGAACATTCCAATATTTATAATACTTTCAGTTACATACGTAAGTTTAACTTTTCGTATCATAGCCATTTTCATTATCGGGTTCGTGAAGAAATGGGCTTGTTAAGTACCTATAGCAGCGAATCAGTTGACGATATTGTGCCTAACGATGCGACACGGGCAAACTTCCTGGAAAAGGCGGAAGAAATCTCCAGGGGTTTAGATAGCCACTATCAGCAAACTATTTACCAACTGAGAAAAAAATTCAGTGAAAAAATGCAGACGGATCCCGCTAATGCGATTTTAGCCCTCGTTGAAGAAGCCAAGGATCGTCTCGTTAGAGCCAAGGGCATTAAGGATGAGTGGAAAAGTTTTCTGGATCCGATTCGTGAACAACTTTGGGCAGACGAGTTGAGTCGTTTTAATAAAGAGATTGCATTACGTAAACAGTGGCGAAATGCGCTTGACGATGCCCTAAAATGTGCTCAACAAATACAGGTTGCGTTTCACAATTAAAAAAGGAAAAAAATGGCTAATCGGACTGTGATGATTATGGTGGGACCTGATGGTGTCGGTAAAACGACACTACTAGCGACAATGTACCATGAACTGTTATCTATGGATAATCTATCGGGGTTTCAATTTGCAGCCAACGAAGATACACATCATGATCTTCAAGAGGCTTATCAAAAACTCAGTACTATCATGACACAGCCGACTTTCATTCCCACGGGTTCACTTTTGAAAGGAACTGCTGGTATTATTGAACGCCAATTTGAAGTTTTATTTAAAAATAAAAAAGAACTTGATTTGGTATTTTGTGATATGGCTGGCGGTATTATTCGTGCTAAAGAAGATAACCGGGATTTTGAAGAATTTAAACAAAAGTTACAAGAAGCTTTGGTGATTATTAATGTCATAGATGGTTCAGCCCTGGTAGAAGGGGATGAAGTCTTGTCAACCCAAAAAAATGATCCATCACATATTTATGATCTGTTGCAATCCCAATTTTTAGATGAGCGACATTTTATGATTCTATTTGTAATCACTAAATGTGAAGCCTGGTTAAAAAATGAGTCTTATCGAAAAAAATTGGAAGCCGCTTTTGAAACACGCTATAAAGTGATTCTTAAATTGATTAATCAAGCTGAAAATGTGGTAGGCGTATTAATACCTGTTAAAACATTAGGTTGTATAGAATTTACCCATATTAACTATCAAGAATCAGAACAAGAAATGATCTTTGTGAGAAAACCTAATTTGCGATTTAAGTCTGAAAATATTGATCAACCTCTTCGATATGCATTAGCATTTGCCTTGTTGCAACATCATCAAAATCGGGGACGTTGGAACAAATTGATACGTTGGCTTTCTAATCAAGATATTGCGTTTCAAAGGGCATTGACTGAATTTACCGAAGCGCGTTCTCATACCTTTAAAATTTATGGAAACTCTTCACTGATTGAGGTGACAAAATAATGATCGTGAAATCAGTTGCTTTACGCGGTGCTGCGGTTCATACTCGCAAAATGGAACCTGGTCAAGATTATGATTGGTATGTCAAGGCGGGTCATTTACAACTCTTTGATAAAATGGATGAAATTTATCGTATCGCCCTACGTGATATCAGTGCCGAGGTACCCAAGTTAGCTGTGATTCTTGATGAAAAAAGTATCGGTTTTCTCATTGGAGACATGCCCTGCCAACGTATGGATCACAGTAAGCGAATCATACATGATACCCTTTATTTAGAATTTGACTTGCAATACCATCCAAGTGTTTTACATACCGCTGGTGTTTTATTATTGTGTTCAAAAAATGCTTATCAGATCCATGAAAAACATTTTATGGCGTATGCGGAAAGATTATTGGCTCATTCGCCATCAACACAATTGAGTTTAAAAAGGGTTAAATTGCCGGTTGTCAGTAAGCAACCCAATTTTAATTTAGCTTCCATTCGGGCAGAAAAATTGGCTTTATTTTCTGATTCCGTCAATCGAAACCGCTGTGCGCGTTATCTGATACATTTTAAATATCGTGACAATCATCGTTTTTCGTTTGTCTCTACTGGGCGGCTAAAACTAGAAAAATGCCAGCAAATTGCGGACAAAAGTGATGAATGTGTCTTATTGACGATTTCTTCCGAGGTACAATCTGAAATCAACTTGAAAAAAAATCGCTTTCCTCATTTTAGGAAAATGTTTGCCTAGATAACATGAAGGAGAAAAATATGAAAAAACTAAATGCTTTGTTATTTAACCAGGGCGGTAAATGTTTTTATTGTGATGCGGTTTTAGATATTCAGGAAGCGACGATTGAGCATGTAATACCGCAATCTAAAGGGGGCAAAAATGACTCCGATAATTTAGTTGTTTGCTGTAAATATGCGAATCAAGCTTTTAGGGATTATTTACCTAAGCAAAAAATAGCTGTCATTAAACAGTTCTGTGGTGTTTCTTCCGTTTGTCAAAAAATCTTTCCCAGGGAAGAACAAATAAATGAGGATGACTCGGCAAGTTTTGAAGATAAAGCACTGATTCAAAAGAGTCACATACCAATGGCTAACACAGAACCTGTTAAAAATACACACGATATTTCCATAGCTTATCAATTACTTCTTCAAGCTGTTGATTTATTTGAACAAGAAGGTAGGGAAGCAGTCAGTTCTCGAATTAAAAAGAAAATGTTAGAATTGAATCCTTCTTTTAAAGAATCCGATTATGGCTTTCGTCAATTTAAGAAATTTTTGCTTCGCGCCCAAGAAAAGAAAATGATTATCCTTGAAGATACCACAGGGAATAATTATGTGATCAAAAAACTTTAGAGTTGATTTATAGGGGTTGATTTTATACTGATTGTTTTAAAAATTTTATGTTAAACAAACCGTGCAAAATGCCAAACAATTAGATAATAATCCGAAAGCAAGATGGCTGAATCAAGTTGGAACAGATGTTTATAAAATTGTAGAACAATTAATAAGTAATTAACAACTACGTAAGTAACGGAGCAGACTAAATTTATAACTGATAACCATTTTTGGAGTATTTAAATGTCTAGCACAATAGTGAAAGAAAGAACTTATCTGAAATTAGATAAGGTAGCAAAAGAAGAGGCAAAATGTATTTTTAATCAATTAGGGTTAACGATGGGAGAAGCATTTAATTTGTTTTTACACCAAGTTCGCTTAAATAAAGAACTTCCTTTTGAAGTTAAGCTCCCAAATAAATTGACTCAGAAAGTGATTAAAGAAGCCCGTCAAGGGAAGAACATTGAATTATTTTTAATTTCTGAATTAAAATGAATTTAAAACGCCATAAACAGTTTTTAAAGGACTGGAATAAAATCAAATTAACCGATGGACAGTTTACGAAATTTATTGAATATTCTGAATGTTTACGGTTAGAAAAGCCATTGTCTGATGCTTCTAAAGATCATTCTTTACAGGGAGAATATCAAGATTGCCGAGAATTCCACTTAGGTGGTGATATGCTTGTTATTTATATGCCTTGTGAAAATTACACTGTTTTTTTAAGACTAGGAACCCATAGCCAATTGTTTAAGTGAAATTTAATGAGTACAGCGAATATTTTAAAACAACGAATGAATGTTAGTATAATCGTATAATTAATATTCGTTGTATTCCGTATTGGCTTGATGACGGAAATGACTTGACATTCCCGCAAAAAATTGATAATGTGAATGCGTAGTACATGTTAAAAATATTACGATTTGACTCGCCTGTTATAGCAGGTTTTTATTGATGGAAATACAGAAGGAAAAACAGATGTTCAATTTTTTTAAGTCAAAAAAAACCGATTTAGAACTTATCAAACAACTAGAACAAACAATAGGTAAAAATTTACCAAAATTAGATAAAATTAAATGGCGTTCAGTAGGCTATGTGCAGAATGAGCATAATCAAATTACGGAATTAGTTTTATATAGGTGTGGTTTAAAAGAGTTACCACCGGAAATCGTCAATCTGCAAAACTTAACGAGGCTTGATTTAGACTCTAACCAGTTAAGCTCCTTGCCACCTGAAATCGGAAATTTGCAAAACTTAACGGAGCTTAATTTATCCGGTAACCAGTTAAGCACCTTGCCACATTTCAGGCTACAAAGTTTTGTAGTTTAACAGGCAAACGCTTTGCACCCCATGTGCCTGCTTCCGCATCGAATAGCCCCGCACATGTCGTTCCACATTGATTACACTTACCATCTGGAGTCAAATGCCAATCACTTAATATATACCAATCGCGTTCAATAAGTTTATGATTACAGTGGTGACAATAGGTACTTTCACCAACTTGATCATGCACATTTCCTGTGTAGGCATAACGTACCCCATTCTTTAAGGCAATATGGCGAGCCATGCTGAGAGTGTGAGGCGGAGTCGGGGGTTTGTCTAACATTTTCCAGGTAGGATGAAAGGCGGTAAAGTGCATAGGCACCTCATGACCTAAGTTTTCCACTACCCATTGTGTCATTTCTTCAAGCTCTTTTTCGGAATCGTTTTCGCCGGGGATTAGCAAGGTTGTTAATTCAAACCACACTTGGGTTTCATGTTTTAGATAGCGCAAAGTCTCTAGTACCGGTTGTAAATGCCCTCCAGCTAATTTGTGGTAAAATCTTTCAGTAAAAGCTTTTAAATCTACATTAGCAGCATCCATATAGCTAAAAAATTCGCGTCGGGGTTCATCATTAACATAACCGGCGGTAACTGCGACTGATTTAATGCCTAATTTACGGCATTCTTTAGCCACATCAATGGCATATTCGTGGAAAATAATCGGATCGTTATAAGTATAAGCGACGCTGCGACAGCCCAACTTTTGAGCGGCACGAGCCAATGTATCAGGTGCTGCTTGATCGGCGAGCGTATCCATTTCTCTGGATTTACTTATATCCCAATTTTGGCAAAATTGACAGGCGAGGTTGCAGCCGGCAGTGCCAAAAGATAAAATAGGGGTTCCTGGTAGAAAATGATTGAGTGGTTTTTTTTCAATGGGATCAACGCAAAAACCGCTAGAACGTCCATAGGTGGTTAGTACAATTTTTTGGTTTTGATTGGCTCGTACAAAGCATAAGCCCTGTTGCCCTTCTTTGATTTGACAGGCGCGTGGACAGAGATCACATTGGATACGTCCCTCTTCTAATTGATGCCAATAACGAGTGGGTATCTTGGTTTGTAATGTTGAAGTTTTCAAGGTAATTATCCTAATTATGTGAATCAGAAAAGAGAATAATTAAAAAGCAAGTGAGTGTAAATAGGGAAAATTCAAAAGGGCTATTAAATGAGTACACTCAGAAAAGTCGAAAAATATCTGTATCAAAGAGAATGCTAAGGATTAAGGAATGTGCATGAAATAAAATCGACAACTAAACCTGACAGGGTTTTTTTTTGCCCTTTTTTTTTTGCCATTAAATGTGTTAGATAGTAGGGTGGGTAGGAACTTCATTACAAGCCACCATTTTTAATACTACATATAAACCCGATCTAATCCCTTCTTATATACCATCCTTGTCGTTTTTTGGTTAAAAAAATGGGTACAAGTATTTTAGAATTAACTGATAACAAATTAGTAAAAACTTATGCTGTTCTCTCAACCGTAAAATTTCAATTTTGTTAATATCAGTATATTATAACACATTTAAGAATGAAAATACAAGCCCTTTTTTTTCACCAAGCTGCAATATTAAGAAATGCTGATAAATTAAAAGGACTAAAATAGCCCGTTCAGCGCAAATATTCCCCACTAAAATTAATTTTTTAGGCATTTTTAGCCGTCATGGTTATTTTGAAAATCGAATTAGTAAGCCATTATTTTTTAGTCGGTCTATTTAAGTCCTAATTAAAAGGATAAATAGGTGCTTCCCAGCATAAACAGCCGCTTTATAAAAATTTATCCAGGCTAAAAAAGATGATTTTTTCATAAAAAAGTAATTTTTACGTAAAAACAATTTGATTTAATTTTTATTTGCTGTAAAATACATATCTAATTAATAAAAATTGCGTAAAAATAGTTTGGATGGAAAACATGAGTTTGCACTTTCAGATAGGGCAACTTCTGATGTGCAATAATTATTCCAGACTATTTTGGATGTCAATAAAAATGAAGACAAATAATTTTTACCTGCCAAGTCTGGTAGAGCAGCGTCTTTAAAACCAGACCTGCCAGGTTAAAACAAAACCTGGCAGGTCAATCGCAGCGTCTTTAAAACCAGACCTGCCAGGTTAAAACAAAACCTGGCAGGTCAATCGCAGCGTCAAAAACTTGATTTTGACCTGGCAGGTTTTCTTCCTGCCAGGTCTGGTTTAGTTGTAGAATTTATTTCATGTACGTTCCTTAGCACAAC
>QNES01000051.1 GCA_003645255.1 Gammaproteobacteria bacterium
CACAACGACTTGCGAAGCATTATGGATGGGGATCCCGGTAGTTACCTTAGTTGGAAAAACTCATAGTTCGCGAATGGGATTAAGTATTTTATCCACTCTTGGTTTAACCGAATTGATTGCTTACACTTCAGAACAATATGTGGATATTTGCCTTAAACTGGCTAATGATACTGACTATTTACAACAATTACGGGCAAGTATGCGTGAAAGAATGCTCGCATCTCCCTTAATGGATTATGTTAATTTCACTGCATGTTTAGAAGGTGAATATCGGAAAATGTGGGAGACGTGGTGTAGGTAGGGCATAAACCTGCCAGGTTTTTAAAACCTGGCAGGTTTAGTTTCGGATAGATTTTTGCAAAATAACATCAAAAACTTAATAGGCGGGAAAAATAAAATTTGCGTTTTTAAAATAGGTTATTATAATTGCTACATTAAGCGGGCAACATTCAACTTTCTATAAATCATGTTAAAAAATCTCAAAACCAGCAATAAATTGGCATTCATTGTGGCTATCCCAATGATTGGGCTGATTTTTTTTACGGTTAATCTGACATTAGAAAAATTAAAAATTGTTAATGAAATGAATTTATTGCATAAATTATCAGAATTTGCGATTAAGTCAAATTCATTGGTGCATGAATTACAAAAGGAAAGGGGTTTATCTGCTGGTTTTATTGGTAGTAAAGAAATGGAATTTTCTAATGAACTTCAGTCACAACGAGTTCAGACGAATATTGCCCTTAAAAAGTTAAAAACTTTTTTAAAAAATGTTTCAGTTGAATATCTTGGTTATGAAATCAAAAACAATCTGGCAAGGATTTTTGCGGCACTGAATATCATTGAAGCTAAAAGAAATTTGGTTGATAGCTTAAATATATCGCTAGAAAAAGAACTTTTATATTATAGCGATATTATTGATTTGCTTTTGGCAAATATTAATTATTCATCAATGTCTATTATACAGACTAAATTTTCTAATCAAATCAGAGCCTATGTGAATTTACTTTACGCGAAAGAAAAAGCAGGTATTGAAAGAGCCACTTTAAATCATGTTCTCAGTCGAGATTATTTCAGTTCAAATTTGTATAACCAATTTATTTCGTTAGTTGAGGCACAAAATATCTATCTCGGAAAATTCTTTTTTTCCGCAACCACCAGGCAAAAAAAACACTATCATGACTTTATGTCAGAAGAATTAATTAAAAAATTTGAAGTAATTAGGCAAGCCGCTAGAAATTATCAATTAAATAAGGAAGCAACTGATTGGTGGGAAATAGCAACGGCTAGAATAGAACAATTTGAAAAGATAGGAGAGCAACTATCTTATGATTTAAAAGTATCTGCTTCAACGCTTAAAAAAAATGCTCAGTTCAAATTTATTTTGTATTTAATCATCACCGGCAGTATGATTTTATTGACACTTTTTTATAATCGATTAATATTAAAAGAAACCGAACAGGCTTACGCCAGATTTGTGCCAAATGAATTTTTAAGGCTATTAAACAAACGGCATATCCTTGATACTCAGTTGGGCAACTATAAGGAAATGGAAATGACTATCTTATTTTCGGATATTCGTTCTTTCACTGCCCTATCTGAAAAAATGTCTCCCCAAGAAAATTTCGATTTTCTTAATGCTTATTTAAAAAAAATGGAACCTATTATCCGTAAACATAATGGTTTTATTGATAAATATATTGGCGATGCGATTATGGCACTGTTTATCAGGGCAGACGATGCGATTAATGCGGCGATTGAAATGTCAAAAATTCAGCATCAAGAAATTGAAACAGGTATTGGCATTAATACGGGTAAGTTGATGTTGGGTATTATTGGGGAAAAAAATAGATTGCAATGCACCGTGATTAGTGATGCGGTGAATTTAGCTTCGCGTGTTGAAAGTTTAACTAAAAGTTATAAAATGTCATTGATTATCACTCAAAATACGCTAAATAATTTGACAAAACCTAATTATTATGCTATTCAATTTATTGATAATCTTCAAGTTAAAGGACGGGAGGAAAAAATTAACATTTTTGAAGTTAAGGAAAAAACTGATAACTGATAACTGATAACTGATAACTGACAAACATGTTTAAAGATATTAAAATAAGTCATAAGCTCATAATAATAGTGATGATACCAATTATTGGACTCGTTTACTTCACCATCGCCAGCACCTTAGAAAAACAAAACATCGTTGATAACATGAACTTATTACAGGCACTTTCAGAGCTAGCTGTCAAATCCAGTTCACTGGTCCACGAATTACAAAAAGAAAGGGGCATATCAGCCGGCTTCATCGGCAGTCAAGGCACCAAATTTTCTCATCGGCTCAGGATGCAAAGACCTAAAACCGATTACGCTATCAAAAAATTAGATCGGTTTATAACCAATTTTAACTTTAAGCCTTTTAACTATGAAATTAAGGATGATTTGGATAGCGTTTTTGCCAGGCTCAAATTAATTGAAACTAAAAGAAATTTAATTAATGAATTGAATATATCGCTGGAAGAAGAATTACAATATTATAGCCAAATTATCATTTCACTTTTGACGGAAATTAATGAGCTATCAAAAATCACCACAAAATCAGAACTTTATAATATGCTCGTTGCTTATGTCAATATTCTACAAGTTAAAGAAAAAGCAGGTATTGAAAGGGCAACCTTAAACAATGTTTTTATTCAAGGTCATTTTGCGCCTGGTGTTTATCGAAAATCTATCTTACTAGCAGGTGTTCAAGATAACTATATTAAACATTTTTTATTCTTTGCAACCCCTCATCAAAGGAAAATTTATCATGACATAGTGCAAGGTGACTTTGTAAATGAAGTAGAAAGAATACGGAAAATTGCTTTTAAAAAAGCCTCTAAATTTAGAATTCTTGCGAATTTACATGCCCATTTAGGCTACAACGGATTAATTCATCAACTTAGTAATTATATACTCTGGGGCGAAACAAAATATATTGATGTGTTTTATCAAAAGTACGAAAATGCTTATATGATCTTGAATATCTACAAAAATCTCCCCTACATTTCATCCCACGATCTGAAAAATATTGAGATCATTGAAAATACATTTGATACCTATAATCAGTACTTAACGAAGGCAATTAAGCTTAAAAAACAACAAAAAACAGTCGATGAAATTGACGCGATTATTAAAATAGATGATGCCGATGCCATTCAAGCACTCAATAATTTATTGAATGATGGTTATTTGGAAATAGAACCCACTTATTGGTGGAAAATGGCAACCGGCAAAATCAATCTATTTAAAGCCATAGAAGATCAAATATCTTATGATCTAAAAGCCTCCGCTCAAGCCCTTAAAAAAGAGGCACAAAATACATTCATATTTTACTTAATCATTACCGGCATAACCATTATATTAACGCTCTTTTTATCTTATATTTCTATACGCAGTATCACAAAGCCCTTAAAAACGCTTGTCAATGTAGCTAATCAAATATCTTCCGGCAACAGAAACATTAATATTCAAGTCCATTCTAAAGATGAAACAGGAGAATTATCAAGTGCCATGAGTCACATGCTGACTTCTATTAATCGTTCTGAAGACATGTTAAAGAAAACCAATCAAGCCTACGCACGTTTTATGCCCAATGAAATTTTACAACTGCTGAACAAAGATAATATTATTGATACCCAACTGGGTAATCATTTAGAAATGAATATGACTGTGCTATTTTCAGATATCCGAGCCTTCACCGCATTATCTGAAAAAATGTCGCCCCAAGAAAATTTTAATTTTATGAACGCTTACCTAAAAGCAATGGGACCTATTATTCGTGAACATAATGGTCTAATTGATAAATATATTGGTGATGCCATTATGGCATTATTTATCAATACAGATGATGCACTCAAAGCTGCAATTGCAATGCTCAACAAGCTTTCTGAATTTAACCAAACTCTACAGCGTCAAAACTTACCTAGCATTAATATCGGTATTGGTCTAAATACGGGTCAACTCATGTTAGGTATCATAGGCGAACAAAATCGGCTACAAGGCACCGTTATTAGTGATGCTGTAAACGTTGCAGCGCGTATTGAAAGTCTCACCAAAATTTATCAAGAATCACTCATCATTGGTGAAAATACCTTTATCAATTTAACAGAACAAGCTCAATACGCCATTCGATTTCTTGATAATATCAAAGTCAAAGGTAGAACAGAACGTATTAACATCTTTGCCGTATTTAATGCCGATCCCAAACCCATTCGAGAAGGAAAATTCGCCACCCTGAACACTTTTGAAGAAGCAGTTCAATCATATCAATTACAAAAATTTAATCAAGTTAAAAAATTAATGCAAATTTGTTTGCATCAAAATCCTCACGATACCCTACCTGAACTCTATCTCCAACGCTGTCAAAATTTTTTAGCAGTGAAAGAGAGCGAATTTTGGGAAGAAATCGCCTCAATTATAGAATGCACTTCAGAATTATCAATAGGTAACTCTTTTATTGACAAACAGCACAAGGAATTACGCCTTAGACTCAAAAATCTCGTCATGTCTATAGGCAGTGGTGAAACAGAAGAAGAATTGAATGAAATGATCAATTTTTTGGAACATTATGCCTCTAGTCATTTTAAAACAGAAGAAAAGTATATGAAACAATATCATTATCCTAACTATGCTATTCATAAAACCCAACATAGAGAATTTATCGAGCATCTCAATAAAATCAAAACGGATTACAAAAGAGCCGGAGGGCATTTATCTTTAGTTCTACAAATTCAACAAAACATCATTTATTGGCTAACTCACCACATTACCCAATTAGATAAAAAATTAGTTCTATTTTTGAATGATAGGGAAAATTTATCATAACCTGACAGGTTTTAAAAACCTGTCAGTTCTAAAACTCAATCCCTTACTGAGTTGATCCGACGCTTGCCTTCTCATCCGCTTTGAATTTAACCAATTTCTGGCTTAAAATACGGATGTGTGCCATTTCTTCCTTGATAATTTTATCAATTTTATTTTTTCCAAGATGTTCTGGAACAGCTTCTTTCATACCAAGATAAAAGATAATGGTATCTTTTTCAGACTCAATTGCCGCTTTTAAGATATTTTCAATTGAGCTCATCTGGTATTCATTTTTAAACGAAACCCGAGAATCGACGAGGGCTTGTAAATAGAGGGTAGATTCATCGTTCGGATCAAATACCGTTGCCGCTTTTTCTTGAGTCGACAATTCCTCTCTCAATAATTTGAAGATATTTTGATGGGCGACTTCCATCTGAGCAAAATGATTTAGAAACTGTTTAAGTTCCTCATTATCAGTGGAATTAGCGGCGGCTTGGTAAAATTTCACCCCATTACTTTCCATCTGTTCAGCCATCTCAAAGACATTATTAGCATTAAATTGATAAGGCATATTTTTTCCTAATCAGTTTTCACGTTTTTGCGATAAAAACAAAACATACTACAGCATTTTAAATATTTATTCAAGTTTTTTGTTAAGGAATGACCACCTGTTCACCGGTAACTATATGATTTTAAAAGAATTTTTTAACAATTAATTCGCATTAACTATGAAACCTATCATCCATACGACTCTAATTGAAGCCATTAAACTTTTAATACATTCTGACAGTCCACGTTTAGATGCTGAAGTTTTACTTTCCCATGTTTTAGGGGTGACACGGAGTTATTTGTACGCGTGGTCAGATAAAATTTTAACACCCAGTCAAAATGCCCAGTTTCAAACACTACTAACTCGCCGCCTCCAAGATGAACCAATAGCCTATTTAACTGGACATAAGGAATTTTGGTCATTACATTTGCAAGTAACTGAAGATACACTGATTCCTAGACCAGATACAGAATTATTAGTTGAACAAGCTTTGGCGCGATTACCGCAGGATAGTCAAGAACAAGTAATAGATTTAGGTACTGGGAGCGGCGCAATTGCCCTCGCTATTGCCCAAGAACGCCCTCATTGTCGTATTTTAGCGACAGATAAATCCAGAATGGCTCTAAAAGTAGCACAAGCCAATGCCAAAAATTTAGCCCTTTCGCAAGTCACATTTATGGTAAGTAATTGGTGGATCGCTTTGGGGGAGATAAAAGCAACATTGATTGTTTCTAATCCGCCCTATATCCCTAAAAATGATCCTCATTTGATACAAGGCGGCGTTCAATATGAACCCCGTATTGCATTAATAGCAGGCGCAGATGGTTTAGTTGATATACGACAATTGATTGCCGGAGCTATATCTCACTTAGTCATGGGGGGCTGGCTATTATTAGAACATGGATATGATCAAGCCAAAACTGTACGTGAACTATTTATAGAATATGATTACGAATCTGTCAAGACTTATCATGATTTAGCGGGATTACCTCGTATCACAGTAGGGCAAAAACATTGCCCTTAGGATTCAAGATTTAATAAATCCGCAATCCTTCAAAATTATAGGCTTAAAAAATGTTATTCTATAAATCGGTAAAATTTTTAAAATCGGTTAATTCTGATTCAAACAAAATAAGGATAAATTAACGATGAGTGATGTCAAAGTTTATGACGTTTTTCCAGAAATTGCCGCGAAAGCGCATATCACTGATGAAAAATATCAAGAAATGTATGCGCGTTCCGTTTCTGATCCAGACACTTTTTGGGCTGAACAAGCAAAAGAATTCATCACCTGGTTCCAAGATTGGGATAAAGTACAAAGCGGGAATTATACAGAAGGCAAAATTCGTTGGTTTGAAGGTGCAAAACTGAACGTTGCTTATAACTGCCTGGATCGTCATTTAGAAACACGGGGCGATCAAGTGGCAATCATCTGGGAAGGTGACGATCCAAAAATTGACAAAAAAATCACACTGCGTGAATTACACGAAAAAGTATGCCGCTTTGCCAATGTGCTTAAAGGGCGCGGTGTCAAAAAAGGAGAGCGCATCTGTATTTACTTGCCAATGATACCAGAAGCAGCAATTGCTATGTTAGCATGCGCCCGTATTGGTGCAGTACACTCTGTCGTTTTCGGTGGTTTTTCCCCAGAAGCCTTAAAAGATCGCATCCTTGATTCGGGTTGCGAAGTAGTAATCACAGCCGATGAAGGATTGCGTGGTGGACGGGCAATACACCTCAAGGCAAATGTAGATAAAGCCCTGACGCATTGTCCGGATGTACATACCGTTGTTGTCGTTAAACACGCGGGACCTCACAAAGAATGGAAAGGGGAGCGAGATATTTGGTATCACGAAGAAATGGCAAAAGTATCCGCCGATTGCCCAGCCGAAAAAATGGATGCAGAAGACCCCTTATTTATTCTCTATACATCAGGTTCAACTGGAAAACCCAAAGGTGCCTTACACACCACAGGCGGCTATCTCCTCTACACCGCCATAACGCATAAATACGTTTTTGATTATCATGATGGGGATATTTATTGGTGTACCGCAGATGTCGGTTGGATCACTGGACACTCCTATATTATTTATGGACCACTGGCTAACGGCGCAACAACTCTAATGTTTGAAGGCATTCCCACCTATCCCGATGCCAGCCGTTTTTGGCAAGTCGTCGACAAACATCAAGTCAACATTTTCTATACAGCCCCTACCGCCATTCGTGCTTTGATGGCTCAAGGCAACGAACCTGTCAAAAAAACCAGCCGCAAGAGTTTGCGTATCTTAGGCACGGTTGGTGAACCGATTAATCCTGAAGCATGGGAATGGTATTATCATGTAGTCGGTGACAGTCGTTGTCCCATTATGGATACTTGGTGGCAAACTGAAACGGGTGGTTTTCTCATTACCCCCCTACCCGGTACAACCCAATTGAAACCAGGCTCTGTCACGCGCCCCTTCTTTGGCATTACACCAGCGATAGTCGATAATGAAGGCAAAGTCCTTGAAGGCGAAGCTTCTGGTAATTTAATTATCACTCGCTCATGGCCTGGCCAAATGCGAACTGTCTATGGCGATCATCAACGCTTCATTGACACCTATCTAAAAAGCTACCCCGGCAACTATTTTACAGGTGACGGTGCACGGCGTGATGAAGATGGTTACTACTGGATTACTGGACGTGTAGATGATGTACTCAATGTTTCTGGACACCGCATGGGTACAGCAGAAGTAGAAAGTGCGCTCGTGCTACATGAAGCGGTTGCAGAAGCGGCAGTCGTAGGTTATCCCCATGAGATTAAAGGACAAGGCATTTATGCTTATGTCACCTTAATGAATGATATGGAACCCAGTGAAGAACTACAAAAAGAACTCATAAAACAAGTTCGCATCGAAATTGGTCCGATAGCGAGTCCCGATGTAATTCAATGGGCACCGGGCTTACCCAAAACACGCTCAGGCAAAATTATGCGCCGCATTCTGCGTAAAATTGCTGCTAATGAGATCGACAACTTGGGTGATACTTCCACCCTGGCAGATCCGAGCGTGGTTGACAATTTGATTGAGCATCGTGCTAATAAATAAAGGAACGGGCAAAAAATAACTTCTAAAACGTCAAACCTGACAGGTTTCCAAATCTGAACGGCTGAAATTTGGATTTTTATGTAGGGTGGGCAAGTCTTTTTTTGCCCACCAACCGTTAAAAAAAAGTCCAAAATTTACCCGTTAGTAGTATACCTACTTATGTAGGTACGAATAGTGGGATAGGTTCATGAGTCAGACATTATAAACGATGGTAACTTTTTCGGTGATTGAATACAAAGACATTTATCACGACTAATCTGCCCACTTTGTATTATGATCCGTGATTTGGCAACACCAAATAGCTTAGAAAATAATTGACACACCTCAGCATTCGCTTTTCCATCAACTGGGGGAGCAGTAATTTTTACTTTTAATCTATCCCCATATTCACCAACAATATCTGCACGACTGGAGCGAGGTTGTACATGCACCGATAAAATTAAATTTTTTCCTTCCCAGTGGTAAAATGTATTCATAATTATTAATTGTTAATTGATTAAGATTAAGATTTTAGATTAAAAATTAAATTAAAGATAATATTGGGAACATTTTGGACATGCGAATGAAGAGTTTAAGTATAAGTGTTTGATTTTAAATATGTTTTTTCAACCCTTCATTATCAAACCTGCCAGGTTTTAGAAACCTGGCAGGTTTTGTGAAATTATTTATGTGAAAAATTATAAACTAATTTTTATTTTGAATAAGGAGAACCTAACACATTGGCATTGTTTAATGAAAGAATTAATCGTTCACTTGAGCGACAAGTTAAACTAGCAGTCACCGGATTAAGCCGGAGTGGTAAAACCGTTTTTATTACCTCATTAGTACATCAACTCTTACATGGATTAGAAGGTACCCACTTACCCTTTTTCCAAATTGTGAGTGGCGGGCGCTTGCGGGGAACAAAGGCGATGCCGCAACCCGATATGCATATACCCACATTTCGCTATGATTATGCCATTGAACAACTATGTGGCGACCCCCCCACATGGCCGAAACCCACTAACGGTATCAGTGAAATAAGACTAGCTATTCGCTATTTTACCAATAATCCCTTATTAAAACTGATGTCCCCCGTCAATACATTATATGTAGATATAATTGATTATCCTGGGGAATGGTTATTGGATTTACCGTTGCTAGAACTCACTTATGAGCAATGGTCAGAACAAATTGCTCGCCTGTGTGAAACAGAACCACGCTTATCCCTATCTCAAGCCTGGCGAGAATTTCTTGACACACTTGATTTGACCAGTGAAGCTACAGATACAACCTTACGTCAAGCGAGTCAACTATACACCGATTTTCTACATCGCTGTAAAGAACCGCAATATGGTTTAAGCCTGTTGCAACCAGGACGTTTTACTATGCCTGGCGAAGATTTAAAAGGTGCACCTTTGTTGGAATTTTGCCCCCTACTTCAAATGCCTGAAGAGCTTGACTCTGATGATAAAAGCCTTTATGCTGAAATGAAAAGACGTTATGAATCTTACAAAGAACATGTCGTCAAAAAATTTTATAAGGAGCATTTTACCCATTTTGACCGTCAAATTGTGCTGGCTGATGTGCTAAGAGCTTTTAATACCAGCTATGCCAGTTTTGTTGATATGCGTGACGCTATTAATATGGTCTTAAAAAGTTTTCACTATGGTAAATCCGGCTTTATTAACAAATGGTTTGGTTTAAAAATTGACAAAATACTCTTTGCCGCGACTAAAGCAGATCATGTGACACCAAATCAATTGCCAAATTTGGAACACTTTCTCCAAAATATGTTAGCCACCTCCAATAATAATGCTATTTTTGAAGGTGTGCAGACTGAAACTTTAGCTTTGGCAGCCGTAAAATGTACCCAAGCTGCTTATACCACATTTCAGGGCAAAAAAATTTCATGTATCAAGGGTATGCCTATTGACGGAAATAAACCGGTCGCCCTATTTCCTGGAGAAGTTCCGCTAGAAGTTCCCATGCCAGAAGAATGGATAGATGGACGCTTCCATTTTATGGAATTTAAACCGCCCCGTTTAGCTAATGTGCATGGCAGTGGCTTACCGCATATTCGTCTTGATCGCGCCCTTGAATTTTTACTTGGAGATAAATTTTAATGAATACAGAAACATGGGAAACCCCACTCTTTTTTGAACTGGATAAAGTAGAAACCATTGCTGAGGAAGAAGCGGCTATCACCTTAGATTATACGCCACCCGTGATATTACCAGACGATACTGCCCTGGAATATGAGCCAGACGACATAAAAGTAGAACCACTTAGCTTTATTTCGCCCGCCTCCCCAACGACTACTTCACCCTGGCTATGGTTAGTCAGTACACTAGGGCTATTATTGGTTCTCATGTTATTGGTCGATACTTATCATTTTATCGCACAACAATATGCCAACAGTTTTTTTCTCGGCACATTATTTTTAGCTCTGATATTCACCATCAGCACTACCACCTTTATACTGAGTCGCCAAGCCTATCAAAAAATACAAACCCTACGGACCGTCTCCGCACTTCAAAAAGAAGGTGATGAATTGATGGAAAAAGACGGCTATGGTCACGCCCTTCGCTACATCAACAAAATGGTCAATTTTTACGCTCACCGCCCCGATGTCAAAGAGCGTATTGAACGTTTCTATATTACCCTCAGTGACAGCCACCATGATCGCGAAGTTTGTAACTTATTTTCCAACATCGTCTTAAAAGAAATTGACCAACAAGCCTATCATATTGTCAGTCAACGTTCTAAAGAAACCGCGTTGATGGTGATGATCAGTCAAATTGCTTTACTTGATACGGTGCTAACTCTATGGCGTAATGTCCGGATGATTCAAAACGTTGCTACCCTATATGGAGGAAAACCAGGTTTATTAGGAACGATGAGCTTAATCAGTGGCCTCGTGCAAAACTTAATTTATGCCGATGTCAGTGAAATGGTTGCCGATAGTGTAGGCGAAATATTGGGTGGCTCAATGTTATCAGTCATGTCAGCCCAAGTCGCACAAGGACTCGGCAGTGGTGTACTCACAGCCCGTCTTGGTTTACGAACCATGCAAACCTGTCGTCCCTTACCCTTTTTAGAAACGGAAAAACCCCGTTTAAAGGGCATACGTCGAGAAATTATCTTTTCGCTCAAGGGCATTTTTGAAAAAGCGAAGGTTTGACAATAACAGACCTGACAGGTTTTAAAAACCTGTCAGGTGCCGATGTCCAGTTTGGTCATTTAGGAATGCGATATTTTTAAACTTTATGTTAGAATTTAACCGTTCTAAGAATAAATTCAAGACCAGATTTGTCAGGAATTGTAAAGGAAATCACAGAAACAGTACTTAAAATGGGAAGTGCAAGTTTCCCCGATTCAGGCAAGTGAAGCGTTGAAGATTAATTTAAAACGTGCTGAAAGGCAAGTTACAACTAGCGCCAATGAAAGTTTTTCCGAATAGCCCACCACAAAAATGAGGGCAAACATTAAAAATGAGAGCGAACACTTATGTTCGCACCGAAAGCCATGAAATATAAGGGATTTCGTAGGGGCATACCTGCGTGTCTGCCCGATAATTTATAATAAACGGATAAATGCTATAATTTATGTCTTCCATCATTCCCCGTATTGCAATAACTCCAGGCGAACCAGCAGGTATTGGTCCCGATATCACCCTACAATTGGCACAAAAAACAATTCCTGCCTATCTCGTTGCCTTTGCTGATCCGGATTTATTAGCACAAAGGGCGGTGCAGTTAGGCTTATCAATTCAATTGCAAATACTTCATCCACCTTTATCCAAAAAGGAACAATTGAATCTCCATCAACCTGGTCATTTAAATGTCATACCCATCTCCTTATTACAGCCTGTAAAATGTGGGCAATTAAATCCTGCCAATGCACCTTATGTATTAGAAACGCTGCAACAGGCTTGTCAAGCTTGTACAGATAATCACTTTGATGCCCTAGTCACTGCCCCCATCCATAAAGGGGTTATTAATGAGGCAGGTATCCCATTTAGTGGGCATACGGAATTTTTAGCCGCGCAAACCGGTACCCATCAAGTTGTTATGATGTTAGCAACGCCAAAATTACGAGTCGCCCTCGTTACAACGCATTTGCCCCTATCACAAATCAGTGCAGCAATAACACCAACCCGCTTAGAAACCGTGATACGGATTTTATACCATAATTTACAAAAGAAATGGCTGCTCAATGATCCGATTATATTAGTCTGTGGTTTAAACCCCCATGCTGGTGAAGGAGGACATTTAGGTAACGAAGAAATCCTAACTATTATTCCCACACTTAATCAGCTCCGTGCGGAAGGTATGCACCTAATTGGACCCGTATCAGCTGATACGGCTTTTACACCTACTTCATTATCTGGAATTGATGCCGTATTAACAATGTACCATGATCAAGGTTTACCGGTACTCAAACAACGTCATTTTGGTGAAGCGGTAAATATCACTTTAGGATTACCTATCATACGCACTTCAGTTGATCATGGTACAGCCATAGAATTAGCGGGGACTGGACGAGCTTCAAGCCATAGCTTATACTATGCTATACAAACCGCGTTAGAAATGATTAAAGCCTATAAAAACCATGCGTTATCTCACTAACCGATTGATATTATTGACAATTATCCTATTATGCCTCAATTTAACTTTGAACGGCTGTCTCTCAAAAATCGCTTACGGCGACTGTGACTACCGCGTCAAAACGGGCGAATGTCGGCAACAAACGATTCCCTAATCCATCGCCCTTATACCGGTCGGTTTTGACTTATTTTAATTGCGAAGCGAAGCAAGTTAGGATAATATATAGTTTTTCAGATAAATAAGGAACGTGCATGAAATAACTAGGGCAACCATTCAGTTTTGCCCCTACATAATATTTTGTGTTACTGTGTTTACTTCGGAACGAAGTTTCAGAAATGTAGGGGCAATCCCTTGTGGTTGCCCTCGTGCGTCTGAAACTTCATTCCAAAATAAATTATTTTTCTTTCTGAACATCTATAATTCTAATAATCCAGTAAAAAGGAGTATAATTAAAAAAACAATGGTTGAAAAAATACCGTTTTCTCCCAAAAAATCAGAACCTCAACAAATCGTATTATTTTCACAAGCAAATGTTGAATACACTATCAGCGAAAACCCATTAGAGGAGGTCAAAAACGCTTTTGATATAACTTGTAAACAGGCATTTCTTCAAAACCCTGAAGGTGCCCTGCGACTGATGGGGATTTCCAGCTTCGTTTCTCTGATAGAAAAGAATGTTGAGCTACAACGAACGTCTGATCTAAAAGTAGATTTAGCTTTTTGGGTGCAATATCCTGTAGGCTCAAAAGAATATCCAGAGGGGGAAAAGTTTTTACTACATATCGAATTTCAAAAACAAGCGCAGAAAAATATGCCCCTGCGGATGGCTGAATATGATATGGAGTTGGCCCTTGCCAATGCTGAACGGGATAAAACCGGACGTATTCTAAATTATCCAAAAATAAGAAGTTACGTGATTTATTTTTGGCCAGAAGAAGGCAAGGATGATCCAGAAAGTTGTTCTATTGAATATGTGATAGCAGTTCGCTATCAGAAAATTTTGCTTTATGAAAAGACTTTAGCAGAACTCAAACATAAGGCACTTTGGGAATATATGGCTTTTGCCCCCATTTTAAAAGACATGGATGAACAACAACTCAATGAAGCTAAGGAGCTGTTGGAGCAATATGCTGGAAAGGATGAAAACAAACGCCGCCGGTTATTACTAACACTGGCTTTTTATTTCAAAAGGAAATATAAACGAAATATTAACGAAATCATTCCCAATTTTGATACCATGATAAGCAAAACCGCAGAAACCGGATATTATGCTTTGACTCCTGAAGAGGCTCGTCAAGAAAGAGAGGCTGGTAGACAGGAAGGCCAACAAGAAGGTATGGCAAAAGGTATGACAAAAGGAATACAGAAAGTATTAGCTATGCTATCTGAAACTCAGCGTGAAAAGGTAATGCAAAGCTTGGGTGAGGAAAAACCTTAGCTGTTAAGGACATGCAAGCATGTGAGCCAAAAATTCCGCCTGTTATTACTGATATATAGGCTTTCAGAAAAGTCAAAGCTATCAGACCTGTCAGGTTTTTAAAACCTGATAGGTCTTTAGGCCAAAATATTTATCTGAACATCTATAAGAATATTGTTATAGGGCAATCTTTTATGGTTGCCCTGAATAGTTACGAAATATCAACGAAATCATTCCCAATTTTGATAGCATAAACCTTTCAGTCCTCGAATACCTGACAGGTTTACATGCGTCCTTATTTCTCTCACAAACTATAGTTCCCAAACTCTGTTTAGAAAACGCAGTAACTGCGTAGCTGCGAGAACGAATCAAGTTTGCTCTGCAAACTGCTTTGCATAGCTTCAGTGCTGAACAAATGGAATTTATTGCAGCTCCGTTATTTTGTTTGGGAACGAAGAAATATTTTTCTCTAACTGAAAATCTGATAACTGACAATGACAGCACATATTTTAGTTGTTGACGATGAACCCGATATTCGTGGCATCATAAAAGAAATTCTGGAAGATGAAGGTTTTACCGTTAGCGTGGCAGAAAATGGTGAAATCGCCCGAAAAATGCAACATGAACATCGTCCCGATCTCATTTTACTTGATATCTGGATGCCGGATATTGATGGTATTTCTCTTCTCAAAGAATGGCATGAAAGCGGATTGATGAATAGTCCGGTGATTATGATCTCAGGACACGGCACGGTTGAAACCGCAGTGGAAGCAACTCGATTGGGGGCTTATGATTTTATTGAAAAACCGCTCTCAATTTCTAAGTTATTAATTACCATACAAAGAGCCTTAGAAATGGCTTCGTTACAGCAGGAATATAACCGTTTAGGCAAAAACGTCCAATTCGTGACAGAACCGTTAGGTCATAGCGTGGTCATGACAAACTTGCGTGAAGCTATTACGCGCATTAATCAGCACAATACTTCAGTTCTTATCAGTGGTGAACCCGGCAGTGGGCGCACTTTATTTGCACACTATATTCACAAAAAGAGTCAAAATAACGGTCCATTTATACAAGTCCGTATTGCTGGTATGAGCGTAAAAAATCAAATGCTGGAACTATTTGGTCACCTAGAGAACAATACTTCTACACGTTTTGAACAAGCTAATGAAGGTATATTATTTATCAAAGATATTGCTGATGTGGACAATACCGTACAGGCACAATTACTAAGTCGTTTGGAAAATCAATATTCACTAAAAAATGGCGACGTGGAACCCGTTAGGAACCCTGTCCGCATTATTGCTACAACCACTGATGAAATTAACCAAGCTGCAGCTAAAGGGCGTTTACTGGAAGAACTCTATGATTATTTGAATGTGGTTTCTCTACGCATTCCGCCTTTACGTGAACATTGTGAAGATGTGCCGGCATTATTGGAATTTTATACTAATTTCTTTGTTAACAAAGAAAATCTGCCCTATCGGCGTTTTAGCGTTGCAGCACAAAATAGGCTCCGTAATTATTCTTGGCTCGGCAATGTACGCGAATTAAAAAATTTAGTCCAACGATTATTAATTTTAGGTAATAAACAGACTATTGAAATAGATGAAATTGAGCCAATCTTAAAAAATCGTCCGGAGACTCAAGTGGGTAATGCTTCTATTTATAATTTATCTTGGCGGGAAGCGCGAGAACAATTTGAAAAATCCTATTTAGAACATCAATTACAAACACTTGGGGGCAATGTAAGCAAAGTAGCTTCACAAGTGGGACTTGAAAGAACGCATTTATATCGTAAACTACGTGCCCTTGATATTGATCCTAAACAAGTTAAAAAATAAGTTTGAGGAAAGAAATACAATTTTTTTAAAATGCTTTCGAGGTTTGAGTTTTTCTTCAAAAAATTCAAACATCGAATTCTAAACTCGTTTTAGTGCCTTGCCGGAATGCGAACATAAAACCGACTTCCTTTTGTTCAGCAATAATTCGTACTGTGCCAGATTCTTGAGTGAACTTGATCGCATTTGAAATTAAGTTTCTGAGTACGGTATCTAGCATGTTGACATCGGCAAAAGCCGATAGTTTTTCATCAACATCTGCAACTAAATCAATTCCTTTACGGTATGCTTTTTCGTGTTGTATTTCAACATTCCGAACCATTAAATATCGTAAAAATATTCTTGTTGGGTTGGCTTGCAATCGACCGGTTTGTGATCTTGACCAATTTAACATATTCGTTAGCAAGTCGTAACCATTACGAGCCTCTTGTAGGCTAAACCTTGCAATCCATTGAATATGTTGCCTAAATCATGACCAATGATGGAGAAAAGCTTATCTTTTGTGGCAAGTGCTTTTTCTTTCTCTACTAGAGCCTCTCGCAGTTCTTCTTTTGCAGCTTGGAGTTCAAGGTGGGTGTTGACACGAGTGAGCAATTCTTTTGAATTGAAAGGCTTAGTAACATAATCTACAACCCCTAGTTTTAGCCCGGCAATCACATCATCGTCATATTGTTAGTTTTCATTTTTTATCTTTTGTAATTATGTAGGTACGCAAAAGTCTTTTAACATTTTTGTTTTCTGCTAAAGCACTGATTATTAACAGATTTATAAAAATAGAAAATGTTAAAAGACTTTTGAGTACCTACTTAACGGAAATTTAACTGAAAGATAAGTGTGAAGTCCGTCACTGTGCGGTACCATTTCTTCCATTTTTAGTACAGACTGACTTTTGATGATTTTTTGATCATTGGCAACAAAGGTTTTTGCATTTTCTTCTGGAAAAATTTCATAGTCTGTTTTGCCATTAATTTCCGCATTTGAAATATGGAACAATTACCACCGGCTCCGCCGGTGGTAACATTCTTTACTTTAAGCTAACATGATGTAATCGTAAACCAAACAAGATCAAACTGACGAAATAAACCACTATGGCAGCGATTATCCATCCAAATAAATGTAATGCACGATCAAAGGTACCTAAGTTTAACCACTCAGATAACGTACCACTTCCCCACCATAATAAAAGTACCATACAGCAACTTGCCAGCGTCGTGCGGATTAATAAATTACGCCAGCCCGGTTGTGGTTGAAAGACACCTTGTTTACGTAAGCCGCGATACAATAAGCCTGCATTTAAGATGGCTGCTAATGAGGTTGCTAGGGCCAAACCTGCATGAGCTAAGGGCCAAATTAAAATCAGATTTAATACCATATTGGTTATCATCGCAATGACGGCAATTTTAACCGGGGTGCGTGTGTCTTGGCGGGAGTAAAAACCGGAAGCTAAGATTTTAATTAATACAAAACCTAATAAGCCGAATGCATAAGCAATCAAACTACGCGCCGTCATCATGACATCATGCTCACCAAATGCTCCATTATGAAATAAGGTGGCTAAAATCGGTGCGGCTAATATCATTAAACCTAGCATGGACGGTGTGGCAATTAAAAATACCCATCGCAATGCCCAGTTTAAGGTTTGGTTATACTTTTGCATATCACCTCGTGCGACGGATTTTGATAAATCCGGTAACATGACGGTGGCTAAAGCAATGCCAAATATGGCGAGTGGAAATTCCATTAAACGGTCAGAATAGTATAACCAGGATATGCTGCCCGTTACTAAAAAAGAAGCCATCAAGGTATCTATTAATAAATTCACCTGTGATACGGATACCCCAAATAGTGCCGGTATCATTAAACGATAAACCCGTTTGACACCTTCATCATGCCGACGAATACGGGGGATGGGTAATAAACCTAAGCGAGATAAAAAAGGTAATTGGAATAACAGTTGTACAATTCCGCTCACGAATACCCCCCAGGCTAATGCCATCACCGGCTGCTCAAAGTAGGGTGCAAACAAAATCGCAGCACCAATCAAGCAGATATTCATTAATACCGGCGTAAAAGCAGGCACCGCAAATCGCCCATAAGTATTTAATATTGCACCTGCAAAAGCAGTGAGCGCGACAAATAGTAAATAGGGAAAAGTAATTTTCAGCATCATGACAGTCAAGTCAAATTTTTCCTGCTGCTGAATAAAACCGGGGGCGAAAATTAAGACTAACAGCGGCGCAATCAAGATACCAATAACGGTAATCAGTGTTAATATAGTACCCAAATGACCGGCAACATGATTGATTAAATCTTTAACCTCTGCTTTTTCACGTTTCGTTTTATATTCACTGAGAATGGGAGTGAATGCCTGTGAAAATGCGCCTTCGGCAAATAAGCGCCGCATAAAATTGGGGATCTTGAAAGCAATAAAAAAAGCATCGGTGTTAGTTCCAGCCCCAAAAATAAAGGCAATTACCACGTCACGGATAAAACCTAAAATACGGGAGATGAGTGTTATCCCACCTACCATTGCTGTTGATTTAAGTAGTTTTTTACTCAGAATATTTTCCTTTTGGTTAATGAACAAACGCTGAACATGCTTGTCATTCTAGCATTTTTGGCTAAAAACTTGCATGTTTTATCAGCAGAATACTGAAATTGTTCAACAGCATGATAAAATAATAGGAAATCAAAATGAATAAGATATTAATCATTTTAAGTCTTAGCCTGATTTTGATGATTTCTGTGGTGGGTAATGTGTTTGCTTCTATTGCCAAACCAAAAAAGATTGATACTCAAACCACTTCAAAAGATAAAAAGTCTCTAAATGGTCCTTGTTTTGATCCGATGAAGGGCTATACTTGTCCTCTCCCGGTTCCAAAGTCAAAAAAAGAAGATAATGGTGAAGAATTAGATGAGTCTATTTTTTAAGTTGCTAATGGGTAAAGACCTGCCATGTTTTGAAAACCTGGCAGGTCTGGCATGGGTATATTAATGTTTGTGAGTTCCCTTATCTATTTTCCCCAAAATTATCAATATCAAAAAGCATCGGCGAAGTATCAGCTACTTCTTGAAGTTCAACCCAATAATTTTTATCACCTACAAATACTGATGGAATGTTTAATTTTCCGCTTGTTGTATCATAACGAGCTGGTGCCATCACATTCGCCGCGCCTGGACCCGTTTCAGTCAATTCAAATTGAAAAGAAAGTACATCAAGTACTAGGGTGTAAGAAAGGAAGCCTAGTATAGGCACTTCCACGGCGGGTATGGTCAATATCCAGGAAACGGGGTTCAAAATGGCTACGGGATCCAAACACTGAGCACCATTCCATGCACCGTCTACTGCTTCACAAGCTCCTTGCGTTTCACATCCCCTTCTATCATTGACCGTGCAAACTAAGGTGGTCGTTTTTGTGGTGGGATCGAACATGACAATTGTCCAGCCATTGTCCGTTTTGCCGGATAAGCTGCCATTAGGTGCTCCCATCACCAAGTCTAAATGACCATTGGCATCTAAATCAGCAACAGCTAACGTATTTCCCATTTTAGCACCGGCTAATCTATGAGCGGGTTCGGGTGCTTGTACCCATATATTGGCACTTTCATCTAATTTTATTTGGCTTGGGAGTGTTGAACCACCATAGACAATATGCACCCAACCGTTATTACCCCCATTTAAAAAACCATTAGGTGTGCTAACGATAATATCGTCAATCTGATCGTTGTTAAGATCAGCCATTATCAGGGTAAGTCCGGTGAGAAAGTTGGGTTTTCCGATTTGCGAAGTAAGTGTCAAAGTCACATCAGCATCATCTAATAAGTCTAAGGGAACTTGAGCTAAATCTTTAGCACCATAAACGAGTTCAATTTTACCAAAACCGGCTGTGTAAGGTACGTCTGCTTCCCATGCTTGTGGTCCGCCAATGAGTATATCTTCAATACCGTCCCCATTGACATCTCCAACAGCCAATGTTTCACCCATTTGTTCATTGACCCGTGAACCTTGAATGAATAGAAATAGATTGATATCGGTAGCCACATCAATGGTGCTAGGAAGCTTATCACGTCCAAGGTAAACATAAACCCTGCCCATTTTTTCCAAACTCAAGCTATCATTGCTTTCTTTAGAAGCACCCATCACCAAGTCGTTTTTGCCATCGCCATTCACATCACCAATAGCCAATCCTGAAACTTGGAAAACGCCATTGCCATTAAGACGGGTAATTATTGTATCTGCTCTACAAGCTAAATCAATAACCGTTTGCCATTGATGACGACCTAACATGACATAAACGGCACCATGAATATTACGACTCACCTGATTAGGCGGTGTACCGTTTGTATTAGTCAAGTCGTCACTGATGACTAAATCATCAATACCATCGGCGTTGATGTCACCAATAGCCAGGGCAGAAACATGCATGAAATCACGTACCAACATGACATCTGCCTCAATTGAGTTCATATTACCTGATAAATCGTTTTGACCGTATAGTATGTAAACTTTTGTCTGATCATAGCTATAGTCTTGTTGAGCTACGATGACTAAATCATCTATACCGTCGCCATTTAAATCGCCAGCGGCTAACTGCTTGCCCAGGTATTCATTCTGTTTGGTTCCGTAAAGGGCGAAGTTTTCAGTTACACCATTAGGTGTAATCACTTCTCCCAAGCTTTTGAGAGCCGGATTGCCAAAATATATAGAAACACCGCCCGTATTATTCACGCCCCGACGGGAAGATGCATCAGGGGAGCCTAAAGCCAAATCGGTTATGCCGTCTCCGTTGAAATCTCCCACAGTCATGCTAGTCGCTAGATTCGCTGAATCTGTTTTACCAGAAAATAGGATTTCCCAAGTCGATTCATCATTGATTTCCAATACGGTACCGCTAAAATCAGCCTGGCTGGCAAGCGTCAAACTCATTGATAAGCTTATGCCCAAAGCAAGCTGTTGAACTAGACACCTATTGTTATTAATTATCATTCTCCTTATGGATTTTTAGGCAAATAAATTCCAAAAACCTGTCAGGCATTTAAGACCTGACTGGTTTCCCGCAATGGTAGATATTTTAGCACACGCGGCTTAAAAAATACTAAGGCAACTCACAAAAAATAAAATACCCATTTTCAGATAAAGACCTGCCAGGTTTTCAAAACCTGGCAGGTCTTGACGATATTTTATGGGTACATTAATTTTTTTGAGTTACCTAAGATAGCTTTCTTAAAAAGAAAGTCGGAAATTGGCAAAATTGACAAAAATGAAAATAAGGTGCATAATAATAAAAAACAGTGAATTAAAAAATAGGGTAGTCCTGCAATATGTAGTACTAAACCTGCCAGGTCTTTGAGACCTTGGCAGGTTTTTTGGAATCATCACTACTTTGTGCAGCAAGCGTAGGGTGGGTAGGAGTTTCACTCCTACCCACCTACATTATTGCCCTTATAATTAACAAGTCAGCCAGGTAGTCAGGTAGGGCTCCCCAAGTGTTTATTTGCCCACCGAAATAATCACCAAATGGTTATGGTGGCAATAAAAACACGTTGCCCATCCTACCCGGCTAGAAAATTGTCATTATTAATAGCTATAGTTTTTCACATAAATAACTTCACAAAACCTGCCAGGTTTCCAAAACATGGCAGGTTTGATCAAAAAAAATTATTTATCTGAACATCTATATATACGGGTTGAGACTTAACCCAATCTCTTGGAGAAAGAATATGCAATTTATTGATGTTAGAACCGATTTTGCGTTTAAAAAAGTATTTGGAAGTGAAGAATCTAAAGATATTCTCCTGAGTTTTCTAAATGCTGTGCTGGATTTGGACGGTCATTTCATTACGGATTTAACCATCGTTAATCCCTATCAAGTGCCTTTGGTTGAAGGTTTAAAAGAAACTTATGTGGATATTAAAGCCAGATTAGAGAATGGCACAACGGTGATTATCGAAATGCAGGCGTACAATCAGGGTGGCTTTGGCAAACGAGTTCAGTCGAATTTGGCTAAGGCTTATTCGACTCAATTGCAGTCTGGTGATAAATATATTAAACACAATCCAACGATTGCCCTAACCATTACCGATTTTGTGATGTTGACTGATGAGAAGCTAAAATCATCCGTCATCACATCTTTCAAATTCATGGAAACCTCTCAATTGGTTTTGTTCCCTTATAATGAGTTAGAAATCGTGTTTGTGGAATTGCCCAAGTTTCATAAAACGGAAAGCGAACTGAGTTCCATGGCGGATAAGTGGATTTACTTTATCAAACAAGCCGGGCATTTAACCGCGATTCCCCAAAGCTTGGCGGAAGATGAAACCCTCAATCATGCTCTTGAAGTTGCCAATCTTGCTTGCTTAACTCCTTCAGAATTAGAAATTCATGATAAAAAAATGAGATGGTTAGCAGATCAAGAAGAACTACAAGCCGAAAGAAAAGCCAATCGAGAAAGGTTGGTACAGCTGAAAGCCAAAGAACAGGCAATCGAAGCCAAAGAACAGACAATCGAAGCCAAAGAACAGGCAATCGAAGCTGAAAAACAGGCGGCGAGAGAAAAAGTGGCAAAAGCCGAATCGATAACGAAATTACAAATTGCCAAACAAATGTTGCAAGCCAAAATTGACCTCACTTTGATTATGCAAATGACGGGTTTAGATGAGGCTTCAATTAAAAAATTGTAACCGCTACAGCCCATAAATACATGATGTTTGGTAGGGGCAGACATAAGTGTCTGCCATTAACTTAATGGCAGTGACCCGGCTACCCGGCTGAAAAGCTATTAGCTCCAAATTTATTTCGACATTTCCTCATCCTTTATCAAAAAATCCCCAAACGGAGTCCGTTTCTTATAATAACCAGGGGGTACGTCTTTATCATCAATGAAGTGTTCACTGCGATAGACACCTTCTGCGATTTGTTCGGGTAGGGGTGGTGCGATGACGGCAGGTAAGAGGACTTGGGCATTTTCAGCCGGTTCATCTGGGGAGGGTGCTGATTCTTGTGTTACGGTGGCACTTTTTTTATCACCGATAATTTTGGTGCCTTGTAAGTCAATTTCTTGACTGAAAACGCTGATAGGGAGCGTTAATATTAATAAACATAAAGGAGTCAGTTTTTTTAGGGACATGTTTTTGGTTCTCTGTTGATGATAGTTTTAAATTTTATCTATAGTTTTTCAGGAAAATAAAAGTTATCAGACCTGCCAGGTTTTCAAAACATGGC
>QNES01000052.1 GCA_003645255.1 Gammaproteobacteria bacterium
GCTTATACTTTAAACGGCTGAAATTTGGGCTTTTATGTAGGGTGGGCAAGTTTTTTTTGCCCACCAACAGTTAAAAATAAAGTCTAAATTTTGTAATGATCAAGATGATTCTTTACCCATAAAGAAATCAGATTTTTGAAAAAATCGGATTTCTATACCTTATTATCTATTGTACTATCAAATATCTACATCAGATAAGCCACCTTGTTTAAGCAAGCTGGCACGTACAGTAGATAAACTGTTGTCGTCTTTCTGAATCAAACGAGATAATGTATCAAGCGCATCGTACCATACGCCATTTTCTGCATAAATATAAGGTAATTGCCGCTCATTGGCACCTTTAATGCGTCCATTCAAGAAATTAGATGGTTCAACACGCTTAATTGTGCCACTATCAAAAATATTAATGGACGGATTTTCGGAATCGCAGACGAGTGAAATAGACCACTCATATTGGGTGTTTATGTCCAGTTTAGCATTGTGCTGAACCAGTGACAAGGCTTGTATGCCCTTATTAACCGAGAGATGAAGCGTTTTGTCAATCAACGGTTCTGGAAAGTCAAAAGAACCCGGGGGCATTATCGGTTTTAAAGTCAACTCAAATTGAGCCGATAGGGCTTGGGAGATTGACCAATATAACGTGGGTTGCTCGGAAATCGTATTGCCTATACCAGGGACCAATACGCGCAAAGAAAAATCTTTGCTAATGGATTTACAAGCACCACGAGACACTCCACGGGAAGGACCACGGGAAACCCCACGGGAAACCCCACGGGAACGATTTGCATTTTTCCATTCTGTAATATCAGACGGTGGATTGTAAACAATATCCGCCGCTTGAATGGGCTGACTGGCAGCAATAGAAATTGAAATTCCTGCTGCAAGCCCCAAAGTGAGACTAATAAATTTTGTGTTGCTCATTGTTTTTATCCTCTGTTTAGGCTACTCTATGCACACAACTCGCAAAGTATGGTAGCCCTTTGTCGGGTTACGTTTTTTTGCTGTGCAAAAAAATCTAACCCGACCTACTTTGCTAAAGCCTGTATATTCTTTTAAAAAAAAATCACCTTTACCACAAACACTATTATAAACGAGGAACTCAAAAATGTCTACAAATTTTTTGAAAGTCACTGTTATAGCCCTGGTTTTTAGTCTGACTTTCGATAACTGTATTGCGACGGATGCCTTGCAACAGGGCGAAAACTTTTTTAAGCGTGGTGCAATTGCACAAGCCATTCAGCATTGGGAAACCGCACTGGATGAAACCCAGCTTGAAACCCAGCCACGCATTAAAATATTCATTCGCCTCGCCACGGCTTATCAAAGCAAGGGACATTATGCGACGGCTCACACGTTGCTTCAACAAGCCCAGGAAGAAGCAGATCGTTCAGGCACATTGGAACAACAAATATTGGTTCATAGCCATTTAGGGGATATCTTGCTTGCCATGCAGAAACCGGATGCCGCTAGGGAAAGCCTTGAAAAAACGCTAATCCTTGCTCGGCACCATGATGAGCCATTGATTTTAGCGCATTTATTGAACAATCTCGGCAATACCCTATACGTGTTGCAGGAATATGCAGAAGCCCTGAATGCTTATATAGAAGTCACTGAATTGGCTTTGCGCGGAGGCGATCCGCTTTTGCAAATTCAAGCTTTAAGCAATCAAGTCAGGCTCCATCTTAAACTAAACGATTCCACTGCCAGCCTGACTGCTTTAGAAAAGGCACTTTCCAAAGTACAGGCTTCCCTCGAAAATCATGACAAAGGATTTCATCTGCTTAGTTTAGGGCAATTAGCATTACGTCTTCAAATACATTTTCAAAAGGAATTACCACAAGTAGGCTTGATAGCCTATCGTATTTTCAATGAAGTCCTTAAACTCGCCTCCCAGCAACAAGATAAACGCTTGATGTCGTATGCCAATGGTTTTTTAGGCAAGCTCTATGAGCGGGAGCAGCGTTATCAAGAAGCCATGCAACTAACCCGTCAAGCAATATTTTTTGCCCAAGATTATCCCGATATTTCATACCTTTGGGAATGGCAACAAGCGCGTTTATTAGAAAGCCAACAAGATTTTACAGGTGCCATCAGAGCTTATAAACTGGCACTTGAGCATCTAGATCCCATTAAAACCCGATTATTTATAGGGCAACGCAATACCTTGGAAGTGTTTAATGAACGCATACGCCCGGTTTATTTTGGTTTTGCGGATTTATTGCTCCGTCAAGCGGCGGATATAAAAAAACCTGAAACGAAAACCGCCTTGTTAAAAGAAGCAAGAGAAAAAATTGAACGCTTGAAAGTCATTGAATTACAAGAATATTTTCAAAGTGAGTGTTTTTCTGCTGTTCAGACGCAAGCCACAGAATTAGAAAGTCGCTTAGACAAACATACGGCGATCTTCTATCCCATTTTATTTCCAGATCGTACAGAACTATTATTGAGCCTACCGGATGGTATTCATCAGGTGATCATCCCTGTGGGTGCTGATACGCTGAGGGAAGTCGTGCATCAATGGCGAAAAAACTTACAACTCAGCACGAGTCCCCGTTTTATTAAACAATCAAAGCAACTTTATCAGTGGCTAATCACGCCTATCCTGCCAAAATTAACGGCTCAGGATATCGACACACTCATCATTGTACCGGATGGTCCCCTCCGGACTGTGCCACTGGCAGCCTTATATAATTCCAAGGATAAAAAGTTTCTCATGCACCGCTTTGCTGTTGTCACCACGCCTGGTTTAAATTTGATCGATTCCCGTCCATTAGCTAGGAAAAATCCCCATGTTTTGCTTAATGGTTTATCTGAAGGAGTGCAAAATTTTTCTCCGTTACCCAGTGTACCTGATGAAATCAAGAATATAGAACTTCTATTTGAAAAAGACGATATTTTACTTGATCAGAAATTTTCGCTTGAAAACCTTCACCAAAGTTTGCTAGATACCCCTTATGACGTTGTACACATTGCCTCACATGGTCAATTTGATCGTAATCCGAAGAAAACCTTTCTTTTAACTTATGATAGCAAATTGACAATGGCTCGTTTGCAAGGTTTGTTAGGATTGAACAAATTACGCAAGGAGCCTGTGGAATTATTAACTTTAAGTGCTTGTCAAACAGCGGTGGGCGATGAACGGGCAGCATTAGGGTTGGCGGGTGTTGCGATTAACGCGGGGGCTAGAAGTGTGATAGCCAGTTTATGGTTTGTGAATGATGAATCCACTGCCCAATTGATAACCGCATTTTATCGCAATTTGGTAGAAGAGCAAAGCTTATCTAAGGCTAAAGCCCTTCAAAAGGCTCAACAAAAGGTAGCGGCTACCCAGCAATTTCGCCATCCTGCCTTTTGGGCACCGTTTTTGTTAATTGGAAATTGGTTATAGTCAGGATATTTAATCAGTTTGAGCCAAACCTGCCAGGTTTTAAAAACCTAGCAGGTTTAATTTAAGTTTATTCCCGCGTTGAGTATACCGATGAAATCGGTGGAACTATCTTTTTCCATTATCTTGCCAAGGATGTGAAAAAATTTTTGGCGTAGCCAGCAGTAGAGAGCACCAGTAAATCTAAAAGGCAATAAAAGGCACCTGCACTGACAGGGGGATTGGTGCTGCTTAATCCTAATAGTGGCACCTCTTGATACCAAGTTTTATTATTTTTTGGAGTCCAAATCTGAAGGTTTGGACTCCATAATACCCGATAATTTGTGCTTCAGTACTTAGTAAAAGGCTCTATGTAGAAATCCGATTTTTGAAAAAATCCGATTTCTTGGTTATTATTTAACCTAGTAAATTAATTTCATAAAAGGCTTGACCTTTTTTTTTAGCATTTGGTAACATTGGCATTTCATTAAAAATCATTTATGACGATTAATGATTAACGGGATTATTGATAACTGATAATTAAGAGGTAAATTGACGAATGACAAATCCAAATAGCCCAAAGTGGCTAACACCGTTACTGTTGTTTTACAGTATTTCCTTAATCTCTAATGCTCAAGCAGGTAGTGCTTTAAGTGCTGGTTCATTTCATGCGTGTGGTATAAAAGATGATAGCACCCTGATATGTTGGGGTTATAATGAGTATAATCAAGCTAATCCACCAGAAGGTACATTTACACAAGTCAGTGCAGGAAAGTATTTTAACTGTGCTTTAAGAGTAGATGGTTCAATAGCCTGTTGGGGAAGAGATACCGCTGGTGAAACTTCACCACCACCTGGTCATTATGCTCAAGTTGAGGCAGGCGGTGAGCATGCTTGTGCATTAACAAGTGATGGTACTCCTATTTGCTGGGGAAGTAATAGTAGTAGTCAAGTAGGTTTTCTAACCTCTAATAAATTTCAACAACTGGCTTTAGGTTACAACCATAGTTGTGGTTTAAAAGAAGATGGTACGATAGAGTGTTGGGGAGGAAATAGTGAGGAACAATCAACTGCTATTGATGATGAGACGTTTTCTAGCATTCTAGCAGGATATTATACAACTTGTGGTATCAAAACGGATGGTATTGTGACTTGTTGTGGAGATAATAATAGGAATTATGGGTATTTAACTCAAATTGATTTTAGTATTAGCGACTATACTCTTTGTGGATTAAAAACAGATCATACATTGAGTTGTCCATCAATGAGTTATGTTCCTAATGATAGGTTCACTTATGTTGCTGTAGGTTCGAGCTTTGGTTGTGGAATAAAAGAAGATGGAATGGTAGCTTGTTGGGGAGATAATGGTTCTGGTCAAGCCACGCCACCGGAAGAAACTATTTTGAGAACTGGTACTATACCACCACCAGTTACCAGTTGTACACAACCAGAACTTGACAGCGCATACGGGGCTGGTATGTCAGCCTGTAAAACTAACCCTGCTTCCTGTGGCATTACAACGGGTGGTGCTTGCCCTGTTAGTGATACTTGTCCAGAAATTGAAACTGAACAAGTACGTGCGGAAGGTAAAGATGAAGGAATCGCCACTTGTAGAACGAATCCAGTTTCTTGCGGTATTGTTAATATTCCTAACCTTGATACAATTTCTGGTACCTATTTATTCTTTGAGCCTAATAAAGAAATTAATAGTGCTAATACCGTATTTTATATAGTTGGCGACAAAATTGAAATCGACTTGACGGAAAACTTTGAGCAAGCCAATCGTTCTGAAAAAGTTGACTTATGGGTCATGATTGAATTGCCAAGTATGGAATTAATCTATAAAACGATAACACTTGGCGACTTCAGTCCTATCCCGCAACCTTTTAGAGAGGCTTTAGATTCCACACAAACAACTCACCGTATTTTAGATTTTGAGGTAATAGCTGGTTTCGGCGGAGATTATACCTTTTCAGCTGTCTATGTAGCAGAAGGTAAAAATCCGCTGACAGATGGTTTTTTCGTACTACGTTCTAATGTGGCAAGGTTGAAAACTGTATTGAGTAATCACTAGCTCGTGTAGGGTGGGTAGAAAACCCACCTATCCTTGATAATCATTTGCGGTGGGTTTAGTTACCCACCCTACGTGAGCTTGTTGTTTGAGTTCATGGTAATGCGTGATTAATTTTTGGGAAATTGCCATTGGTTAATGTCCATATAGTTCATTAAAAATCCGATTTTTGAAAAAGTCGGATTTCTTATCATTTAAAATAGGAATCTTTAAAAATGAAAATTGAAACATCCATTTCCTTGTCTGAAGACATTCTTGATGTGATTGACAAACTGTCAGAAAAATACCAAAACCGTTCTGAATGGATTGAAATGGCTTTACGTAGTTTTATCGCTCAAATAACCCACGAAAAAAACGTGCCTGATATTGACATTATTAATAAAAACGCAGCCCGTCTTAATGAAGAAGCTTTAGATGTACTCACTTATCAGGTGGATTTATGAAACGAGGTGAACTTTATCGTGTTGCCAACCCTTCAACAAGAGAGCCAAAAAAGTTTCGGGTTTTCACAGTTGTTAGTCGTCAAGAGTTGATTGAATCACGTTTTGCAACGGTGATTTGTGCGCCCGTTTATACGGTTTATGATGGTTTATCAAGTCAAGTACCTGTTGGGGTGGACGAGGGTTTAAAACATGACAGTAGTATTCATTGTGACGAATTGGTGAGTTTGCCCAAATCTAGGCTAACTCATTTTATTGGCACACTCCCACTTCACAAAATGAAAGCCCTTAATAAGTCACTCTGTATTGCGTTAGATATTTAGCTCGTGTAGGGGGGTAGAAAACCCACCTATCCTCAATAATCATTTGCAGTGGGTTTAGCTACCCAGCCAACGCGAGCTTTGGTTTTGACTTTGACCTGGCAGGTCTGTTTTTGAAGTTGACTAAATTATTTTGATTTGAATCAATTCCATTTAATGATTCCAATGCCACTCAAATCAATTAAAAAAATTCGTTTATTTCGTCAAAATTCGTTATACTACTGTAGAATCATGTATTTATTTTGGTTTGGCTTATTATTGATAATAAAAACTATATCAGTTCTCTATTAAGGAATATTAATATGTCTTCATCTGATTCAGAAGAGAGCGCATTGCTCACATTTCATGAACCATATCATCGTTCAATCATACGCAAATTTAGAACGATTCCAAACTTCGTTTTTGTCACTATATTGGCGGTGATAGTTGGCATTGGTGCTGGATTTGGTGCCCTGTTTACTGAATGGCTAGTTGAAGAAGTACACCACATTTTCTTTGAAAAAAAGTTGTGGGGATTATTAGAAAGCCTGGGTATGTTTCACTTGATGGTGATTCCGGCGATTGGTGCGCTGATTTTTGCACCTATTATCATACTTTTTGCGCGTGAAGCTAAAGGGCATGGTGTATCTGAAGTACTAGAAGCGGTGTCCGTTCATGGCGGTCGTATTCGCCCACGAGTGGGTATCATCAAATCACTGACCTCGGCACTTTGTATTGGCACAGGGGGTTCGGTTGGGCTTGAAGGACCTATTGCCCAAATTGGTTCAGCTATTGGTTCCGCCGTTGGGCAATTTTTTTCTTTGCACGAAGATAGAATTCGTTTGCTATTAGCGTGTGGCGCAGGTGCAGGTATTGCGGCAACCTTTCATGCCCCATTTACGGGGACGATTTTTGCTCTGGAAATCATTTTAGGTCATCTTGAAGTGGGATATTTTAGTGCTATTGTTATTTCAGCGGTGGTGGCTGATACGATAGCTCAAGCCTATAAGCTTCCAATCATACCGCCTATGGCAGAGTATACTTTAGTCAGCAATTGGGAATTATTATTGTATGCAATATTGGGTATAGCGGTTGCCTTTGGAGCCATTGCATTTACTAAAACTTTACGCACGATGGAAAAATTGTGGGAAAAAGTACCTGTGACTGACTTTTTAAAACCGGCATTGGGCGGCTTAGTATTAGGCATGATTGGTATGATTACCTTTTTCCACTCTGATGGTATTCCCCGCTTTTATGGTTTAGGCTATGAAAGTATTTCTCATGCGCTAAATGGTGTACTTCCCTTCACGCTGGTGTTTTCATTATTTTTTATTAAAATATTGACCACGAGCCTAACTTTAGGTTCAGGTGGCACCGGGGGAACTTTTACGCCTTCATTATTTATGGGCATCATGTTAGGTTCATCTTTTGGATATGCAACTAATCTGCTATTCCCGGAAATCACCGCACCTACCGGTGCTTATGCACTCGCTGGCATGGCTGCTTTTTTTGCCGCCGCAGCTCATGCGCCCTTTACCGGTATTTTAGTCGCATTTGAAATCACCCAATATAATTTTCACTTGGTGTTACCAATTATGCTCACAGCGGTAGTCGCAACCATAATCGCTCAAGCGATTAGCCCCAATTCAATGTACACCAGCAAATTGGTTAACCTTGGTATCAAAGTCAGAAGAGGTGCGCCGGGGCAAGAGCTTTTCGTGATGGATGGTATAACGGTTGGCGAAGCCATGAGTCAAAATGTTGAAACGGTTACTTTAAACATGCCCGTTTTCAATTTGATGGAAAAATTTGATCAAAGTCATCGTCATGGTTTTCCCGTTGTTGATAAAGCTGGGGAATTAGTCGGTGTAGTTAGTATTAAGGATTTAGACACTGCGATAGCGGCGGGTAATCTTTCCAGACGAACTGTAGCCGATATTGCAACCACTTCTGATTTACTGGTGGCTTATCCTTATGAACCGATGGGGGCAGCCTTGCAACGCTTAGGTGTTCGTGAAATCAGTCGATTGCCGGTAGTTGAAGAAGAAGGTTCACGGAAATTGGTTGGTATTGTATTGCGTACTGATATTATTAATGCTTATCATAAGGCGCTGATTAAGCGTAAAGAAATTAAAGAAAAAACTGAGTCTTGATATAAAAAAAAACCGTTTTTTCAAAAAACGGGGTTTCTATTCTAGCAGCCTGTTGGATTAATCCACTAACTGTCATTAGGCAATCTCTCAACCACCTTAATCGTCTCCAAGCTCACTGTGATAATCTTTTTCACTAATTCCAGAATATAGTCATCATCTTCTTCACGGTTAGGATCATTGACTATGCCGCTTTTTTTATCGACTTTGACGCGATATTGTTCGATTACCCATTCAAGGGCGGAGCGATTACCAAGCTTATAATCAAAAACTTCTTTAGGGATAACCTCTAAGGTGAGAAAATCATTATAGATCAATTTTTTCTTATCTTGAGAAAGGCGCATTTTTTCTACTCGCAGACTGAAAGGCACTTTATGATTTTCAATCATTTTGAGTGGGTAGGGTGTAGCATGTTCATAGTTGAGGTGTAAATCCGCTAATTTTTCACCTGATTTTGAAAATGACCAAAAATCCGCTGCCATTGGTAAGCGTGGAAATTCGCGCTTGAGGTTGGCTGCGTATTTTTCACGATAGCCGGGGTGATGGAGTAGTCCATAAGCGTAGTGAAAAATAGCCCATTTGGTGATGGTGTTGTCTTGGTAGTGTTGGCGGTAGTGGGTTAATGCCCAGTCTGTGATGTTTTCTGTGCGATTTTTGCCGTTTTCATTGTATGTGTAGAGGGGAAAACATTGTGTTTGTCGTCCTCCATAATGCAAACATGGTATATGAGCCGCAATCTGTACAGAAAATGGAATTTGTGCCTCATTGACAACACAAATCACCCTATTTTCATTTTCAGTAGTGGGTGTGGGAAAGAATTTAGGAAAAAGATAAACGGCATCATTCATCACTCTATCAAAAAACAAGTTAGAGCGAGTGAATGGACGATAAATGGATATTCTAATTTTCTCCTCTAAAAAATTCGCTTTCCGTCCTCTTTTTAAATGATTTTTTAAGCCAAGTGACCAACTAATTTGGCTATTATCATACAAAACAAAATCATCAACCTTAACTTGCTGGTTATCTTTCTTTGCCCATTTTTCAACATGCTCATTATAGGCATCAATAGTACGCTGCATATTTTCAGCAAGGTTTTTTTGATTAAAGTTATACGCCCAAGCATCCCGATGGGTTTTTACGCCATTGCTAAAAATGTTAAAAATCACCCCCTCAATTTCCGTCTTAGTCGCCTTCGTTTCTTTCGTGCCTAACGGCAAAAACTCATCAAATTCCGAATGCAAGCCCTCAGTTAGCCAAGTGTGTTTTTTGTCAACGACAACTCGCTCCATTTGAACATTGGCATAATTCTCAGTATTATCAAGAAATGCTTTCTTTTCCTGAGATTTTAAATAATCATCAACAGAATAAACAAAAATTTCAGCTTGCGGTTTGGGTTGTTTGTGTTTGATAAAAAATGTAATGCCAGTACTAACGCGAATCATATCATCAAAGACATTACCGCCTTCTTGACGGCGACGCTCTCCAGAAGTGCGAGCATTACCTTTTAAATTGATATGATAGATTGTAGAAAAATCTTTCCCTAAATGCTGACGCATCCCATCAAAAGCAATATTATCCAAAAAACCATTATTAGTCACAAAAGCAACAATTCCTTCATCACCAATTCTATCCGATGCCCACCGAATAGCCTTTACATAAGGATCAAATAAAGCATTTTTATTAGTCGCCTTAGAATCCTTACTATAAGTCTCCCTCACCCGCCCATCAATCACATCATACTTGCGATTTTATTATTGTCATTTTCATTAACCTGCCCTACATTATAAGGTGGATTCCCAATAATCACAAAAAAATCAGTCTTTTTTTGCTTTTTCACCCGCTCCGTATTTTCTGGCGCAAACAACGCAACCTGCTTATCCTTCGCCAACTCAAAGGTATCCGCCAAACAAATTCCTTTATAAGGTTGATATTTTCCCATCAAATCCAAATACTCATGCTCAATATTCATTGAAGCGATATAATACGGCAACAGCATCACCTCATTACAATGCAACTCTTTAGCATATTTTTCTTTTAAAGCTAAACGACTTTGAGCCGCTATTTCGCGCATAATCCGCACAATAAAATTACCAGTTCCCACAAACGGATCAAGAAAATGCACTCCCCGACTGGCTAAAGACTTTCCAAACTCCTTTTGTAAAATCTCATCAATCGACTTCACCATAAAATCCACAATCGGCTGCGGCGTATAAACAATCCCATGCGTATCTGCCACTTTAACCGAAAAGCCTTGAAAGAAGCGCTCATAAACCGTATTCAAAAAGTGCTGCTTATAATCATACTCATCAATTGTCGCAGCAACATCCTCTAAAGCCTTATAAAAATACTTTAGTTCATCAAAAAAAGCATCGCGGTTGAAAGATTGCGCCGTGAGCTTATCAATCACATTCTCAATTTCACGGGCAATGATATTGCGCTTGGCAAAATCAGGATGATTGAAAATACGGCGAAAAACGCGCTCTGTGAGTAGATGCTGGATCAACATCTCCTCAATAGCTGCGTCGGTTAAATTAGGATTAATCGCTTGATGGCATTGATCGGCAAAACGGTTAAAAGCAGCTTGAAAGTCTTTATCGTCATCACGCGCTTGGTGAATTAAGCCTAATAGTTTTTTTGATAATTCTGGCACCCGGCTTTTAAACTCCTGGGCTGCTAAATCCCACCGCTCATATTCTGGACGTTTGAAATTAAAAAACGCGGCTAATATTTTGACCAAATTAGCGGGTTCAGCTAAAGACAAATCTAAAATCTCGCGCCCATTCTGATATAAAATGGCACGATCTGGTGCCTGAAAAATAATATTATCATCAGGGTAATTATCCTGATAAAGCTTTTTTTGAACCTCTTTACTTAAATCATCCTTAGAATCTTTAGCCTCCCAATAGCCGCGAGGAATGTTGGCATTGTCAAATAGTACGCCATCTAAACGAATGCGCTTTTTGCCCCTATTTAAGGTATTTTCTTGAGTTAATATCCATTGAGATTGTTTAGCAATCGCCTCTAAAAGATGCTGAAAAGCAATTTTGACTGTGCTCTCATGGGCTTGCCCTAAGCGCTCAAATTCTTTGAGTTCTTTATAGTAGGCTTGGAGGTGTTTTTGTTTTGGGGTTATTTTAAACATAAATAGCCACGATAAGTATTTGATTGGTTACTATTAAGGTAAAATATTTTTAAATAACTAAACCTGACAGGTTTTGGAAACCTGTCAGGTTTGATTCAACTCATTCTTCACCCAGCTCAAGCAGTTTCTTGAGGTTTCATCACCGGCGCATAAAAAACAGCCCCAAATATTTTAATCAATCCCCACAACACTAACAGTGGAAATAAAATCGTTTCAAACAAAAACAAAGTAATCAACTTAACAATTTGACTAACAATCTGTTCTGAATCTTTTTTAAGTTTTTCCAAACTCGCATTGGGCGAAGCAGCCGCTTCTTGAACCGAGATTTCCGCAATTTTTTCTTTAGAAGCTTCAATGCTTTCTATAGCTGTATCACGTTTGTCTGCTAGAAAAACGGCAGAAATATGTGAACCTATCAGCCCTGTCACCGGAATGGCAAAACGTATTAATAAAACCAATAAAAGTAACTTATAAGCCAAAAGGCGCATACGATGTTTGGACGTTTTTGTCCTGGTAAAAAGACTCAATAATACCAAAAACAGTGCTGGTAAAATGACATAAGTCAAATTGACAGCAATACCAATTTCCATCAACAACTGTTGTATACCTATCGCCACAGTCACAAGCAACATAATCCAGGAAAAACGTTCTACCAAATCATTCACCGGATCAAGTACTTCCCCCAATGACAGCTCACCAATAAAGGGCGTTATGGTAAAACTTTGCATTACCGAAAGCGTCGCATTAAGGGCACGGGCAATTAAAAATGCGGCACCCGCTTTCTGCATAGTATCATCAAGATAAGTTATACTTTGTTGTTCCATGCCACCGGTAAACTGATTATGGCTAATTTCCTGCCAACCCACGGTGATTAATACCAACATACACAAAATAAGTAATAAACTGACCTCTGCTTTGATTCTCTTGTCTGCATGACCAAAAACTTTGCTCACAGACGATTGGCTAGTCTTAGTTTTCACATTAATTCTCCTTTGAATGTTTTGGAGTCCAAAGCTTTAGCTTTGGACGTAGATACTAATGTTGATGCGAATGTTGATGTGGTGGCAACCTATCAATACTCCCATCCAAATAAGCGATTATCGCTTTTTCCGGTTCTTTTTCCTGGGTAATAATCGCTTCAACGCCTTTCGCATTCAACCGGTTTATCAAACCCATGCCCATACCACCAGTGATAAAAACTTGTATATCATCTAGGGGATGTGCTTGATGAGGGGAACTTTCATGGAAAGCTTGTTCTTTTGAAAGTTCCAATAAAGCTTTCTCACCAATTACTTTACCATCCTGAATTTCATAAATCCAAAATTTACGACACCGTCCCGCATGTTCTGTGATTTCGTGTCTGTTTTGACTAGTGACTGCTATTTTCATATTGCTATCAATCCTATAAATGTTCAGAAAAATAATTTAACTTCGGTTTTGCAAATGAACAGCTTTTAAAAAAGTTAATGCCCCCAGTAATCCGGTTATTTTGCTTGACATTTGACAAGCATATTTTATAAATGTATAGTTTCACAGGGCGATAAACAGTCTAAATCCGAAATTTTGACAATTTAAAGTATATATTATACGCTCGCTTATAAAAAAATGCTAATTTAAATATTGAATTAAAGGATAAAGTCATGAAAATGATATTAGCTATGAGGCTCTTATGTATAGTATTTTTACTAACGGCTTGTACCCAAGAAGTACCAAAGCAACCACTGAAAATCGGTATCAATTTTTGGCCAGGCTATGCCCATGCCTTTATTGCCGAAAAACAAGGTTTGTTTAAGAAATACGGTGCAGAGGTGGAACTCGTTTTTAAGTCTGAAATGACTGAAATGACACAACTGTATAAAGACGGAAAATTGGATGGCGTGTTTAGTGTCTTATCTGATGTGATCATGTTCAATGCGAAGGAATTACCAACGCAAATCGTTTATATCGCCGACTATTCAGATATCGGAGATTCAATTATTGGGTTGCCAGAGTTTCAAAGTTTGGCTGATTTGAAAGGTAAAACAGTTTCCTTTGAAGGAATCAATACTTTTTCACATTTGTTGGTTGTGAAATTGTTAAAAAAAGCAGGTGTGAAAGAAGGTGAATTTCAATCTGCTAACTTATCTGCTTCAAAAGTTTTAGCCGCTTTGGAGGCGGGTGACATAGATGCCGGTCATACATATAGTGATACCCGCATTGAAGCCCTGAAAAAGGGCTATAAAATGTTAGGCAAAGCCGGTGATATTCTTGGAAAAAATCGGATTTCTAGTTTCGATCCCCCTAAAAAACAATGAAATTTTCAACAAAACTACTTCTACTTTATTTAACGTTCACCCTTGGTGTCATCATTCCTATTTGCTTATTCTTATTTTATACAGGCAAACAAGCTACTGAAACCCAAATCAAAGAACGTTTACAAGAACGTGCCGAGCATCTGATAGATAAAATTGATAGAACTTTATTTGAACGATTTGCTGATATCCAAGTACTGGCTCAAGATTCAATTTTTAAAACTCAATATCTGACTCCCCTTGAAATCACACAGCATCTCATTAACTATCGTAATGCTTATAAAATTTACGTTTCCTTATCATATTATGATGCCAACAGGATAAGAAAGGCTGACACTGCCGGTTTATCACTTGGAAAACAGGCACCCCATTCACGATGGGTGCAAGATGTTTTCGATAACGGGATTGTCAGTGTGGGAGCAGATATTCATTTTGTAGAAGATTTGCAAAAAACAGTACTCTTTGTAGCGGCACCGATACGAAATGAAACAGGAGAATTTTTAGGAGCCGTGGTTGGGCATATGCTATTGGATAGGATATATCTTTTGGATAATTTGAGTGATGAGCAAGTTATACAATAGCTAAAGAAAAAGGATATTTAATTTTTCCTGGTAACCAATGGACACTCATTGTACATTATCCTGTTGAAGCTGCTTTTACAGCACTCGCTGCCTTATATAACCAAGCGATTACTGCCGGTTTTGGACTTTGACTGCTTGCCCTGATTGGTATGTTCTTTTTTTCGCGTCGGATTATAAAACCAATCACTAATTTAAAAGAAGCAGCACAAAAATTAGGGCAAGGGGATTTCAAAATAAGAGTACCGGTATCATCCAAAGATGAAATTGGGCAACTGTCAGATGTTTTTAATCGCATGAGCGATTTGCTCGAAAAGCAAGTGAGTGACTTAGAAACATCACAACTTGAAGCTAAAAAAGCTAATCAAGCCAAAAGTGCATTTTTAGCTAACATGAGCCACGAATTACGAACACCGCTCAATGGAATTTTAGGCTATACGCAAATTCTTAACCGTGATAAAAAACGAAATGACAAGCAACGCGAAGGTATTAATATTATTCATCGTAGTGGCGAATATTTATTGACATTGATTAATGATATTTTAGATTTATAGCATTTCCCGTTTGAATAAACGACATAACAAACCTTCAAGGTTTTGGAAACCTTGAAGGTTTTTGTACTCCACCTAATCGGGAAACGCTATAAATATAAGTTTGAGCAGGAAAATGGAATAGTTATTGTTAATGAAGAAAGTTATACATCTAAAGCCAGTGCGTTGGATTTAATAGTATTTCTTTAAGCCTTCTAACTTTCCCAAGCTTCGGCTTGGAAACGCCTGTGATGACTTGAATCAATCCGTTTTTTCCTGAATCCGTTGTACTCATCAGTTATAAAAAGGTACAAACTTTTGAACCAAATTCATCAATAAGATAAACAATCAAACTCTTTGTTCTTGGTCAAGAATGTTCACCTGTGGTATGCAGCCTTTCTCTCTCATCCAATCCTTCTGTTCTTCTTTTGACAAATTCGCAGGTATCTGATATAAGATAACCTCGTTATAAGTCATATCGCCCTTGCGCTTTATCAGGTAGAGTTTGCCCGATTGAATAGGCATACGTTTTATTTGCCAGGGCCAAGCCAACGTCTGCTTCGATGCGGACCAACGCAATTCAACTTCCTTGTGACTGACACTGTCTTTTATAAATACCCAATCCACCCATTCTGCGCGTTTGTCTTCCGACAACCATAGACTCACGTTTTCAGGCTGAACATAGCAAAATTTGCTAGTTTCACAAATGTTGAGTGCCCAAATATCAGGCGAAGTACCACAATCACCCCGTCGGCGATTACTATATTTTTCAGCCAACAGCAAAGGCTGTTCGCCTTGAGTATAGATAGGAATTGTGCGGTCACTATTTTCGTTAGCGATGGCAGTGTTAAAACTTAAGCCAAGTGCTAAAATGAGCCCCGTATGTGATAATGACATAATTTAATACCTCCTTGATGAAAGTTGGTATTATTTATGCAAAATATTTGCCTATCATCATGAGTCTATAATTTTTATAACTGTTCTATCAGGAATTAATTTAAAAATATTGGAATATCCTAAATTTATTATTTTTTATTTAAATCTTAATCTTAAATCTTAATCTTAAATCTTAATCTTAAATCTTAATTCTAATTTAAAATGAAAACCTATCTTCTTATTATCATTTATTTAATTTCAATCCTATCAAGTTTCCCTGTATTGGCTAAAAAGCCACTGGTGAAATTTGAACATCTTACCATTAAGGAAGGTTTATCTCAAAGCACCGTTTATTGCATTTTGCAGGATAGCACCGGATTTATGTGGTTTGGTACTCAGGATGGGCTCAATAAATATGATGGTTATGAATTTACGGTTTACCGACATCATCCGCAAGATCCTAATAGCTTAAGTCATAACGAAGTTTTTGCCCTTTATGAAGATAGTCAGGGCATATTATGGATTGGTACCCGTAGCGGATTGAACCAATTTGACAGCAAACAAAACAAGTTTATCCATTACTCCCATAATCCACAAGATTCAGATAGCCTAAGTCACGACGAAGTTTGGTCAATTTATGAGGATAATCACGGCATTTTGTGGATTGGTACCAACGGTGGCGGACTGAATCAATTTAACCGTCAAGATAATACCTTTGTGCATTTTCAGCATGATCCCCAAAATTCCGATACACTCAGTCATAACACCGTTTGGCCTATTTACCATGATAAAAAAGGGGTGTTATGGATTGGTACCGACGGTGGAGGGCTTAACCAGTTTGATCCTCAAACGAATCAGTTTAAGCATTATTTGCCCGATAGCCAAGAGCCTGATAGTAATGCGATTAGTACGATTTATGAGGATCAAACCGGTCTATTATGGATTGGCACGATTAAGGGGCTTTACCAGTTTGATCGTCAACAAGAACGATTTACTTCCTACTTTCACAATCCAAAAAATCCTAACAGTTTAAGTCATAATACGGTTTTGGCTATCATTGAAGACAATCTAGATCGTTTATGGATTGCAACGGATGGCGGGGGACTTAATCTATTTGACCGTCGAACTCAACAATTTGAGCATTTTAAGCATGATTCGCAAAATCCTACAGGTTTGAATAATGATGCTGTTCTATCGCTTTATAAAGATGCAGCGGGTTCATTATGGGTAGGAACGGGCGGTGGCGGAATCAATCAATTTAATCAAAGGCTTGAAAAATTCGTGCATTATTTTCACGATCCCAAAAATCCTAATAGCTTAAATAAAAACCATGTTTTATCAATTCTTGAAGATCGAGATGGTTTACTGTGGGTGGGTACTCAAGGCGGTGGTTTAAACCAATTTGATCGTCATGCACAAAAGGTGACACATTATTTACATGATGCACAAAATTTCAACAGTCTTAGCCATGATGATGTTTGGTCATTGGCACAGGATAGTTCAGGCACTTTATGGGTTGGCACCTTTGGTGGTGGCTTAAATCGATTTGATCGTGAACTTAATAATTTTGTGTCGTATCGTCACGCTCCTGATGAACCCACGAGTTTAATTAATGATTATGTGCTATCTATTTATGAAGATAGTACAAAAACATTATGGATTGGTACACGAGAAGGCTTAGAGCAATTTGATCGTCAAACTAATCGCTTTATCCATTATTTACATGATCCCCAAAATCCAAATAGTTTAAGTGATAATTCCATTTTGTCCATTTTTGAAGATCATACTCAAACCCTGTGGATTGGTACAACAAAGGGATTGAACCGATTTGATCAAAACAAGTTTGTGCGTTATCAACACGATGCGCAAAATCCTATCAGCTTGAGCCATAATGAAATTTCAACCATTTATGAAGATAAGACAGGCACCTTGTGGATAGGCACTTGGGGCGGTGGATTGAACAAATTTGATCGGGAGACAGAACGTTTTTATGCTTATCGTGAAGCCGATGGCTTAGTGAATAATGTCATTTATGGCATTTTAGAAGATCAACATGGCAATCTTTGGCTCTCTTCAAACAAAGGTATTTCTAAATTCAACCCCAAAATGGAAACATTTAGGAATTATAATGTTTTAGATGGATTACAAAGCAATGAATTTAATTCAGCTTACTATAAAAGTTCGCGTGACGAGCTATTTTTTGGGGGCATCAATGGTTTTAATGCCTTTTATCCTGAACGTATCCAGGATAATCCTTATATTCCGCCTATTGTGATTACGGATTTTAAAATTTTCAACAAATCTGTTTCTTCAGGCAACGATTCGCCCTTACAACAACACATTAATCGCACCCACGAAATGATCTTGTCTTACAAACAATCGTTTTTTTCATTTGAATTTGCGGCTTTAAATTTTTTGCGCCCTGAAGAAAATGAATATGCCTATCAATTAGAAGGCTTTAATAAAGATTGGAATAAGATAGGCTCAAAACGCGAAGCAAATTATACCAATGTACCACACGGCACTTACCAATTTCGCGTTAAAGGCAGCAATAACGATAAAGTCTGGAATGAACAGGGTACAACAATAAAAATAACCATTTTACCGCCGCCCTGGCAAACCTGGTGGGCTTATACTTTATATGTTATCATTATCTTGACGATTATTATTAGCTATGTTCGGCTCCAAAAACAAAAACTACGGGAAAAACAGCAAGAATTAGAACGTGAAAAGGCGATAGCGGCTCAATTAAAAGAAGCTGATCGACTAAAAGATGAATTTTTAGCGAATACCTCTCACGAGTTACGCACCCCACTCAATGGTATTATTGGCATTGCCGAATCCCTTGTTGACGGGGCGGCGGGCGCATTAAATGCTTCAGCCAATACCAACTTAGGCATGATTGCCTCTAGTGGACGGCGGCTTATGAGCCTGGTTAATGATATTTTAGACTTTTCTCGTCTCAAACAAAAAGAACTTGATTTACAACTCAAAACGGTGGATATCCGAACCATCGCTGAAATCGTTTTGAAACTGAGTCAGCCCTTGATTGGTCAAAAAGAGGTACAACTCATCAACGCCATCCCGGCTGACTTACCTTCCATTAATGCTGACGAAAATCGTGTCCAACAAATACTATACAATCTAGTAGGCAACGCGATTAAGTTCACAGATAGTGGCAAAATAGAAATTTCCGCTAAAATTGTCAAAGAATTAGACTCATCGGAGGAGCGGTTAGCGATTACGATTTCAGATACAGGCATTGGCATTGCAGAAGAAAAAGTCGGTCGTATTTTTGAAGCCTTTGAACAAGCCGATGGCTCAACAGCACGGATTTACGGTGGCACCGGTTTAGGACTCGCGGTGACTCAACAATTAGTCCAATTGCATGGAGGGCAAATGCAAGTTCAATCACAATTAGGCGAAGGCTCACAGTTTACTTTCACTTTACCTTTATCCACAGGGGAAACCGACAGCAAATCCCTATCATCGCCCATTTTCAGTGATTTGTCAAGCAATATACCAGAAAATACACAACCGCCTGTTGAAGAAGCTCAGTCGCCTGAAGAACCTCAGTTAGCTGGTGTAGAAACCACAATCGAACTATTAAAAATTTTTATTGTTGATGATGACGCAGTGAATAGACAAGTCCTCATCAACCATCTATCATTACAACAAAATTATGCCCTCACGCAAGCCAGTTCCGGCGTTGAAGCACTGGCACTGATGAAAGAAGGATATAAGCCAGATTTGATTTTGCTGGATGTGATGATGCCACATCTCAGCGGCTACGAAGTCACGGAAGAAATTCGTAAAACCCAACAAGCCAATGAATTGCCTATTTTATTATTAACAGCGAAAAATCAAACCAGTGATCTCGTCACGGGACTTGAAGTCGGTGCAAATGATTATTTAACCAAACCGGTTTTCAAAGAGGAACTCTTAGCCCGTATCAAAACCCATCTGAACATTCAGCAACTGAAAGCAGAAAATTTGCGAATGAGTGCTGAACTGGATGTGACGCGCCGCTTACAACAAATGATCTTGCCCAATGATCAAGAACTGGAACAAGTGGCAGGATTAGAAATTGCAGGCTTTATGGAACCAACCGAAGAAGTGGGTGGCGACTACTATGATGTGCTTCAACATGAAGGCTGCATCCTTTTTGGTATTGGTGATGTCACCGGGCATGGTTTAGAAAGCGGTGTCTTAATGCTCATGGCACAAACAGCGGTGCGAACCTTGCTGGAAAGTGAAGAAAAGGATCCTGTCAAATTTTTAAATATCCTTAATCGAACCATTTATAAAAATGTCCAACAACGGATGGGCGTTGATAAAAATTTAACCCTTTCCCTACTAGAATATGTTCCACATTCTGAAAAAGGCGGGATTTTACATATCAGTGGACAACATGAAGAACTGATTATTCTGAGAAAAGATGGCACCTTGGAACGTATTGATACGATTGATTTAGGATTTCCCATTGGAATCGTCGAAAATATTACGAAATTTATCGCACAAATGCAGGTGCCATTAAATCCTGGCGACGTTGTGGTACTCTATACTGATGGTATTACCGAAGCAGGAAATGAAGAAGATGAACTGTATGGTATGGAACGATTTTGTGAGCTAATACAACAATATGGACAAAAGTCAGTCCATGAACTCTGTCAAGCTATCATTGATGATGTGCGACAACATATTGGAAATAATAGGCTGTTAGATGATATTACCTTATTGATAATCAAGCAAAAATGAGTTATCAATTATTTCAGTTATCAGTTATATTTTAAACGCTTTGTACAGGAAAAAATTTTAAGAGGGCAACCCGACGGATTGCCCCTACAGGTTATGACGGTTTGTAGGCTGCACACCCTTGTGCCGTTGCCCTTAATGAGCTTGCATAAATTCAAACAACGTCATGTTGAGCGTGAATATCTTGCCATTTCTGACGATTTTTATAGTGACAGAACGCCCCATCTTGCTATAAAAGAGGGCTAATTTCAAATCAGCTAAGTTTTTAATGGTTTGCCTTGCTAATTGGATAATAATGTCACCGACTTGTAATCCTGCCCTTTTTGCCGGCGTATTGTCACTGACGCTGGTAATGATAACTTGGTTATCTTTTTCTTCTATCCCAATTCCAAGCTTAGGTGCCATTTTCACTTTGAGTTCTTCAGTTTGGAGAATATAATCGGCGATGCCCTTGTCTATGGCTTCATCTTGCACAATGGTAGTGAATGATGCCGGGATACGCCGAAATAAGCGGTTAGGTATTCCATATTGGTACATGATATGTCCATTGCCCGCTAAAACAATTAATTGCGTATTGGGATGTTCTGTGAGAAATTGATAGGCAGATTGCGCCATAGTTTCATCCCAAAGGACTTGAGTCTGCAAAAAATAGTTAAAATCCTGATGTCCAAAAAGCTCTTTATGAGTTAGAAAGACTTGATACAAATCTTGCCGATAAGCGTCATTAGACAAATCTAGCCCGCCGGCAGGTAACTGTTGCTTTTCCTCAATGGTTAAACTGTCTATACCTTGACGAATGACTCTATCCGTGATGCGCTTATCTATGTTCAGGGCGATCAGGGGAATGCCCTTATCTTTGACATAATCTATAATGGGCTTATAAAGATTATAGTCAATGCGCCAGTTATTGAAATACTGTGATTCTTTGAGAAAAGTCCGCTCATCAATTTGCCCAGCGAGATAATCATCCAGTATCCCTTGATAAGGTATTTGGAACATTTCCATACCAACAGCTATTTTGGCACCTGCTTCATGGCGTTCCTTGATCACTTTCAATTGGTTTACATGATGAGCCATTAAATCATGCTGTTCACCCAGGTAAATCACTTGGGAGTCCTGAATGTTGGGTATAATATCATTCAGCGTTGCTACCTTATCGGGCTGTAGCGCGTAGCTGGGAGAACGAGTTAATAAGGGCATACCCTTGATGGAATCGGTAATGGTTTTAGCCGTATTTAGACCACCGGTGAACGCCAACGTACTATATTTGCCATAATGAGACAGTTTTCGCGCCACGGCTTTGACTTCATCCGCATTTTTAGCCTGCAAGAGGGCAATCACTTCCCGTTCATTATAGGGATTTTTATGGATAACCACGCGCACCCCATCTTCTGTGGAGGTTTGTTTGCCAAATAATGGCTCTACCATCGGGGTATCAAAACCCATGATAATGAAGGAATGCGCTTTTAATTGCTCGAACTTAATTTCTTTTGCTGCCATTAATGTGATATTATCAATCCCTAAAGCATCAATAAGTGGTTGATATAACTCACTTTTTTCTGGAATACTGGCGACAATGACATTGTTATTACCCATGAGTCTTCCCACGGTAGGGGAAATTTCTTGGGGCAATAATTGCCGCATGATGTTGTAGTCTTCATCAATAACCACTTTAGTAGGTATTTCATCTAATTGTAAATTAATGCTTTCAATCTCGCTGCTAATATCAACAAAGCGTTGTGTTTTACCCGCAGCCGAATGAATGGTTATTGGCAATTGCAGATTATAGGGGGCGGTATGTTGTACCAAGGTAAATGACAGCGTGATTTGACCCGATACCATAAGCAATTTAACGTCTTTTGCCGAGAGATGAGGAATATCCTGGCGATTAGCTACCCATTGTGTAAAGTATCCAGACAGATTTTCCCCGGTGGCTTTTTCAAAAGTCTGCTGTATATCGTGCCAAGATGCCACGCGAAATGAATGCTGTTGAATAAATTCACGCATTGCCGCAAAAAAAATATCATCGCCATACTGCTTTCTTAGCATAAGAAAAATCATGGCGGCTTTACCATAGCCAATCGCCCCGTATGCCTTATTATGATGACGAGATTTAAAAGCACTCACGGGAATCGCATTCTGAGTATTAACATAAGCGTGGTAATCTAGCATGATTTGCTTACGATAAGCGACACCTCCACCGTTCAGATCAGCGTAGTGCAGATCAGCTAAATAACTCGTGAGTCCTTCCGCCCAATTACCTGTGTCATAATCAATAAATACCGAATTACCAAACCATTGGTGCAGAATTTCATGCCCCAACGACGTTTTCACAATAAAAGGTAAACGCACAATGGCGCGTCCTAATAAAGTATAGGTTGGCATTGAATAGCCGGTGGGAAAAATATTTACAACGATAGCAAAGCGTTTGTATGGATACGGGGTGAGCATGGTTTCATACATCGCCAAATACTTTTTACTGTATTCTATATAGGTTTCCGCCAGATGAGCCTCTTCTGGAAAAAAATAGGCTTCGATAGCAATGTCTTTATAAGCACCTGTTTTTAAAACGTAATTTTTGGAGGCAGCTAAATTTAATGAATCTAACGGGTGATTAAACTGAAACTGAAAAGTGGAAGTTGTTTCAGTCTGTTGGACATCCACCGAATCTGCCTCAGAAATCGCCCGAAAACCATTCGGCAAGTTGACGGAAAGTGCATATTCCACTAATCCCTCTTGTTGTGGATACCAATTCCCGGATGTTAAAAAAACGTTATCTTGATCAATAACCTGTGTATCATCTAACAGGGCTTCATAGCAGATAACGATTTCTTGATCCGCTTGAAATTTTAAAGTGAGTTGCCCAGTATCTGGAATAGTGGCTTTACCATCTACCGTTAGATGAGATAGCTTCTTAACAGACAATGTCATTGCCTGATCTTCGGCTGCCCTTAGATGGGCAATACCGGTCAAGGTTTTGCTCTGGGTATCAATTGTGACATCCAGCATATAACGTATATTGGTTCCCCATCCTATCAATGGCAAA
>QNES01000053.1 GCA_003645255.1 Gammaproteobacteria bacterium
ACTATTTTTCACAACATAAAAACTTGCGTTTAGTGGTGGTTGAAAAATTAAAACACTTAAAACGTGGAAAAAGCAAAAACCGAGGTAAAGCCTTTAGAAAGACGCTCAGCAACTGGAACTATAACCCAGAAAATGGGAATGCGCCCGTGGAATAATTATATGAAAACGATACGTGAAAAAATTATTGGACGGATCATGGATCAGCTAGAAACCATTACCGTTAGCAATGGTTATAATAACGATATTGGTTCAGGCAATATTTATCGTCAAGAATCTATTATTGAAAAGGGGCTTATACCGGCGATGTCTGTATGGGAGTTATCGGAAAGCCGTGAACGTAATAATTATGGCGGTACGGTACGAATATTGACAATCAAAATTGAAGCTATTGTACCTATTAATGGGAATAAGCATCCGGCAAGTGTTAGCAATGAATTATTGGGCGATATTGAAAAAGCATTAATTATTGGGGATGTGACACTGGATGAACTAATTGATGATATTCAGGATATTGCGGCTGAGATTATTCAATTGCCTATTATAGATAGAAGGGCTGCCGGGGCTTCGACTGATTTTGAAATGACTTATACGACGGAATGGGGTGATCCTTATACCCAATAATTTTTTATCTGTGTTCAGTTATCAGTTGATAATAATTAATACCCTACATAACTGATAACTGATAACTAATAACTGATAACTGAAAAATATGTCTTTAAATAGTATAGAAGAAATTATTGCTGATATTCGGCAAGGTAAAATGGTTATCCTGATGGATGATGAAGATCGTGAAAATGAGGGCGATTTAATTATGGCGGCTACCCAGTCGCGGGCTGAAGATGTTAATTTTATGGCTCGTTTTGGACGGGGGTTGATTTGTCTTACTTTGACAAAAGAGCGTTGTAAACAATTACAGTTGCCATTAATGGTGAATGAAAATAATGCGACTATGGCGACTAATTTTACGGTGTCTATTGAAGCCGCTAAAGGGGTAACAACTGGTATTTCGGCGGCGGATAGAACGGTGACAATCCGTAGTGCCGTTAAGTCGGATGCTAAACCGTCTGATCTGGTGCAACCTGGACATATTTTTCCATTGATGGCACAACCTGGGGGGGTATTAAGACGTGCTGGACATACTGAGGCGGGATGTGATTTGGCTCGTTTGGCTGGTTTAGAAGCTGCTGCGGTGATTGTAGAAATTTTGAATGAAGATGGTACAATGGCACGTCGCCCGGATTTAGAACTATTTGCTGAGTTGCATAATTTAAAAATTGGCACAATTGCTGATTTAATCCGGTTTCGAGTTGAACATGAAAAAACGGTTGAGCGTCTCACGAGTTGCCGTTGGCCAACTGAATTTGGTGAGTTTCAATTGGTTGCCTATCAAGATAGGATTGATGATGTTTTACATTTTGCTTTGATTAAAGGTGAAATTCAATCTGATGAACCCATTTTAGTGCGTGTACATATTCATAATATTTTGTGTGATTTGACGGCGAGTGTGCGTGAAGAATGCGGGTGGCCTTTACGTGATGCGTTAAGGCGAGTGGCTGATGAAAAAAAGGGGATTGTTGTGATACTTCACCAATTGGAGGAAAGCAATATACTGATTAATCGAATTAACTATTGCTGTCGTCAAGATGAAGGGACTGAGTTGCCAGCACAACCTCCAACTTATGATTTACGCACTCATGGTTTGGGGGCACAAATTTTGTCTGATTTAGGGGTACGTAAAATGCGGGTACTCAGTGCGCCGAAAAAAATGCACGCCTTGTCTGGCTTTGGATTGGAAATCGTTGATTATGTTGATGAGAGAAAAGAATAATGAGTAAAATAATTGAAGGCAAAATGACGGATTGTGATGCGCCGTATGCTGTTGTCGTAGGGCGTTTTAACCGTTTTGTGACGGAAAATTTATTGAAAGGCGCGTTAGATACTTTAGAGCGGCATGGTGTTTCCGATAGCAATATCACAGTGGTGTGGGTACCAGGGGCTTATGAAATCCCTTTGGCGACTCAGCGTTTAGCAGTGAGCCAAAAATATGCGGCGATTATTGCGGTCGGGGCGGTGATTCGGGGCGGTACCCCGCATTTTGAATATGTCGCGAGTGAATGTACCAAAGGATTAGCTACGGTATCCTTAAAATATGATATTCCAATTGCTTTTGGTGTATTGACGGTAGATACTATTGAGCAAGCCATTGAACGGGCGGGGACTAAAGCGGGCAATAAAGGGGTGGATGCTGCTTTGTCAGCCATTGAAATGCTCAGCTTGCTTCGTCAAATCTAAATGTGAGAAATGATTGAGTATAAAAATGCAAAAAAAACCAAGATTTTCTCCTCAAGCTCGCACCGCAGCGCGTCAGCGGGTTTTGCAAGCATTATATCAATGGCAATTAACTGGGCTAAATATTGAATTAGTTTTTCAGCAATTTTTAGAAGATCAAAATATGGATAAAGTCGATAAGGCTTATTTTGAAATGTTATTGCTGAGTATACCCATTAAGGTTAATCAATTGGATAGTGCTTTTTCCCCATTTTTGGATCGTAGCCTTGCTCAACTTGATCCCATTGAGTTGGCGATTTTACGAATTGGTTGTTATGAATTAAAATATTGCAAGGATATACCATTTAAAGTGGTTATTAATGAGGCGGTGGAATTGGCTAAAAGATTTGGTGGTGAAAAAAGTCATAAATATATTAATAGTATTTTAGATAAATTGCATAATACAAGGGATTGATGAAATAAGCAGGTATGCAAAAGTGTTTTAGGAATGTGCATAAGATAATTAGGGCAATGTCGGGTTACGTTTTTTTGCGCAGCAAAAAAAATCTAACCAGATCTACATGGCTGAAGAACGAGATTGTATATAATACTAATAATTATGAACCTAATACGTTTAATTCTATTCATTCTAGTTATTTGGATACTATGGCGGTTTAGCAAAAGGTGGTATAAAAATACTTTGCAAAAACTGCAAAAAGATGCTCCTCCTTTGTCAAAATTATCCCCAATGGTACGTTGTAATTATTGTGGCTTGTATCTACCTAAAGATGAGGCTTATGGTAATGATAAAGTTTACTATTGTTGTGAAAAGCATCAACAGTTATCAGTCACGAATGAATAATCAATAATCAGTGTTAATCATTATGCTTGAAGAGACAAATATAACACCAACGTCGGTTCAAGTGGATTTAGATATCGCAACGCCTAATTGGAAACCGCTATATTTATTTAACTTGTATCGCCTCATGGTGGCGATTTTTTTTGTAGGTACTTTTTTAGTTTCTAATGCTTCCCCCATTTTTTTTGGTCAATTTTATGAGCGTCTGTTTTTAATCACAGGCTGGCTTTACGTCGGTTTTGCTATTTTCTGTCTTTTTATTATAGAGCAAAATTGGCTATCCTTGCGTATCCAAATACTTGGTGAAGTGTTAGTCGATATTATTGTCATTACGATATTAATGCATGCCAGTGGTGGTGTGAACAGTGGTTTAGGTATGTTATTGGTGGTTGCAATTGCTGGGGGCAGTTTACTCACAGAGGGGCGAACTGCCTTTTTTTTTGCCGCGGTTGCTAGTTTATGTGTACTTATCCAGGTTTCTTTAGCTGATTTGTATCACGGATTGTCAAATGGAAAGTATGCTCAAGCAGGGATGTTGGGTATTAGCTTTTTTGCCACGGCATTTTTGGCTCATACTTTAGCACGGCAAGTTCGAGTCAGTGAAGCACTGGCTAAACAACGCGGCATTCATTTACAATATTTAGCTCAACTCAATGCCCAAATTGTACAGCATATTCAATCAGGTATTATAGTCGCTGATATTGTTGGACGAATTCGCTTGTTTAATGAAGTGGCACGACGTTTATTAGGATTAAATGAATCACCAGATGGACGTACTTTAATTTCGGTGGTGCCAGAATTGGCAGAACGAGTTTCTATTTGGCAAAAAACGGGTAAAGCAACATCATCCTTATTTCGTTCTGCTCTGGGTGAAGTTGATATTATTGCCACTTTTACCAAATTAGATCGAACCGGGGCAAACAGTATCCTCATAGTACTGGAAGATGCGACACTCACTACTCAACGCGCCCAACAACTTAAATTAGCTTCATTAGGACGTTTAACAGCCAGTATTGCCCATGAAATACGCAATCCGTTAAGTGCTATTAGTCATGCGGGGCAATTATTAGCGGAATCTTCTCACATTTCTCAAGATGATGTCCGTTTGACACAAATTATTGCTAAACATTCACAGCGAATGAATAACATTATTGAAAGTGTTTTGCAACTCAGTCGGCGCTCACCCCCTCAGACTCAATGTTTCAATTTACAAGTGTGGTTACGATCTTATCTGACTGAATTTATTATTCAACATAGTTTGAGCAGATTTGATATTATTGTGCATACTCATCATTCGCATAATACAGTTTGTTTTGATCCCGAACAACTCTATCAAGTTGTAGGCAATCTATGTGACAATGGGCTACGTTATTGTCAAGGAGGGGGACCTTTACTACAATTAACCATTGGTATGAGTGAAGAATCAAGCCGCCTTTATCTTGATATACAAGATCATGGTGAAGGCATGACGGAAGAAGTCAAAGCACAAATATTTGAGCCTTTTTTTACGACAGAATCTAAAGGTACGGGATTAGGATTATATTTAGCAAGAGAAATTTGTGAAGCGAATCAAGCATCTTTACACTTACTTTCCCATTCAGATACCGGTTGTTGTTTTCGTATTCATTTTTCGTTAATAGTGGATAAGGATGAACTGATAACTGATAACTGATAACTGATAACTGAAAAAAATGTCTAAACCACTTTGCTTAACTGTAGATGATGAACCTGATATTCTTGAATTGTTAGTTATGACTTTAAAACCGATGGGGGTTAATTGTTATACTGCACAAACTCTTGCGGAAGCAAAAGAACATCTCTTATCCAAATCGTTTGACTTATGTTTGACAGATATGCGCTTACCTGATGGCAATGGTATAGAACTGGTTACCATGATAGGGCAAAATTATCCTAATACACCGGTTGCCATGATTACGGCACATGGAAAGGTAGAGTCAGCAGTTCAAGCCCTCAAAGCCGGTGCCTTTGATTTTCTGACTAAACCGGTCAAAGTACCAGAATTACGCAATCTCGTTAACACGCTATTACAATTACCTAAACAACACGAATCTACCACTTCCAATTCAAGCACAACTCCAAGCTTAGCGTGTATAAGAACGGATGAAGATTTGCTCCTATCTAACTTAATTGGGCAATCTGAAGGCATGCAAACGGTTCGTAACAACATTAAAAAGTTAGCGCGTAGCCAGGCTCCGATCTATATTAGGGGTGAATCCGGTACAGGTAAAGAGGTGGCGGCTCGCATGATTCATTTATTAGGGGTGCGTACTGATAAACCTTTTGTGCCAGTGAATTGTGGTGCTATACCAACTGAACTCATGGAAAGTGAGTTTTTTGGACATAAAAAGGGTAGCTTTTCCGGGGCTTATAATGATAAACAAGGATTTTTTCAAGCTGCACACGGTGGAACGTTATTTCTTGATGAAATCGCAGATTTACCATTAGCTATGCAAGTTAAGTTACTACGAGCTATTCAGGAAAAAAAAGTACGTGAAGTTGGTGCTTCCAAAGAAGAATCCGTTGATGTTCGTATCCTCAGTGCGACACATCGTGATTTAAGCAAATTAGTTAAACTAGAACAATTTCGAGAAGATTTGTTTTACCGTCTTAATGTTATTGAACTTTATTTGCCTCCCTTGCGTGAACGTCTTAAAGATGATCTGCCCGACTTGGTTGCAAAAATTTTAAAAAAAGTCAGTCATCAGCAACAACCGTGCATTTCAGAAAAAGCAATAAAAGCCTTAAAAAGATATACCTTTCCAGGTAATGTGCGGGAATTAGAAAATATCCTTGAACGGGCTATAACGCTGTGTGAAAACAATAATATTGAAGCTGACGATTTGCAATTGCCAAATAAGAAGGCTCCTTTGATGAGGAAATCAAAAAAAGCCTCTCTTGATCCGCTACTTAATGACGTAGAAAAAGAAACGATACTTAAGGCTTTGGAAAAAACCAATGGTAATAAAACCCAAGCCGCTCAATTATTAGGTATTAGTTTTGGTGCATTGCGTTATCGTTTAAGCAAATTTGTCTGAAAAAATAAAATGGCACGTAAATAGATAACAATTTTATTGATATTTATTAACATGTTAACAAATGAGTAAAGATTTTAACCGAAAGGAATCAAAAAAGTGATGAAAAAACAAGGTGTACTTAGTCTGCTTGAACTGGTGATTGTAATTGCTATTATTGGTGTTATAGTCAGTCTTGCGAACCCTCTCTATAGCCAATTTGTAATTCGGGCTAAGATTGTAGAAACATTGACTCTACTGACTGGTCTTAAAACACCTATGGTAGAATACTATGATAATTTGAATAAATGGCCATCTGTTGCTTCGGTAGGTGGCAAAACCAGCGGTCACTATACCAGTATTATTACTTCAGGCGCGGTTGATAATGAGGAAAAGTTTTATGTCGAAGCCACTATGAAGGGAGAGCTTGCTCAAAAACAGTTAAGGATGGTTTATGAGCCATCTACCAGCGATTGGAAGTGTACTGTTAATGGTGTTGCTGATCCTATAGATGATGAATTTTTACCTGCTTATTGTAGGAACAATTGAAGTTAGCTTTTCGTATAAAAACATAGCAGGTTTTTTAAGACTTGACAGGTTTCTGGAAATTCGGTCAGAGCTGTTTAACAGCTTATGATACAGCTTCCAAACGCACAATCGCTAAATCATATAATTGCAGCAATTTTTCATCTTCATATAAAGCCGCTTCCGGTATTTTTTTGGACATTTCAACTATCATCTCATAATCTTGTTGCCCCCAAGCGTGTTTAAAACCTGCACGCATCGCTTCTAAACGAAACGTTTTTAAACGTTTATTGGTATTTTGGCGATATTGTTTAAATTCGCGCAACAAGTGGGCTTCACGGATTTTTTCTAAATCTTGCGCTTTGTGTGGATCGGGAACATACCAACGTTTTATTGCGTATTGTTGTAATATGGGATCATCTTTTTCCAGATTGCGACATTTTTTAAATTGATGAGATAAGTAAGCGTGAATTTGACTCGGCACCGCGCCTTTGCCCTCATATTTTAAGAAGTTAAATTCTAAAAGCGTATCTAATTCTACTATGAATTCATACTTTTTCCACCCTCCAGCCATGAGTTTAGTCAATTCGGGGTGAATATCCTGGCGGGTGGAAGGGCGTTTTTTAAGGAAATGCTGCAACCAATCAATCGCACTCCGTTCATCAGAGACAAACAATTCCATTTGGGGTGGCTGTTTAGCTACTTTGCGTTTTTGTTCATAGCCCTCAATTTGATCCAAACGAAACATCATGCCATCACGTTCTTTAAAGTGCTCCCGTAAACCGGCTTGAAATTGCTGACTAGACAAGGGTACCGGGTAACCGTGTCTAATAAAGTAGGCGACAGTACGATCATATAAAATGCGCGGATCGCGTTCTGTAATTAATTCTAATTCGCCGCCCTTCGTTTTAGTAATGGGCAAGTAATTTAAATGGCTACGAACAAATTCCCATACCCCCGCTTCTGAACCAGCCGCTTTTTTAAAGCGTTCTTCTAAAACATCGTTAGGTTTGTAGGCGGAAATGATTAAGTCTTGTTTAACTGCCGTAGTTGTCGTAACGGCTTTAAAACTGCCCTGTTTTTTATCTAGTGCCGAAACATTAGCGATGATAAATCCCGCTTCTTGTAAAGTGGTTTGTAAGGTATTCCAAACTCGGGCTTGGGTGTTAGAAAATTCCACTGTCATCCATCGCCCTGGTTTCAAAATACGAAAAGCTTCTTTAAAACAGTTTACTATCAAGGCGCGATAATCGCTTAACTGTTTGCCTTGAATTTTATTAACGATGGCTTCCGGTTGAATATTCGTGAAAACTTGTAGCCAGGCTTCCCAGAAAAAATTGAGTTCTGAGTACATCAGGTTAGAACCAAAGGGCGGATCCAAAAAGAGGTAGTCTAAAGTATTGCTAGGTATCCCAGTATTATTCAAACTTTGGGTTAGCACCAGGCTATGATCTGGTACGCAAAAAGCACCCATAAAATCTCTTATCTTGTGGGCAAATAATTGATAACAATTTGTTTCGGCGGTGAGTGATGAGACATATAAGGTGCCTGGTAATATTCCATTGCCTCTTTTACCCAGATTATATCTAACCAAACGCGAACTTAGCGTTGAGACAATAGATTGAAATAACAATAAATGCTGTTTTTGACAGACTTTTCTAAAATGAGCCAGTATCCATAAATTTCGTTTGGTATAAAAATGATGTAAGTAATTGAAACCATGAGACTTTTTAGGTTGACGGGTGTTATAGCCATCTGGTAAAGCAAGCATTGGGAACCAATTGGGAATAACGGCATTTTCGATTTTGTCCAATATTGCTAAATCGAACGCATCCGGTATTTTTTTATAACGAGTTTTACCCACCGAGTAATTGATTAAGACGGGTATCTGTTTTGCTTGATGTATTGTTTCATTAATAGTGGTATCAAATCGTGTGATCCATGCCCGTTCTAAAGTGCGTTTTGTCAGGCTTGCGTCGCAATGAGGGCAGGGGAATTGATGTTTCACTTTTTTTGCCACTTTATCTATTGCTACCTCCCAAAACACGATGTCATTGGCACATTCTGGGCAAACAAATACGTCAGACCAGACGGTATAATTAATGCGCCCTAAAATGAGCCAGACGGGGCAATCCATTTCACCCAAAATAGTGGATTTAATGTCATCGGTATGTTTTTCGATATTTTTTGCACTAGTATGCAATGTTTGATACATCCAGCCACATTCTGCTTCGACTGTTTGCAAGATATCTTGTGCTTCTTGTTCAAAAGCAATGACATCAACCGGCGTATTGTAGTTATGGGCGATAAAAGTGGCAGCGGGTGATAAATCATTTAAAATGGCTCGTCGTGCGCCAAATTTTGAAAACCCTTGCCAAACCGATTGATTTTTTTCTTCTCGCGCTTCAATTGTTCCCGAGGGCTGAACGCGATAACCTAATGCTTCAACAGCCTTCTTATTACCACATAGTTGCGCCGCCACGCCAGTCATGCCGGTACCACAAAAACCATCGAACACTACATCGCCGGGTTCTGTATAATGCAAAATGTAGTGCATAATTGCTTTATGAGGTACTTTGGTATGATAAGAATGAGCCTTATAAATGGGATCATTTTTACCTTCGGTAATATCAGTGGCAAAAGGTTCACGGTGGTAATCGTTTTTATCATTCTTATCTTTTTGATGAGTGGCTTCTTTCCCGTTTTTTAAAAAATCTATTATCCATGGATTAGGGCAAGCTGTATAATAGGGTGGATCGGAAAGGGCTAAAATGGCTTCATCAGTAGCCTGTGGAAATCCAGAAATACTTTTAAAATCAATATCTTGGAGTTTTTCACGAAGTTTTTCTAAAAAATAGGCGCGACGCGCTTGCTCATTTTCAAAAGTAATGCCTAAGCATTTAACAGGATGATTGGTGTCATTTAATGGGTGATTTGTTTTCATGTTAATTTGTTAGAATCAGGATTAACAGAATTTGAGAATTTTTTAGAATGAAATTTCACCTTTATGAACTTGAATCGTAAGACTCTAATATGATAAAACCCGCTCATTTCGCTTTATTAATCGTACTTATTATAATCAGCCTGATTACTTTGGCTGGCTATTTTTGGCAGCAAAATCGTTTCCCAAAAGAACTCACGCACTTACCAGCCTTTTCCTTGTTGGATATAGAAGGAAATACCCGTAACCGTTCAGAATGGGAGGGCAAGGTGCTCGTTATCAATTTTTGGGCAACTTGGTGCCCACCTTGTCTCAAAGAAATCCCAATATTTATCAAATTGCAAGAGCAATATGCGGCGCGTGATTTACAATTTTTGGGTGTTGCCATCAACGATTATCGCCAAACGGTACAAATTTTTGTTCAAGAACAGGGCATCAATTATCCGATATTAGGCGGAGAAAATGCCATATACTTGGCACAAAGTCTTGGTAACAATAATGCAGGTTTACCTTTTACTGTGATCATTGATCGTCAAAATCGTATCGTTTCACGACATTTAGGCGAAATGAATGAACAAGAAGTTAATGACGCGATTTTATTATTGTTGTAATTTTATAATTAAAAATACCATTGAGTTCTGTGAAAATTAATTCAGAAATCCGATTTTTGAAAAAATCGGATTTCTATACTGCTCAACATTTTCACAGATTTGATTGTAGTGAACTATTGACTATTCATTACGACGACTATACAAAAGCTGAGTAATTTGCTCAGACACCAAACCAATCAAAAAAATGAGCAAAGAAGTGATAAATAATAATACCCCCATGTTGGTAAAACGCCCACCCATAGTATAAGTATAGCTATAATAGCCCAATCCCATGGTAAAAAATCCGACACTGAGCGAGCCAAATAATTTTAAGGGCGCATACAAAGTACCTACTTTGAAAATAATCAGTAAAAATCGTATTGCGTCGCGGAATTTAATATGGCTTTTACCAATGCGTGTATGCGCGACGATGGGAATATAATTCACATTATAGCCAGCACGGAAAAAAGCCATTGTAATGGTAGTCGGATAAGAAAATCCATTGGGTAATAAATAAAGAAATTCTTTAAATTTATCCGCTTTGACGGCACGAAAGCCAGAGGTTAAATCCGCGATGGCATGCCCCACCATCCAACCGGAAAACCAGTTATAAAAACTATTCGCACATAAACGCCCAAAACTCGCTTGTGATTTAGCACCACGTGCTCCGACAACCATATCATAGCCCTGTGCAAATTCTGTTAACAACCTTTCAATATCTTGAGGATCATGCTGCCCATCGGCATCCATAAAAACTAAAATATCCCCACTTGCTGCACGTACTCCGCTTTTGATCGCTGCACCGTTGCCCTTGCGATAGGGATGCCTGACAACTTTTGCTCCCGCTTGCGCGGCAATTTCAGCCGAGTTATCAGTAGAGCCGTCATCAACGACGATAATTTCAGCATGGGGATGTAAATTAATGAGTTGTGGCAAAAGTTTTTGCAAACTTTGGGCTTCATTTAGACAGGGCAAAATAATGCTTAAATTTGTTGAATTAATTGTGATCATGGTTCATCTACCTGGCTATAAAAGTTCAATAAATTCGGCAATTGTCAAACCGGCTTGGCTAATAAGGGACATCGCAGTAAATAACTTACGCAGTCTTTAAACCGCGTATATTATTTTCTGCCTTATTTTCCGTGTATTTGGCGAAGCAAGTAAAATATGCGGTGATTTTGATTTCATCGGCAATTCCAATGTTGGCTTAAAGTTATTCTAGGCTTTGAACAACATCTTATGGTTAATGGTTAATGATTCACCATTCATCATTCACCATTAAAATCATTCATCATTAAAATCAGCGAATATATCCAATTGAATAGTTCTTTTTTCAGACTGGTTATCAATATCTTGTTTATTTATTGTTTTATAGTTGGTTATCAAAGCTTCAATCATTGGCTTCCTGTTTGTTTCCTTTGCCCCGATATGATAAAAATGTTCTTTGTTTAGCTTATAACAATCTTTCCAGACTATATCAAGATATTCATTTTTTCGATATTCGTTGTTATCCCATGTTGAAAGCATAAATTTTGCATCAGAGTTGACAAGTAAATCATGTAATTTTATTTCGTTTTCTTCATCCCAACTGTCGTAGTAATCAACATGACGAGCGATATAAGGCGGATCACAATAGATAAAGTCATTAAAATTGGCTTCTTTTCGAGGCTAAAGTTTTTTCAAATGATTGACACTTAAATTCCCAATTATTTAGAGAAAATACCATTTCGAGATATTCTATCTGATTAATTATTTTTGTAATATAGGCTTGTGCAAAACGTTCTGGTTTATGCCCGTATGGCACGTTGAATTTAAGACTTCTGTTGAAACGTATCATACCGTTGAAACATGAACGATTTAGAAATAAAAAATCAATTGGATTTTGTTCTTCATTTGCAATCTTCCATTTTTCTGTTGCAAAAAAAGTAAAATTGTTTATTACAGAGGGTATTTCTTTAATTTTTGAGAGTTCATAAATCTTAGTCTCTTCTAATTTATCCAATTCAGTTCGAGAGTAAATTATGCCAAGACAAAAATGTCCAACATATTCACTATAAGGAAATTGAATATTCTTTGATTTTTCTCTTTCAATGAAATAAGCACCATGCGAACCAAGTGTAAAGCCATTGCAATGCTCTGGATAATCGTTTAGGAGATAAGTTGTTTTTAAATCAACGGCAAACTTTATTCTGCTATCTTTTTTAGAAACAAACGAAATGTCGGGATACCAATTTTGATGTTCTGCAAGTATTATTCATTTTGCTCTGCAAATTCTAAAAAACGTGGAAACAAATGAATTTCCAAAACTTTTGAAACGATTTTCGTGTCTGCCGAAATAGAATAAATATTTTGAAAAATATCAATAAATCCTTTAATTGTCCATTGATTATCTTTATCTGAAACATATTCTTTCAGAGTTTAAGAAATCCTATTTTTGAAAAAAATCGGATTTCTAAGCTCAAAAACGAATAGTGGGATAGGTTCATATTAGATTTCTTTTTATTAATTTGTAGGCACTGGAATTAGCGTTACTTGCATTTTATTAATATTCCCTTTTAACGATGATTCTAGTGCCTCAAATTTTCATTAGCCTAGTATTAAGGTGATGGTATAATATTGCCTAACATATCTCCCAACCCTAACATATCAACCACTATTGGTAAGCCTATCACTAATGATGCAACTAGAATCCCTATCACAATCAATGCTGGGATAGAAGCAAATACACACTTAATCATAAAAGTAACCATTGAAAAAAAAGGCATTTTTATGTTAGTAATAACCACTTTTTGGCTTTCAGGTTCCATCTTTCACCTTTTGATTTTTTTTAAACATGGAAAATTTGGAAGAAGTCGGTTTCTTCCATTATAAAAATTTTATAAAAAACGACCAAGCATTTCAGCAATCGTTGTTTGAAAAAGATATCCAACATATCCAATACTTCCTAGGATAATCAAGGCAGGAATAGAAGCGATTATCCACTTAATGATTAATATAATCATAGAGCCAAAAGGTATTTTTATATCAATCACACGAAGTTGAGCACTATCAAGAACAAGTGCTTTTTCTTCTTCAAGGAATGAAAAAGTATCACTTTCGTCAATAATTGAATTCTCTTTATCATCAACGATAAAAGATTCAGCTTCTAGATTTGGCTCACTTTCAAGTTTAGGGAAAGTATCACATAACACACCTATTTTTTCAAGCCCCTCTTTATATTGACGAACTACATCGTAACTTAAATTCTTTCTAATGACGGTAGGTTTTTTAAGTAATTTAGGTATCTTTTTCAAATCAATCTCAAAAACAATAGCTAACTTTTCATAGACTATTTCCACATCATAATTTTCCGAGATTTTTCCACTTAGAATTAATTTATACACTTGTTTTGTCATTAGAAAATTTCTCGTTGTTAGGGACTAATTTTACATAATACCCCTATTTGTTCAAGACCATTTTTGTATTCAAGGGCAACATCATAACTTAAATTTTTTCTAATAATAGTCGGCTTTTTGAGTAATTTTGGTATTTTTTTCAGATCGATGTCAAAAATAATCGCCAATTTTTCCTGAATAATTTCAACATTATATCCTTCCACGATTTTCCCAAGAATAATCAAATTATAAATTTTATCTACCATCACAACAGAAAAAACCTCATTTAAACTTATAGCCTAGAAAATAAATTGTTAAAAGGGGTTCACAAAGGGCGAACACGCAGGTTCGCCCCTACATTTCGCCGTTCATCATTATAAACTTAGTTGATTCGCGGTGCCAACTCTCCAGCAGCATAACGTTTAAACATCTTCTCCAAAGAAATCGGTTTGATTTTTGGACCCATACCTGCACAACCAAAGGCTTCATAACGCGCCTTACAAATGTTCATCATGCCCTTAGTTGCTTCCTTGAGGAATTTACGAGGATCAAAAACCGCCGGGTTTTCATGTAGGAATTTACGGATAGAACCCGTTGAAGCCATACGCAAGTCAGTGTCAATATTGACTTTATGCACACCATACTTAATGCCCTCGACTATTTCTTCAACCGGCACCCCGTAGGTTTGTCCCATGCCACCCCCATATTCATTGATGATGGCTAACCACTCTTGTGGCACCGAAGAAGAACCATGCATCACCAAATGGGTATCAGGAATACGAGCATGAATTTCTTTGATGCGATCAATGGCTAAAATATCGCCTGTCGGTGGACGGGTGAATTTATAGGCACCATGACTGGTACCAATCGCGATGGCTAAAGCATCAACACCTGTTTTTTTAACGAAATCGGCTGCCTGTTCTGGATCAGTCAACAATTGTTCCTTAGACAATTTGCCCTCAGCACCGTGTCCATCTTCTTCACCCATTTCGCCGCTTTCTAAAGAACCTAAACAGCCCAATTCACCTTCAACCGATATACCCCCTGCATGAGCCATGTCCACCACGGTTTTAGTCACTTCGACATTATACTCAAACGTGGAAGGTGTTTTCATATCAGCCATCAAAGAACCATCCATCATAACAGACGTAAAACCGCTCTGTATCGAACGCAAACACACAGCTGGCTCTGAACCATGATCTTGGTGCATCACCACCGGAATATGGGGATACATTTCTACGGCTGCAGAAATCAAATGACGTAAAAACGGTTCACCGGCATAAGCACGCGCCCCGGCTGAACCTTGCATAATGACTGGACTATCAGTTGCGTCAGCCGCCAGCATGATAGCATGGACTTGTTCCATATTATTGACATTAAATGCAGGTAATCCGTAACCATTTTCTGCGGCATGATCGAGCAGTTGACGCATAGAAATAAGCATAAAATTTTCCTATTAAGTTATCAGTTATCAGTTATCAGTCAACTTTGAGATGTAGAAATCCGATTTTTTCAAAAATCGGATTTTTTGAACAAGTGCATACCGACACATCTTCTGAGCATCTTTAAATTATGATTGCCCACGTTCCTCAAGAATAGCCACCGCCGGCAACTTTTTGCCCTCTAAAAACTCTAAGAAAGCACCACCGCCGGTAGAAATATACGATATCTTATCGCTAATACTATATTTATCCACTGCCGCTAAAGTATCGCCCCCACCTGCAATTGAAAACGCACTACTTTCAGCAATCGCTTCTGACAAGGCTTTTGTCCCGGCAGCGAACTGATCATATTCAAATACACCGACTGGACCATTCCAAACAATAGTCCCTGCCGTTTTCACGATTGAAGCAAACTTAGCTGACGTTTCGGGACCTACATCAAAAATCATCTCATCATCGGCGACTTCATTAACAGATTTGAGTGTAGCCGTCGCATCTGGTTGTTCAAAAGGACTAATTTTGCCTACCACCACATCAGTTGGAATGGGAATATCGCACCCCCGCTCCTTAGCGACAGCACTCAGCTTTTTAGCTTCATCAATTAAATCAGGCTCATACAAAGATTTACCCACATTATGACCAGCAGCGGCAATAAAAGTATTCGCAATGCCCCCCCCCACAATTAATTGATCCACCACTTTAGATAACGATTCCAACACCGTTAACTTAGTAGAGACTTTAGAGCCACCCACAATAGCCACCATAGGACGGGCTGGCTTATCCAAAGCTTTACCCAGTGCCTCCAACTCCCCAACTAACAAAGGACCTGCACAAGCCACAGGCGCATACTTAGCAACCCCATGAGTTGAAGCTTGAGCACGATGCGCCGTGCCAAAGGCATCCATTACATAAATATCACATAAGGCAGCCATCTTTTGGGACAAATTATCATCATTCTCCTTTTCGCCCCAATTAAAGCGTACATTTTCACATAATATCACTTCACGAGTGACGAATGCTATTCCTCTCTCTAAGTAATCTCTATGCAATATCACCGGCCGTTTTAACAAATTTTCCAAATATTCAGACACTGGATATAAAGACGTTTTGGAATCATACTTCCCCTCTGTTGGACGACCTAAGTGAGACATCAATATAACATTTGCACCTGCTTTCAAAGCATATTTGATGGTTGGTAATGACGCTTGAATACGAATATCACTCGCCACTTTACCATCAGAAGAAATAGGCACATTCAAATCTTCACGGATAAGAACTCGTTTACCAGTTAGATCCAAGTCGATCATTTTGATGATCGACATATTAACACCCCCTTTGAAGTTATGGATATTCGTTCCTACTTGATTTTAGATTCTTTATATTCCACATGTTTACGTACTACGGGATCATATTTTTTGAGAACTAATTTATCAGGCGAATTCCGTTTGTTCTTGGTTGTCGTATAATAATGACCTGTTTTGGCAGATGAAACTAATTTTATTTTATCACGCATGGTAAATACCTTCTATAAGAGTTGACAACAGTTATTATAACATTGAGTCCATGAGAAAAACTGTTAGAAAAAAATCTGAATTTTAAAAAAATTAAAATTCAACCAAATTGACTAAATGGAAATAAATATCTATAATTTCACAAAGGATAGACACTTCTGTCAGCCCTTACAACTAGTTAACTATAACTTAAATATGAAAATACCTCAGACTTAATTAATAAATTTTCTAAATAGCTGACATCCGGCAACAAAACTTTATTAGACTCATACGCGACATTGAATACTAATCCATTTTGAGTTTCAGGGTTAGACTGAGTCAATGTTTCCTGTGTCACTGCCAAAGAACGTGGTACATCAGTTGCTCTAAGCGCGTAAAAAGGCATCTTTTGAGTTGATTCCAAACCATATAAAATTACCGTATGATATTTTTTGGAAGACTCCACCTTAAGTGGCAACGATAAAGCCTCCTCAATTGACAATAACGGAATATTTTGATTGCGCCAATCAATAATACCTAACAACCACTTAGGTTGATGCTCAAACACCGGCTCAGGCTCATGATATAGAGAGACTTCAGTTATTACTGTACTCGGTAGCAATAATTGCTGTTCGCCAACCGGTATCAAAAGACAGCGTATTGCAGAATGGATACTTGACATGCCAAATTCCTATTTAGTGGGATTGATTCGTCATCGTTTCAGCAAGCAAAGCACGAATATTTTCAAGTAGCTCACTTTCATTAAAGGGCTTACCCAAATAACGATTGATACCTATTTTTTTAGCTTTATCACGATGTTTTGTCCCGGTGCGCGAGGTAATCATAATAATTGGTAGATGTTTCAAATCGGAACGATTACGTATTTGAGTGGCTAACTCATAACCATCCATACGTGGCATTTCTACGTCTAGCAGCATTAGATCGGGTATATGTTCTTGCAATTTTGCGATAGCATCAAGACCATCTTTAGCCGTCAACACCTCCATACCTTGTCGTTTCAGGAATCGTGCGGTGACTTTACGCACAGTAATGGAATCATCGACTATCATAATCGTTTTAGCAGCGGGTATTTCTTCTTCAAGTACTTCAAGTGGCTGATCTATAGACTCTGGTATCGTATCAATACGAATTAGCGTTGGCAAATCTAAAATCAACACCACTCGTCCATCACCTAATATAGTGGCACCAGCTAACCAACGGATCGTCCCAATTTGAGTCCCCACCGATTTCACCACAATTTCTTTACTTCCCTCAATACCATCCACTAATAAAGCCATCCGACGATCTGCGGCATGGATTAATAACATAGGTACCAATAGATGATTTTTAGAGGCAACCTGACTAAAGCCTAATAATTCTCCAAGATGAAAAACACGATAACTATGATCCATGTATTTGTAATAACGCACTTCTTTTGCTTTGCCAATTACCGAAGCACGAGAAATACGCATAACAGCATCGACATGATTCATAGGAACTGCCATCGTCTCTTCTCCAATATGCACCAACAACGCCTGTGTAATCATCAAAGACAAAGGAAGGCGAATTTCAAATGTTGTCCCTTCACCCGTTTTAGAATAAATACGTAAACTACCACTTAACTGTTTAATTTCGCTATAGGCAACATCCATACCAACACCTCGACCAGAAGTCTGGGTAAGCCTATCAGCAGTACTAAAGCCATGTTCAAGAATAAACCCTATCAATTCATCATCATTAATCACCGTATTAGATTTAATCAGCCCTCGTTCTTCAGCCTTTTTACGAATTTTCTGCATATTTAAACCCGCCCCGTCATCGCTAAGTTTAATAATGAGTTCTGCCCCTTCCCTAAACAAGGATACCGTAATTTTAGAAATAGCTGGTTTACCCGCTTGTTGACGAGTTTTGGCATCTTCAGCGCCGTGGTCAATAGCGTTTCTAAGCATGTGTTCAAGCGGGGCAACGACACGATTAAGGACAGTTCTTTCAAATTCGAGTTCTTCACCATTGATGACGAATTCTATTTGTTTATGTAACTCTCTAGCCGTCAGTCGGGCAATGCGTTGTAAACGGGGTGAAACTCTAGTAAAAGGCACCATGCGAGTCCGCATAATACCTTCTTGTAACTCTGCCCCAATGCGGGATTGTTGAATCAACAAGGAATCGCTTTGCCTGGTCAAATTTTTGATAAAATCTTGAATATTGGTTAAGTCATTAACACTTTCCATCAAACTACGTGATAGCTGTTGCATAACTGAAAATCGATCCAACTCAAGGGGATCAAATTCTTCATCACTTTCAGGCTTAGTACCCCCGAAATGGGAAATAATTTGTGCTTCAGTTTCTATTTCAAAGCGTCGTAACTGATCACGTAAGCGCATCACGGTTTGTTCCATTTCGACTAAGTTACTTTTGATGGAACCTTGTTGTTGCTCCATGTGTGCTCGGGAAATGGACAATTCGCCGGCCAAATTGGTGAGTTTATCAATCAAGGCTGCTTTTACACGGATGCGATCTTCGGCCCCCTCCACAGATTCCACTTCTTTCTCTATTTGGCTGGGTTTAGATTTTTGATGACTCGTCTTTTGACTTTCAACATCAACGGCTGTGGAGAGAGTCGCAGGCTTTTTAAGTGATTCTTCAACATGTTCATCATCATCATCAGCAAGTGCTGTATTGATTTGGCGAATCAAATCTTCCGGCATATCCAAGGGTACGCTAGAACGTATAGCAGCCAACATAGCAGCCAGTTCATCGACGCTATTTTGTACAATTTCCTGTAGTTTAGGACTTGATTGAGCGGTACCTTCAACAATCCGTGTCAGTACCGACTCTAAATGATGACTCAATTCGCCCATCGGCGCAATCCCTACCATCCGAGCCCCCCCTTTGAGGGTATGCAGTTCACGTTGTAATTCCTTCATTAGCTGCATATTTTTAGGACTAGCCGTCCAACGTTCTAATAGGGATTGGGTATTTTCGAGAATTTCATCGGCTTCTTCAAAAAACAGGGCTATAAATTCATCTGTGGAATCAATGCCTTGAGTTTCATCAAATTCTTCCTTAACTTCTTTTTCAACATGTTTATTTTCGATTGATGGAATTTTTTCTGACGATTTGCTAGGCAGAGATTTCAACGATATTTCTATTTGAGCCAGTAGTGTATTTTTTTGTTCTTTATCGACCACTTTACCATTGATAAAATTTTCAATGAGAAGAATCGCATCATTAAAAAAAACCAATATGCTAGGTGTCAATTCCACTTGTTGCTCAAGTAGAAGTCTAGCATATTTTTCCATAGGAGCGGCTATTTCTGCAATGAGCAAAAAATTGACACTACGCGAACTGCCATTCAATGTGTGAAAAGCTCGTACCACTTCTTGTTCAATGTGCAAAATTAAATTTTTGTTATTAAACGTTTTTTTCAATTCGGAAATGTATTCTGATGCTTCTGTTTTGAAAATTTCAAACAGTTGTGGATCAATTGTTTCAAAATCATCCCCAGTAAGTTCGGTATCTTCATCTGATAAATCAATGGTTTGGTAGCTTATCTCATCAATGGAAGTCGTCTCAAATTCAAATTCTGATAATCCAACGCTTTCCTGTTCAAGAGCTTCTGGCAACTCTAGGCTTTCTAGCTCTAAATTTTCGGGTAAATCTCCAATTTTTAAATCTTCTAAATCCTCTAAATCTTTATTTTCTAATAAATATTCTGGTAATTCTCCTAATTCTTCAGATTCTAAGTCTAAAATTTCTGACAAATCTTCCGTATATAGCTCCTCTATTTCACTTTTTTCAATCTCCTTAACATCCAATTTTAATCCATCTTTCGTTAATTCAGTCGTTTTTTCAGTTTCATCTAATAAAATGTCATCTTGTGATGATATAATTTCTTGTGATGATTTTCCTTGATCTAAAAGCGTATCTTCCGTCTTGACCTTTTCATTCGCCGAACCAAAATCATCCAGGCTCTGACCTTTATTTTCTGCTAAATAATCTGCTTGTGAAATCAAGAGAAGCATTTCATCAGACACTGATTGATTATGTTGAAACTGTTCCAGCATATTTGGTAATAACTTATCTACTTGTTCAATAAGCCCTAATAAGTCATTATTAACTGACAAGGTGCCATTAATGACCCGATTGAGCATATTTTCAAAACGCCAACCGAGTTCTCCAATCACTGTCGCACCGACTAAGCGTCCACTCCCCTTTAGTGTATGAAAACAGCGTCGTAATGTTGTTAGGGAATCAGTATCGTTAGGATCATTTTTCCATGCTTTGAAGTTAGTCACAATTTCAGTCTGAACCTCTTCAACTTCTTCTGCAAAGATTTCAAGAATCTCTTCGTCGATGTCTGAGCTAGGTGTTTGTTCTGGAATTTCAAGCAGTGGCATAATGTTTAATGTTTAATGTTTAATAATTAAAGATTAGGATTTGTTGTATTTAGGTAGTCTCGGTCTTCCAGTATTTTATATACTTTTAATGCTTTTAACCAATGCGACCAAGTGCCTGTCACTTGTTTCCAAACCTTGTTTGATATTTTCCTTGGTAAAGCTGTCCAGTTTTCGTTTTTTCTCATTTCCTGATAAAGAACCTTATAATTTAGAAACTCACTCTTATTAAATAGTAGACATTATACCGATTTAATTTAAGTACTTGATTTTATTGATTTTACAAAAATAGGAATCTTAAATAAATCAATGAGTTACATTAAGTCGGTATAATGTCTATTAATAGAGGACGGATAACTGCCTTTCAGTTATATCAAGAATATCATCAGCATCCATAGGATTACCCGCTAAAGTGTCCAAATAAAGTTCAATACCAATTAACACATCGGCTAAGGCTTTAAGTTTTTCTTTGGCAGGTACTGTCGCTTTCTTAATAAATACTTCCTTTATGTATTTATTACACTGCGCCAACAATTTGGCTGCTCTATTATGGGATAAAACCGCTAAAAAGCCTCCCACTTGTTTAAGACGATTAGGTACTTCTAATAACTCGTCATCAGGTGTCGCACTCTCAATAAAAGTAACTAAGGGCTGGATCACTTGTGCTAACTCTGTCTTTGCCTCATCAACGACGACATTCAGAACGAGATCAAATTCAGGTGTCTCTGAAAATTCGGTTTCCCTGCTTTGTTCTAAGCGTTGTTTGGCATGAACACCCTGTACACCCAAAATATCGACCGCCCCATATATTTTTAACAATGCATTAGCGATTTCAAGTAATAAAGAAAACTTAGGCTGCTTATGACCTTCACTAATATCAAGAATCAGGCTAGCCTGTTTGAGCATAGATTGACGTTGTACTTTCAAACTAAGTAATCCCAAAGTATTAGCAATATCACGTAATCGGGTAACTAAAGGACTGAGTTCTGTCACAGCAGGATTATCAGCCCGATTAAATATATCTAAAGTTTCTTCCACACGCGCAAAATCATCCTTAAGGAGCGTGACAACAATCCTCATCAATTCAATATCGGGCCCTGTAAACCTTAATTTAGCGGCGGCTAAAGTGTTTTGATTGGGTAGGTAATCATTAAGTTGAAAAGTCGTTTTAATCGCAGTGATTTGTTTACCTTTGGAACGACTCAACGCGACAAAATAGAGCAAATTAGTCAATAAAGCTTTAGGCGGTGTGGCATGTAAAGCAGTTTTGCCATGTTGGATAGTTTGATTTATCAGCCCATCTAATTGTTTTAATAAATTAAGAATAGGCTTATTAATTTCAAGACCTTTTTGTAATAAGGCTTCCACGATCCCTTCAGTTACCCACCATACTTTACCTAGCGGGGCATTACCGGTCGCTTGCTGTAAACGTTGCATGACAGAATAGATAAATTTCAACCCATCAACCGGTTGTTTAGGATTTTTAATAATAGCCGCAAATCCCTTTTGATAAGCCACCCGCATTTGTTGCATAAACTTTTTCAGTTTATCATCTGGCAAATTAACCGGTTTTTGATGGGGTATTGCTACCGACAAATCGGGGGTAAAAAAACTATTCTGACTCAATGTTTTTTGTGAGCGAAGGGCACGTAAATCATTCAATAGCGGCAACAAAGCGACCGGCATATCATGTTGGACAATGGCAAGATGATCTAAATAATTAGGCAACTGAATTAGAGCACGCATTAAAACATCATAAGTTGATTCATTATTTTCAATCTTGCCTTGCAGCAAAGATTTAATAGTCAATTCAACGTCTTGGACTAATAACGCAGCAGTTTGTAATTCTAATACCTTAAGTGCTCCATTGATTTCGTGTAGCAATAAAACGCATTGTTGTAAGGGGGCAGTATCACTCGGATACTCTACAAACTGCTCTAACGCCTGGCGTGTTTGTTTGAGACTCTCATCAATTGTCGTTTTTACCCAAGTCAGGGCCGAATACTTCATTATTTATTTCAGTTATCAATTATCAGTTATCAGTTATCAGTTATAATCGTATATAAAGATAATTTTACATATCAGCCTTATTGTGTTAGAAATACTATAGATGTTCGGAAAAATAAATTTAAATGAACCTGCGTGTCTTGAAAAGAAATTGGTTGGATTGAAATTATTTATCTGATAAAACGATATTTTTTAAAAATATGGGCAACCATAAAGGATTGCCCCTACATCAAGAAGGATTAGCAGGAGTAAAATTTTATTTGATATTCTATTTTTGTGTTGTTAATAATCACTTATTGATTGACTTTTAATGACTTTACATTGCATTTAAATATATTGACTTGTACTCAATTTCTAGATAGCATGTCGCTGTGATAAAAACTTCGATAAAACGCTTATCTTTTGTAACTAATAGCCACAGCCTGAAAATGCACAACTTCGGCAAGGCATAAGTTAAGTCATTGTTTCATTTCAAATTTTGAGTAAAAGTCACCAAGAATTCTTATGATGACTTGGTAGAGGATGTGCAGTTCATCCATCGTTGCGTCACACCTAAGTTTATTTAGGTGGACACAT
>QNES01000054.1 GCA_003645255.1 Gammaproteobacteria bacterium
GTCATCATTACTGCCCTGAGTATCTTTAGTGCTGTCATAACCGTTGGGATTAGTTTCCACTATGACATAATTACCTGGCTCAACTTCATCAAATAGGTAATTTCCATTGGCATCTGTCGTGGTGATTGCCACAGGCGTATTACTGTCAGGCTTGCCATCCCCATCAGCATCACTATAAAGAGCAATAGCCACACCTGTGATACCACTATCGTTATCACTCAAATCACCATCGGCATCACTATCCAAGCGCACTTGACCCGTGATAGTACCAGGATTAGGATTGACCACAATATTCACTGTGGCAGTGCTAGTATCACCATCATTATCCTTAATGGTGTAAGTATAGCTATCATCACCATTAAAGTCTGGATCAGGGGTATAAGTCACCGTACCATCTGGGTTAATTTTCACCGTACCATTAGCAGCTTGTGTCACACTGGTGACGCTGGCAGGTCCATCACCAGGTGCATCATTTTTCAAGACGCTGGTTGTGACCGGCACATTCTCATCTGTGCTAGTGTTATCATCCACAGCCTCAGGCAAATGATTGACCGGAGGCGGTGGAGTAAATACGTCATTGATGGAAACATTAACTGTCGCAGTGCTAGTATCACCATTATTATCCTGAATAATGTAAGTGTAGCTATCATTGCCAATAAACCCTGCTTCAGGAGTATAGGTAACGGTACCATCTGGATTAATCTGCACCTGACCATGACTACCTTGAGTTATGTCCGTGACCGTTGCTGGGGCATCCCCTAGGTTGTCATTATTTAAAACGGCAGTCGTGATTGGCACATTTTTAAGAGTCGTCACACTGTCATCAACGGCGACTGGTAGCAAATTACCAACAACAGGTGTAATAGAGACTGTTACCGTCGCGGTGCTAGTATCCCCATTATTATCAGTAATCGTATAATCAAAGGTATCTGTCCCGACAAAGTCAGAATCGGGAGTATAAATCAGGGTACCATCAGGTTTAATCACCACCGTCCCATGAGGTGCAGATGTTGTACTCGTGATGGTAGCAGGTGCATCCCCTGCGGTGTCATTATTCAGGGCATCAACCACCACTGGGGTATTCACCGGGGTAGTCGTGCTATCATCCACAGCTATTGGCAGTGGGTTAGTCGGCGCATTAACTACCACACTCACCGTCGCGGTGCTAGTATCCCCATTATTATCAGTAATCGTATAATCAAAGGTATCTGTTCCCGTGAAATCAATCGCTGGTGTATAAATAAAGGTACCATCGCCCTGCTCCACTACGTTACCACCTTGCGTACTAGTATTATCAAAATTAGTGATAGTCGCAGGCGCATCGCCTTGATCATCATTCGTAAGGATATCTTCAATTGTCACCGGGGTATTGATATTCGTATTGGCACTATCATCCACTGCCTCTGGCAGGGCATTAATCGTAATAGTCACAGTCGCCGTACTCTGATCACCATCTTTATCTGTGATCGTATAATCAAACGCATCTGTTCCACTGAAACCAGGCTTAGGCGTATAAGTAAACGTACCATCATCATTGTAAACGACCTGACCACCATTAATACTTGTCTCATCAAAATCAATCATCGTGGTAGGCGTATCCCCTTTATCATCATTCAGCAGCACATCAACAGTGGTGACAGGCACATTTTCATCGGTACTCGCACTGTCATCTTCGGCTTGAGGGTGATTATCAGGCAGAGCCGGTTTTTGCTTATAACCAAAATCGACATCTTCCTTATTTTCCCCAGCCGTTAAACTCAGGGTTTCAGAAGAAGAACCCACCGATTCAGAACCCGATGAAGGAATATATTGAGAAGGCGTACCGCTCACCGTTACTTGATAAGTCCCGGCTGGTAAATTAGATACTTGATAATAACCACTAGCATTGGTTGTTGTGGTAAAGGTTTCATTATCACCGGTGGTACTCAAATTATTATCAACACCAGCCCAAACAACCGTCACTGTCGCATCGGATATACCAGATTCACCACCATCTTGAACGCCATTACCATTACTATCAAACCAGACATAATCACCAATACTACCCGCAGGTGCTTGATAACCAAAATCAGCATCTGGGTAATTGACACTTGCGCGTAAATCAACCGCATGGGAAATCGTTCCATCTGTGAGGACATGATTAGCTGGAAAATCAACATCACTGGTATCCACAAGCACGAGATAATTTTCTTGATGCAAATTGGAAAATAGATATTCGCCATTGCCATCTGTCGTATCCGTTGCTATCAGTTCACCGGTATCAGCAACCCCATCGCCATCTGCATCCAAATACAAATTGACATCAACATTGGCAATACCCGATTCTCCAGTATCTTGCACACCATTGCCATTCAGGTCATACCACACCGTATCACCGATACTCGCATCGCTTGGCGCATTAAAACCAAAATCAGCAGCATCATGATCATCTCCCGCAGCAACGGTCATAAACCAAACTTTTCCAGGCACATTAGTCGTATTAGTCGTACCTGTGAAATTCACCAACATACCCTGGTCATCAGTCACTTTCACCAGATAATCACCCGGTGTCAGATGCTGGAAGTCATAGTTTCCATTTGCATCAGTTGTCGTGGTGGTGATGTAGGTATCCTCAGAACCTAGAATATTATCAGAATTAGTGTCTTGATACAGATTCAAAGTGACATTGGAAATGCCGCGTTCATTATCATTCAGCGTTGCTGGATCATTATCTGCACCATCCTCATCTTGTACACCATCGTTATCCAAATCATTCCAAACCGTGTCACCAATACTGGCTTCACGCTGATAGCCAAAATCGGCATTTTGATAATCTGTACTGCTTGTCGGTAATTCTACAGCCAATGGAGAAGCACCAATGCTAGTTCCAGACGTGAAAATATAAGGTTCAAGCACACCCGATGTATCACTCACTTCTACCAAATAATGACCCGCCAATAAGCCGGTAAATTCATACGAACCATTTGCGGCAGTGGTCGTGTTATCCAATAAAGTATCACCGTCATCCAGGACACCATCCCCATTTTCATCTTGATAGAGATTCAGCGTCACGCCGTTAATACCAGTTTCACCACCGTCCAGTGAACCATCTCCATCTTCATCATGCCAAATAATATCGCCAATCCGCCCATCGCTTTGCCGATAACCAAAATCAGCCGCACTGTAATTCTGACCCACACCTAAAGTCACTTCATGGGGTGTTGTACCACCTGTCAGGGCAAAACCATCAAGTTCTGGAGCAGTATTATCAGGTACCACAAAATAAGTACCTGCGGTCAGCCCAGTAAATTCATAAGAGCCATCTGCCGCTGTTACCATATCGGGTGTCACAAGAAGATCAGTGCCAGCATCGAAACTACCATCACCGTCATCTTTATATAATTTAACGGTGACATTAGCAAGACCAGTTTCATCATCACCACCTCCGGCTACGCCATCTTCACCCAATGGCTCATAATTCCCATCACCATCCAGATCATGCCAAACCAGATCACCAATGCGTGCATTAGCCGGATCCTGGTAGCCAAAATCAGCCGCATCATGATCATCGCCTGAATTCAAAGTAATCATGGCAGTCGGATCATTAGTCGTTGTCAAAATCAGATCCGCCAATGCAGGGGAAGTATCCACAACATCCACAAAATAATTATCCGCGTCAAGGTGATAGAAATGATAATCACCATTTTCATCAGTTGTTGTGGAAGTGACTTTTTCATCGGTGCCTGTTTCCAAAGTACCATTGGCATTAGTATCACGATAAAGATTTAAGGTGACACCCGCGATACCCTTTTCGTCATCAATAGTGCCAGCTGTACTATCATCACCATCTGGCTCATAATTTCCATCACCATCCTGGTCATTCCACACCTTATCACCAATACTGCCTTCGCGGAGATAACCGAAGTTAGCCTCATTATAATCTTCACCATCCGATAGGGCATAAACGTGTCGCTCAGTACCACTTACTGGGGTATAAGCATCAAGGAGCGCATTGTCATCAGTGATTTTGACAATGTAATTACCGGCAGGCAGGGCAGCAAAATTATATAAACCATCAGCATCTGTCGTATCCGTTTTGAATACAGTTTCACTTGTGTCGATTGTGCCATTAGCATTGAGGTCTTGATACAAGTCAACTGTGACATTTTGTAAGCCGGTTTCACCTGCATCAAAAATACCATCTTGATCTAAATCAACAAAAACGCGTTCACCAATACTACCCGCAGGTGCTTGATAACCAAAATCAGCCGTGTCAACAGTTGTATCGTCGGTAGCAAGATTGACTGCGGTTTCCCCATCTTTAGTGGCATCAGGATCACCAGTGACATTATAGCCATCAAGGACATTACCCGTATCGGTTACCTTAACAATATAATCGCCAGCGATTAAGCCCGTGAACTCATAAGCCCCACTGCTATCAGTCGTTTCAGTTGCAATGGCACTTTCAGCACCATCAATCGTACCATTGCCATTTGTATCACGATATAAATCAACCGTGACATCTTCAACACCCGCCTCATCTTGATCGCCTTCCCCATCAGTATCCAACCAAATAAAGTTCCCAATACTGCCATTACCCTGCTGATAACCAAAATCAGCGTCTTCATAAACTTGGCTAACAGTCAATGTCACGGGATGAGGTTCAGCGTCCAAACTGGTTAGATTAGAATTTGTTGGCAGATCATTTTCATCTACTTCAACGATATAGCTGCCTACAGCTAAATCAGTAAATATATAATCGCCATTAACGGTATCGGTTGTTTTAAACACCGTCGTTTCAGTGGGATCAATGACACCATTTCCATTTTCATCACGATACAAATTAATAGTGACACCATCAATACCCGTTTCACCGTCACCACTGTCATAAACACCATCACCATCCAGATCATGCCAAACCAGATCACCAATACTGGCATCTTGTGGATCCTGGTAGCCGAAATCAGCTACATCATGATCATCCCCAGCAGCCACTGTGACAACTTGAGTATCCATTGCTGGCGATGTGGGCGTGAAACTATTCAGAACATTATGGGTATCTGTCACGCGAACTATGTAAGTACCTGCATTTAAGCCAGTGAAATCGTAAGCACCTTCACTATCAGTGGTTTGTGTATTGACTAAGGTATCTGTGCCATCGGTATAATCACCACTGCTATCTGTATCTTCATACAAAGCAATGGTCACATTAGCAATACCGCTACCGGCTCCTTCATCTTGATTACCATCACCATTAGCATCCATCCACACAAAATCCCCAATAGTCGCACCTATTGGCATATTCACATCATCTTGATCTTCCAACAAACGTTCATTGGGATCACTATCAGCCGCCAAAGTGTCATAATCCAAATCAGCAATATTCGCGACGTGAGAGCTTGCACCATCATAAGTCGCTTCATAAGTGATAACAATATCATCGGTAGCAGACAGGGCATAGCTATCAATCTTCACCTGTAAGGTAGTATCGCCCGCCGTATTACCTTCATTAACCGTCACACCAGCAGTTGGTAATGTCAGGAAATTAGTACCACCATCCAGCGAAACTTGTACTGTGCCAACAGTGAGATGTAAATCAGCATCCGTTATCACATCATCGATCACTAAATCAAAGGCATCCGCTGTCGAAGCAGCAGTATGATCCAGCGTGAGTGTGTATTTTAAAGTGGACTCAGTAATAGTTGTTTGGAGCAATTCAGCCGTTTTGCTAATGTTCAGCTCGGGCGTGACAACTGTCACTGTATTGGTATTAGAATTTGCAGGCGTATCTGTCCCAGAAGTCGCATCGTTATCAGTGTCGGTCGCCGTTATTACATTGTCCCCGTCACCATCACCATCAGTATCTTGATTGACATCAGTGTAGCCAGGCGTACCATTTCCATCGGAATCATACAAAACGGTGTAATCATTAACGAGGGGAACGTTTGAAATATTCGCAGATACATCAAGGACTAATACATCATATTCAATAACGACATATTCCACATCAGCATCATTATCATTATTGACAAGATTGCCCAAACGGAAAAACACATCTGTGCCATCAGCAAAATTATCGTTATCACCATTACCCGTGCTGACAATATCAATATTGTTATCATTGAACGTTCCCGTTATCGCTGTCGAAGTGACAGAACCTAAGTCAGCAATCACCGGTAGGGTAATACTATCCGCATCAGTCGTGCCTGTAATCGCAACAGAGTCAACAGAACTACCAACCACAACAGCGATATTGGCATTACCAAGGAAACGCATACCATCTGGAACATGCTCTTGAATTTGCAAATTTTCCACAGTCCCTTCAGGTAAACTGGTTACCAAACGATAACGTACCACTTCACCAATTGCAGCATCAGCGGCATTAGGTAAGGTTTCTGTTGTGGTAGATTCAGAAGTTGCTACAATTTGCTTGTTGACTATCGGTGTATAAGGGTTGATAACAATCTCAGCATCCTCACTACCCGCATAATCATTCAAAGCACCGTTTTCACCATCACTCCCATCCCGCTCAGTATCACTCCCATCATTTAGATAACTCGAACCAACTGAACTCCCATCAACGCTAGTCCAAGTCAATTCCGCATCATTAGTAATGGTTTTATCTAACATCACCTCATCCGGATCAACGCTACCCGTAATAGTAATAACTAGCGTTTGAGTTTGAGCCAAATCAATCGCATCCGCTGTGGTCGTTAAATTTTGCCCTGTTAAATCAAGGCTACCACTCACATCAGTTGTCCCATTTATCAGGGCAGTCGCAAGAACGGGATTCTTAATCTCACTAGGAATAGCATCCGTCAAAGCCAAATCAAACGCATCAGCACTACTATTCGTACCATCATGTTGGATAGTAATCGTATAAGTAATCGCATCGCCACCATCTGAAGTCACGCTATCTTGAGTCGTTTCATCCGGATCGGTCACTTTATGGGTGATCGTTAGCACCGGCTCAATGACATTTAATGCAGGATCATTAGATGGATCACTATCACTAACCGTTATCGTTTCCGAATTACCATTATTCGTTGAACCATCTGGATCGGTATAAGTCAGAGAAGCAGCCTCATCAAAAGTATCACCATTCTGATTTTCAGCCACATTCAAAACGAGGGCTTGAACTTGTATTGTTAAGTCAAGTCTCTGAGTTGTTGTATCGCCTGGGGTTGTGACATTACTCAAGTCAAAAATAACATTAGCACCATCTGTCCCTAAAGTCCCAGAAGAAGTCACGGAGGTGATTTGATTAGCACTGATATTAGCACTAGTCATGCTATTAGAATTAACAAGCGTGTGACCAATATATCCCAAACCACTTGGAATCGCATCAGTGATAACTAAATCTTCAGTCACCCCCTCTGGCAGACTCACATTAATGGTATAAGTCACCACTTCACCAACAGCATATCCCGTCTTTGCCGGATTAACTTTATCAATTAATGGACCATTAACCGTCAAATCTATCGTATTGCCATCACCGCCCTCATAATCATTGGTACCGCCCACAACATCACTATCACCATCACGTTCACCTGTTTCGCTGCCCTCAGCACCAGGCGTACTTGAACCGGTGGGATTATTCGGATCGGTGAAATCAGTGGCAAGTGTTCCATCACCTGGCAAACTTGTATATTCCGTCAAACTAGAAGTATTACTAATCAACTCAGCAATGCTAACACCGCTTGCCCCACTATTCACAATTGCAGTAAACTCAAAAGTGACCGTTTGACCCACTTCGATTTCACTCATCTCAAAATTGAAGTCATTATCAGTATGACTTTCAGTTACAGTGGGTACAGAACCTGCGTTTACGGTGATTGCTCCGATGGCACCAAAAGTCAAATCATCATCCAGCACATCATTCACAATAACTTCGTAAGCTGAAGCATCGCCGCTATTCGTGACAGAAAGACTATAAGTAATAGTATCACCCGCATCCACCGTTGTACCGCCAGAAGGCACACTGACCAGGGCTTTGACTGGATTAGCCAAACTTGGCTCTACCACAGTGATTTGGACCACATTAGAATCAGCCGAAGTCCCGCTACCATCATTAGAGGGATCATTAGCATTAACCAAACTATCACCGTCACCATTCCCATCAGTATCTATATTGACATTATTATAACCCGCACTCCCATTACCATCACTATCACGCAGCACTGCAAAATCATTATCTATCGTCGTACCCGCTTGATTGCCAGCAACATTAAGAACAAGGGCATTATACTCAATAACGACATATTCAACATTCGCATCATCATCGCTATTCACCAAATTACCAAAACGGAAATAAACATCCTCGCCATCAGCATAAATATCACCAGTACCCGCACCTGTGATAGTCTTAGAAATGTTGCTATCACCAAAGGTGCCAGTCACATTAGCAGAAGTTAAACCAGCCAAACTGGTTTTATCGCCATCAATTGCCCCACCGCTCACTGCGGCAATATCAGTAATGGCACTAGAAGCTATTTTATCGCCACCGGTACTGATAAATCCAAATCTAGCTGTATCATCATTAAGGAATTGCAATCCAGGCGCAATATGATCTTCCACTTGGAGATTATTTAAGATAGTTTCATCAACACTGACAACTAAACGATAGCGAGCAATTTCACCCACAGCGACATCTGCATTACTGGTATCAGTTTCAGACGTAGAAACCAAGCTCTTATGGACTATCGGCACATAATCAGGAACAGTCACCGGTTCATCATCATCGACGCTACTACTACGTTCTTGATCATTGTCAGTCTTATCACCAGGCAAACTATTAAATGTTGCTGTGGCATCACTATTGATGACCTCACTAGGTACCACAGTATCACGCAGAACGGCGTTGACAGTGATAACCACATTTTCGGTGAGTGCTAAATCAAATGATTCACCTGCTTTGGTTTGTAATTGTCCATCGGCGGCTATTTCAAACTTGTTGGTAATATTATCACCATTGGAATGAATCACCGTCACATCAGAAATTTCCAAAGGCGTGCCGTCGGCTTGAACTAATTTATTCGACAACGGATCAGTAAAAGTGACATCGTAGGCAGTGGAGGTACTATCATCACCAGTGACTGTCGCGTCATCATGTTTGATAGTAATTTCATAAACTGCCGTATTATCTGCTTTGCCAGTCGCACTGTGATCATCAACTGCTCCACCATTATCTACATTCACGGTTTTGATAATAGCCAAATCAGGCTCAACCACCGTCACAATTTCACCATCCGTATAATCAATTTCAACGGCAGCAGTATTGGTTGGATTGCTAGTATCAGTAGCGTTAGCTTCGTAAACCGCAGGTGCTGTTAATGTCGTTTGCGTACCCAAGCCGGTGTTAGCCGCTTTATCTAATACAACCGCTTCATAAGTAAAGTAGAAGGTATTCGTATTGACATCATCATCACTTTCAACTTCAATCGAATCAAAGACAAAGCGTACATCTTCACCATCGCCGAAAGGAGTGGCAGCATTATCTGACACCCGTGTGACAGTCGGCGCAGAAACGGTAGCACCTCCTTCCAAAGCAATAGCGGTTTCGCCCGTACCACTATGGTTAGAATTGGGTGCTGGATGATCAGATGTATCGGTGCGTTCTTGGAAAACCTGTACTGAGCCAGGCACATAAGCCATACCGTCAGGTATGCTATCATCAATGACCAAATTAGGTGTCACACCTTCCGGTAAAGTGACTGTGAAACGATAGGTGACTTTTTCGCCAATAGTGACATGATCATTGTCAGGTGAATTATCGCCTGGAGTCGGATCGTTCATGGTTTCTACCACCGACTTACTCACAACAACGCCACCTACAGTAACCGTATGCTCAGCACTTTCTGGAGCATAGGCGCGTTGTTCTGTCACACTACCGAGTTGGTTGTCATAATCTACCGTGACCGTGCTGGTCAAATCTTCATCGACTATTACTGTATCATCTAGTTTTACCTGGTAAGTGATGGTTAAGGTTTCACCCACTTCTAACACATCTGTAGTCACTTGAACTTTTGTATCACTCCCACCATTACCAATATCTATGGCAGGTGTACCAATCGAAGTGCCATCATCAATCGTCACACTGCCATCAACCAAAGTCAAACCAGTGACGTTATCTAAAAGATCATTGATTTCTAAATCGTAGGCGGGCGAATCAGAATTACCAGTATGCGCCACTGTAACGGTATAAGTCACCACATCACTGGCATCACCTGTACTGACATCAGCCGTTTTGGTAATGATTAATTCTGGTTCCACGACGGTGACAGTTATTTGGTTATCATTATCCGTTAGTGTTGAAGAATCGGCTAAAACCACACTACCATCCGCATCGTTTATCAGCGTATCACCTCGATCTACATCGCCTGGCACACTAGCATCTGTAACCTGTACATCGTAGGTGATGAAAAAGCTATCCGTTTCTGTTTTAGAGGGATCAGTATCGTTTCCTGGATTGGTTACACTGTTTGCGCGAATTTCTAAGGTGCCGCTATTATCCGTAAAGGTTAGCGCATCGAAAGTCATGCTAGCAGGATTGCTTGCTACCACAGCTGTATCAGTAATATAGGTGGTACCCGCTGGGAGATGATCATCTATGACCAACGTATGAGTAGTCCCTTCAACCACTTCAACTTCCAACTGGTAAGTAATCACATCACCCGGTGATACTTTTGCTAAATCAGCAGAAACATTTGGCGTGATGCTATCAATAGTTTTAGTCAGCACAAAACCGTCAACGATGGTCACATTGATACTACTATCAGCCGTGTAGTCATCAGCATCCACCACTGAGTTATCACCATCTCTTTCTTCAGCACCCCCAGCTTTAACACTATCATCTAAGCTACTCCAAGTCGCAGTAGCCGTATTTCCGATGATTTCAGCAGGTTGGATGGTATCGACTACCGTGCCCTGTACGACCAAAGTCAAGGTTTCGCCCTGGGCTAAATCAATATCCCCGATGGTATTATTTAGGATATTGCCAGTTATAGTGAAATTGCCAATCACATCGCCTGCCCCAGAATGCGTCGCACTGATCAGACTAAGGGCATTCAGTTTAACAGGTAGAGGATCGTTTAAATCAATATCAAAGGCATCCGCCGTGCTAGCTGCCGTATGGCGCACCACAATCTGGTATTGTACTAGATCGCCTGCTTCTACACCGCTTGTGTCAGTCAGTACGGTTTTTTCTACTTCTAAATCAGGCTCAATGATTGTGATTTGCGTATCTGCATTACCAGGAATATCATTGACAGTGAGATCAGCACCACCTGCTGGATCGGTATAAATAAGAGTAGCTGTGTTATTGGGAGTGGCTGCATTCTGATTTTCAACAATATTATCTACCCGCACCTGGTACTTGATAGTAACGGTGCCAGTATTCAAACCATCAACAGCATTGCTATTTTGATAATCAATATAATCGAAGTCAAAAGTGAGGCTTTCAGAGCTAGTATCTCCCCCTGAATTATCACGGTTGAAGAAGTTTCCAACCCCAGTATTAGTATCATCCAGTGTGCCTCCTTCACCAACAGTGATATTAGCGCCAGGTGTGACAACAAGAGTACCCGGTACATAAGTAAGCCCTGCATCTAAGACATCCGTCACTTGTGCTAACGTATCACCAGTGCGTCCTTCTGGGACTGTGAGGGTGACTGTATATTCAAAAGTCTCACCGATAGTATAGTTAGTCGTAGCGGGAACGCTCAGTACCTTAGTGATAATGGGATCGGGAGTCGTCAAATCGTTGTTATCGGTACCTGTGTAATCGTTGGGTGCGGTACCTGAACCGGTGCGTTCTCCGTCAGCATCACCAGCGGTGCCTGTATTAGAATTAGTACCCACCGAATTGGTGATAGTCGTTCCTGTACCAGGCAAGCTAGTATAAGTGAGATCAGCAGTATTAGTGACGGTTTCACTGGCTTGGATAATATCTACACCCGTGTCGCGGACTTTAGTCGTCACAACGATGTCAAAAGTATCGTTTTCGTGTAATTCATCGACATCTATCGTGACATTTTGACCAGAATAGGCTAAACCTGATGCTGTAATGTCTGTTCCATCCGTCAAATAAGCGGGTAAGTTGCTGTAACTAACAGATTGAATTTCCAATTCATCAGGGATAGCGTTTTTAATCTGCAAATCAAAGGCAGTCGCCGCATTTGTATCATTATCGCTAGTGACAGTAATGGTGTAAGTCACCGTATCACCTGCATCTGCTGTGGTCACATTACCATTATCTATGGCTAAACTGATGTTGGGTTCAACAACATTAGCATCGACTGTGACAGCTGAACCTAAATCAGAACCACCTTGAGAGAGTTGTGCTGAATTGATTAGCGTGTTGCCTCTATCAACGTCTGTTGTATTCGCGGCGATGACATTGTATTCGATAATGAGTTGTTCTACACTGCCACTACCATCTGTGTCATTATTGGTGACATCATCAAAGTCAAATGTGATTACGTTATCTGTATAATCAATCAGGTTGGATGGCAACGTAAATGCGTCAGGATTACCTGGATATGCGCCAGTGATATCTGTGTTGGAAAAGGTAGGTGTAGTATCACTGTTAAAACTGACCGTCACATTACCATCATTCAAGAAGGTTAATCCTGTTCCTAGCGTATCAATCAATTTTAAATCGGGCATCGATGCTTCTGGCAGCTCAACGATTACTTGGTAACGGGCAATTTCTCCGACAGCTAAATTGACAGAACCTGAATCAGAAGTGTCATTTGATGTGTGATCTTCGGAAGTGTCGATGATTGTTTTGCCGGGTTGTGGTACTGGCACAGTGATAACAACATCATTAGTGCCATTGTAATCATTTTGTGAGCCGCCAGTTTCACTATCATCGCCAGTTCTTTCCACACTGAGACTATTATGGGTAGAAACCGGAGTAGTCATGACATCACCAGGCAAACTCGTCCATTCAATATCTGCTTCGTTGGTAATAGTACCGCCTGAAGTCGCGCCAGAATTGACTGTCACATCGAATGTTAAGACACTTGGTGTATCCCCATTTGCAAAGGTATCCCAGTTCGCAGAAATCTTTCCTCCAGATTCACTCAATGAAGTCGGTGTTAAACCGCCATCATGTGTCAGAGTCCCATCAACATAAGTCAAACCAGTAGGAATCATGTCTGTTAGGTTTACTTCGTAAGCTTCTGCGACATTATGCCCTGTTCCTGTGTGATCAATAGTAAGGGTATAAGTAATCGTATCTCCTGAATCCGGTGTGGGATCACTGACATCCACAGTGACTTCAACGAGGGACTCTCGGATGCGCACATTATCAGCCGTGTCAATAATGGGATCGGTATTTGGATTGCTATCCCAATTAAATGCTGCTTCATTATTCCGCTGGTTACCTGCCGCAGCAGTACTATGATTGATAACGACGGCGGTATAGGTGACCTCAATGGTTTCGGTAGTCGCATTATCGGTATCAGTGTTGGTCAAGGTACCAAAATCCAGGGTTAATATTCGCCCATCATTTTTATCTTGAGCGGCATCGCTAAATGTTGCAGTCTCTAATACGCTACCAGCTCCACCATCAAAACCACCGCTTATACTGGTACTTAAACCCGCCGAAGCCGTAATGCTATCGACTCGAACAAAGGCTAAACCTCCATCCAGCGTATCGACTATAGTTGCGCCCTGCATAGTGCCTTCTGGCACGGTGATGGTTGTGGTATATTGTACCGTTTCGCCAATGACTGCCTGAGTCTTCTTGTTATCAGTTGTATTTTGTCCAGTACCATTCAAGACTTTGTCGACTGTTATTGGCGAATCAATGGTAACAGTGTCGTCATCATTACCAGTATACTTATTATCAGAGTTACTCTCAGTATCCTGATCACGCTCGTTGGTATCAATACCAGGCAATGTCGAAGATTCCGTGATATTCGCAGTGTTTGTTAAAGTTTCGCCAACTTCTACGCCAGTTGCCAAATTAGCAGTAAAGGTGAAAGTCTTTGAGCTATCAGCTGTTATCGTACCGCCACTGAAGGTAACTGTATTTGCTGTCGTTGTTCCGAAATCGGCAGTAAAGCCGTTTTGCGGAGTGGTAACGGCGACATTTGTATATTTACTAGAATCAAGCAAGTCTGTAATCACGACATCGAACGCATCCGATGTACCTGTATTTTCCACAGTCAAGGTAATGGTTAACGGGTCACCTGCATCACCCTTGGCAATGTCAATATCCTTGGAAATCGACAAATTAGGCTCGACAATGTTAATATCGACACCACTGGTTGATTCAGAAATACTATCGGTATCGGGATCTGGATAACTCAGCGTAGCCGTATTGGTCAGGGTATCCCCTTTATCATTACTGTCAATATCTAGCACGACCGCCTGATATTCCAAAATAAAACTGGTGTCGCTTGAAGCTGTTGTCGCGGTTGGAACAACGTCGCCCTTAGCAACAAAAGTAATATTGTCACCATCACCACCGCTATTAGTCACCGTCCAATCGTTAGCGATAGTGACACTTGAATCTGTGCTACCATTAATCGTTCCCGTAAAAGCATTCTGGATAAAAGAGGCAGAACCAGAAACATAAGCCATGCCCTCAGGAATATCGTCAGTGATACTCATATTTGGCATGGTGCCTTCAGGCACAGTCACTGTTAATTGATAAGTGGCTACCTCACCAATGGTAAAGTTTGAACCTGTGGTAGAAGATTCGCTGGAATTGGTCAGGGCTTTGGCAATAGAAGGAGGTGCGATGGTAACAGTGGCATCATCGCTAAAATTATCGCTGGGAAAATTGTCAGTGTGATCATCGCCTCCTTCTTTGTGTGAGTAGTTAATCAGTTCCACATTGTTGGAAATCGGTTCGGCAGGCGCGGCTGTGTCTGCAATGCGTAGATCGTAGGTGACGATAATGATATTGCTGCCGTCGTTGATTATGGTAGAAGGCTTGCCATCGGTATAACCAGCAGCTATAACGCCATCACCGTCATCGACTATTTCAATATAGCCGGTAGCTTCAAATAAACGGGACGCATCTGTTCCCCCTTGATCATCTACCCAGGTCACTGCTGTGTTATGATCATTACCTAATGCTATGGCTAGATTCAGCCCAGCCGTGGGAATCTCAAAACCGCTTGGTATGGTATCGCGGATTTGCAGATCATAGGCACCTTTTCCACCTTGGTTTTCGATAGCGATAGAAAAACGCACAATATCGCCAGCATCTACGTTTTCTATATCGGTATCTGCTCCACCTTGATCATCTGTCCCTAACATTCCACTGCTGATCAAGCCAGTAAAGCCGGTAGTAGTACCTGTCCCTAAATAGGCAATATCGTCAACACCATCGACCGCTGGTGTAAAGGTCTCGGCTGGGTTGCTAGTGACTACACCGCCCTTAGTCACGACAAGGTCTGGTTTAATCATTAATATCTGGACAATTTCGGTGACATTTTCGCCTGAATTTTTAGTATTGCCGTAGGTACTCTCAGCCTGATTAGTTAAGAAAAATCCGTCGTGGGCAAAGGGTATATCAGTGGCTTCTACGGTAAATAGCAAATCAATTACTGCAGGTATACTGGGTTCTGTGTCAAATTGACCAAAATCAACTAGGAGCTGATTGTTGTCAACATTGACACTGACTGTGGGATTAATGGAGTCAACCGTATAAACAGGGCTTGCGCCATAGCCAGTCCAGGGACCAGGGGCATCTGCTTCTGCGGAACCACCAACCCGTTCATCACCATATAGGGTATGAGCCGGACCATAAGTGATCTCGCCTCCCGCAGGTAAGCCACCAGTGCCTGTACCAGTACCATGATCTAAAATGGAACCGGCAATTGGCTTAGTACTCATGTCGAATACAGGCAAGGGCAGATAGTCTATGATCGTAAACCCTTCGGTATCCGCTGTCGGGAAAATGGTGGTAACGCGATAAGTTACAAAGTCACCAGCACCTAATCTGGGGGGGTCAGCATAAGTTGTTTCCCCATTAATGGCGTAAATTTCTTTGAACATTTCTGGACCAGGAATTTCCACGTCAGCCCTGGCATCGTCATCTTCTGTTGTTCCCAATGAAGTATAGCCATTATGTGGATCCACCAAGGTGCCTTCAATAGTCGCACTGTTGTCCAAATTATCTAGGGTATCGATACTGGGATCACCACTACCTCCAGAAATATGGAAATCGCTGAATTCTTCCTGCACGACTGTGCGGTATTTTATCGTCACAGTGGTACCGACACTTGGGATAGCAGCACTGCGATAATCTACATTAGCACCTGCGCCTTTGAATATGCCGTTATTGGCAGCGTCGAATAAATCTAGCTCATCGGAAACATTGAAAACTAACTCGGTGGAACCATCGTAGGATGCTGTCCCGGCAGCAGGTCGTTCTGCATTATCTGGTGCAGCATTTAAGGTCGCCGTAAAATTAGTGGCAGTTAGGGAATTACCAGGACCAGTACTGAACCAGCCTGCAGTAACATCTGCATCCACAATGCCAGTCGCTCCGGTTGTAAAACCGTCAAATGAGTGATTACCCGCACTTACCGCAGTTGCCAGATCAGGATGACCACTTTGTATTTCAATAGTTGGGGTAAAAGTTTGATCAAGCCGCTGACCATCGGAGAAAGTATCTGTAATAACGACATCATCAAAGGCAAAGTAGTCTGACACTTCAAACGTTAAGGTGTATTCCAGTAGCGAATTCGGACCGTTATTGCCACTAATTGCGGCTACGTCTTTCTGAATGGCAATAGATTTTTGGGGTATGCTAGCACTGATTGGTGTTGGATTGCCTAAATCAATTATATCACCAGTATAGCCTGGTAAATCGGGCGTACTATCATTATTCGTATCTGTTGCAATATTAACAGTCGCAGTGACGACACCACTTGGATTGGGGTTGGTTGAGGTTGCATCATCACCCGTTGTTGGGTCCAGGATAAAATCGTGACCAGCACCTGCTTGGTTGCCGGCGACGGTAATGGGATCGAGATCTAAGTCTTCAACTGTTCCATCTGTATCATAATCATCCGCATCGTATTCAGGGGTGTAATATTTAAAAGATAATGAAATATCGTTGCCACTGCCACCGGTGACTTCGACTGCTGGATCAATGACATCGCTTAATTTGCTGGCTGTTAAGTTAAGCGGGGCAAGAACGCTGTCAGGTACGTTAACACTGCCGGATAGCGTTGCACCGGTCAAAGTGAGATTATCTTGATAGACAATGTCGTTTGGTAGATCATCTATAATGTTAATGCCATTAACCGTGACCCCGGTAGCAATGTCTATATCAATGTTAAAGGTGCCTCCAAAATTGGGACCAGTGACTCCTTCAGCTACTGGATCGACCGTTTTTGTGACTTTGATCAGTTGGGGTGTAATGTTGCCGGTATTAGCTGCACCTACAATAGGTGTATCTGTTTTTGCATCATCTATTGGAGTAATCGTACCAAAGCGAAAACCACCGCGTACCCACACGGGAATATTTTCATAGGGAATGGCACCGTCAGGTTGCGTTACATTGTCGGGTACCATTAAGGGGAATAATCCACTGGAACCATCCCACCAGTCGGTCTTGGGATCCGCACCATCACCGTCGTAATTTTGCCCTCGTGCTGTACCGTTGAAACTAAGTTCAGCCACTGGTTGATTTTCAACAAAGCTACCAAAGGGTAATTGGACTAAGACATAGCGGTCGCCTAAAGCACTCCCGGTAGGCAGGCTAAATCCGGTATAAAGATGCTCTGTCACTGGAGTGCCATCGGGTTCTACCCATTCTGTGCCATTCCACACAGCAATTTCATGCACCAAAGCAGGATCGATAGGGTCCCCAAAATATTGAGGCGTTAAGTCCATATCTAAACCAGAACCAATGACCATATCAAAGAAGGGTCCATAGCCTGTTTCACCTGCTGCACCGGTATTATCAAAACTCACAGTGAGTGAAAATTCTTCGTTGAGCATGGGGGTGGCGGAAGTGACTGTCGCTAAAGGTGTCGGCGCTAATATAGTATTGGCATCACTTTGAAGCGTATTTGTTTCAATTGGACCTGTTTGATATTCTAAATGCCAATCACCGCCTAAGTTGGTATGACCTGTATTATCGTTAGAAGCAGTAATATCTGCTTGGGTGATTTCACTTAGATTTTGAACAAAGTCAATACCGGTTTGTGTTTCCGCGATACTGCAACCGTAGAGCAAAATATCGGCATCATCATTTAATGTATCTTGCCAGGTGGCGAGTTGTTCAGTATAACTGGTTAAGTTATCGCTATCTAATTGTGTTTGACCAAGCAAAATCGTGCCGTCATCGGCGTGGGATAGTATGTGAATGGCATCAATATTACTTTGCCCTTCAATATGATGACTGATTTGCTGGATACCGTTTTCGCCCTTATCCAGTACGATAATTTGGAGTTCGACTTCATCTGAAGATTGGGCGCGAATATCAGCGATAATGCTGTCGTGATTATATACCGCGGGATCGATAAAGACTAATTCTTGACGTGGGACATTATTAAGTTCGGCGGTGGCTTGTAATAAGTCATCGCTGCTGCTGTCGGTTTGAGAATCTTCCATAACCGGCATGATATCTTCCACTGGTGTGGTAGATTGATCATCTTGAAATTCATCAGCCATGGTTAATACTGCAGCGGCATCAAATAAAATGCGAGGCTCTAGGGCAAGCATCAAGCTGTCAGATTCTTGCAGAGGTATTTTATGAGCCGTTTTTCTAGAGTGCTTATTTATTTTGGTCATGGTCAAATCTCCTACCAATTATATTGGTTTTTAATCTTATTATTAATTGATTTTATCACCAAAAAAGTTGCAAGAATCATGCCTAAAAAATTAAATATAAGTATCTTATTGATAGTTTTGTTTTGTTTTTGTGTATGTTAATTTCCTGAAGTTTATATTCTAATTGTAAATATGAATTCTAAAAAATGATATAGGGATTTTCCCCCATAGTATTTTTTAAAAATTGAGCTATAATTAATAGACTTATCCCTAAATAACTTAAAATATACATGTAGGGTGGGTAGGAAACCCACCCTATAATTAAAAATGGTGGGGTTTAACAAATAATATACCAGGCAAGCATAAAGGATTGCCCACAGAAAAATCGAAATTATCAAAAAAAATAAAGAACAAAATAGAATTAATCATAAAATTCTTTTAATGTTTTAGGATTGACACCTATGGCATAAGCTAATCGTAAGCCCCACATCAATAAAATTGTCCCTAAAATTCCATTTTGTTCCCAACGACGGCTTGAAGTCACAACGGGAGTTTGTATACATGAAGGGCGACTAAATTTTTTCAATTGACGACTCAGGGCAATATCTTCCATTAAAGGAATATTAGGAAAGCCTTGCACCTGTGTATATAAATGACGCTGCACAAAAATGGCTTGATCCCCCGTCGCTATGCCGATTAAACAGGAACGCCAATTCATGAAACGCTCAACTACACGTAGTAACCATGCCCGTCCAGATAGGCGCACATTAAATCGCCCCCATTTACGCTCTGATAAGCTATTGATTATTAAGGTATCAGCCTGTTTAGGTAATCGGGTGTCAGCATGTAAAAATAACAAAATATCATGATGAGCAAACCGTGCCCCCATATTCATTTGTCGTGCCCGCCCACTTTGGCTTAACAAAACGCTATCTGCTAAAGGTGCCGCTAAAGTGCGCGTATTATCGATACTGCCGCCATCGACTACAATGACTTCATGCCCTGCTTCACGTAATGGTTGTAGAGTTTGTAAAGTTTCTACAATAATAGTTTGCTCATTGAGCGTCGGAATGATAATTGATAATAGCTTTTTCAAGATAAGGCACCTCCACAGCTGCTGCCTTGCCCTGCCGTGCAACCATAACAATGCCCTGCTACTACAATCGGATTATTTTTGAGTTCTGCATTGATTAATTCAGAAATGTGTCGTCGTTTTTGGATATGCCAATATAAAGGCAGTTCTAACATTTGGTTAAAATCACAATCATACACATAGCCTTGCCAATCAATGCTGATTAAATGGCGACACATTACTGTCTCTAAGTTTTCATCGCGGTGGGCATTCTGTAATAATTGCATATAATCATTAAATTGCCCATTGGAAATTAACCAGCTACCAAATCGTTGTATTGGCATATTACACAGTGTATATAATTGATTAAACACGATACCATCATGTTTTTTTAGAAACTGTTTATAATCCATTTCTAGATTCCCCTGTGGGGCGGGTAAATTAGCTCCTTGTGGATTAAACACGAGATTTAATACTAAGCCGGAGCCTTTTTGTCCATAACCCAAATCATTTAGTTGACGTAAACCAGTGATACTGTCTTGAAATGCTCCCTTGCCCCGTTGTAGATCGACATTTTTTTCCAAATAACAGGGCAATGAGGCAATAATTTCAACTTGTTGATGTTTCAAAAATTGTGCCAAATCTGTTTGTTCAGGAACAGATAAGACAGTTAAATTACAACGATCAATGACATGTACTCCAGCTTGCCGAGCCATTTTAACCAGGTAGCGAAAATGGGGATTAAGTTCTGGCGCACCGCCGGTCAAATCTAGAGTTTTAATACTGGGGGTAGCGCGTAGATAATTTAAGACTTGCTCGCAGATATCAAGTGACATGACTTCGGTACGTGTCGGCGCGGCACTAACATGGCAGTGTAAACATTGCTGATTGCAGACATAGCCCAAGTTCACTTGTAAAATATCTAAAGTGCTACGGTTAATAGCAGGAAATGGAGTTGTTTGTAATAGAGGTAAAGTTGCAAGCATTTTTATCAGTGTTCAGTTATCAGTTTAAATTTTAGAAATCCGATTTTTTTAGAAATCCGATTTTTTTAAAAATCGGATTTCTTGAAGTTCGTTTTTTTCAATTTTAGAAATTCGACAATTTCTTTTTGGATACTAACCATTATTAAGCGCAGCTTGAATAAAACTAGAAAATAACGGATGTCCATCGCGGGGCGTTGAAGTAAATTCAGGATGAAATTGGCATCCGATAAACCAGGGATGATGACTATTTTCTATGACTTCAACTAAATTGCCATCTGCTGAAAATCCTGTAAATACTAATCCAGCTTCTTCCAATTTATCCAGGTAATTATTATTAAATTCATAACGATGGCGATGGCGTTCCCGAATCATGTCTTTTCCGTATAACTCATAAGTTTTACTCCCCTTTACCAAATGGCAAGTTTGCCCCCCTAAACGCATAGTACCCCCTTTGTCAACATTTTCGGTGCGTTTTTCTAAATCACCACTTTCTGTCATCCATTCGGTAATCAAGGCAATCACTGGATGAGGGGTGTTAGAATCAAATTCGGTGCTATGCGCCCCCTTCAAGCCGATTTCACGCGCAAAATCTATCACCGCCACTTGCATACCTAAACAAATGCCTAAATAGGGAATTTTATTTTTCCGCGCAAATTTTGCAGCCCTAATTTTACCTTCAATGCCCCGTTCACCAAAACCGCCAGGCACTAAAATCGCTTCGACGTTTTTTAAACAATCTGTTCCTTGTGTTTCAATCTCTTCAGAATCAATATAGACAATATTAACCTGGGCGCGAGTATGTATGCCAGCATGAATCAACGCCTCAGTCAGGGATTTATAGGCATCAGTTAAGTTGACATATTTCCCAACCATTGCTACCTTGACGCTACCCGATTTTGGATTATCCATCGCCGCCAATACATTTACCCAATCCGATAGATTAGCCGGTGGTGTTTTCAATCGAAATTTATCACATAAAATCTTATCCAACCCTTGCTGATGCAAAAGTAAAGGAATGCGATAAATCGAGTCAACATCAACCACTGAAATCACAGCCGTTTTATCAACACTGGTAAACAATGAAATTTTTTGTCGATCCCCCTCCGGGAGCGGGCGACTAGAACGACAAAGCAAAATATCTGGTTGTATTCCAATCGAACGCAATTCTTTAACCGAATGTTGAGTCGGTTTCGTTTTCAATTCACCAGCGGAAGGAATAAAAGGAACTAAAGTCAAATGAATAAATAATACCCGCTCATGCCCTAACTCTCTAGCCAGTTGCCGAATCGCTTCCAAAAAAGGTAAAGATTCAATATCCCCAACCGTTCCCCCAATTTCAACCATCGCCACTTCAGCATCTTTAGCACCCTCAAGAAGGCACCGCTTAATTTCATCAGTAATATGGGGAATCACTTGTACGGTCGCCCCTAAATAATCACCCCGCCGCTCCTTACGGATCACATTTTCATAAATACGCCCAGCGGTGAAATTATTATGCTGCCCCATAGTGGTACGCACAAAGCGTTCATAATGTCCCAAATCCAAATCGGTTTCTGCACCATCATCAGTGACAAAAACTTCCCCATGTTGAAAAGGACTCATTGTCCCTGGATCAACATTAATATAAGGATCTAATTTAAGTAATGTCACTTTAAGTTGACGTGCTTCAAGTATGGCAGCTAAAGAAGCTGAAGCAATGCCCTTGCCAAGTGAAGATACAACGCCGCCTGTAATAAAAATAAATCGTGTCATAATAACTATAGAAATGGTAATGATTCAGTTGCAAAAATTTTATAATAGTCTATCAAAAAAGTGACCACAGGTTCCATATATGGCTATTCACATTATAGACATTCAAATAAATCATTTTACTATACTGCTAATGGTTAAGTTTTAGCCATAAATTTTAACTGATAACTGATAACTGATAACTGACATGCAAGATATTCAAATTATTGATAAAACGAGTTGCTATGAAGGTTTTTTTAAATTAATTCGTTACCGTCTCAAACACACACTTTTTGCAGGTGGTTGGAGTGATGAATTATTGCGCGAAGTGCTTGAACGAGGTCATGCCGCCGCCGTTTTGCCCTACGATCCCGAGCGTGAAGAGATTGTAATGATTGAACAATTTCGCCCAGGAGCAATAGGGCATACGAATGGTGCCTGGTTATGGGAAATCGTCGCCGGTATTTTGGAACCTGGTGAAATTCCTAGCCAAGTGGTGTATCGAGAAGCGGTAGAA
>QNES01000055.1 GCA_003645255.1 Gammaproteobacteria bacterium
AAAGAGGGCATTGGTGAATTGTTGGAAAAACAAAGCGCGGTATTGTCGAAGTGATAATTGGAAAATCAATTAAAAAAGGGGTGCTTTATGTTGTTGCTACCCCTATTGGTAATTTACAAGACTTGAGTCCGCGAGCGCAATCTGTTTTGCGTGAAGTGGAACTCATTGTCGCTGAAGATACGCGCCATAGTTGCCATTTATTAAATCATTTTGGTATCACAACACCGTTGCAGTCTTTACATGAACATAATGAGCGGCAACAGTCTCCGATTTTATTACAACGTTTGTATGATGGTAATAATATTGCGATGATTAGTGATGCTGGAACACCATTGATTAGTGATCCTGGCTATCATTTGATTAAGTCAGCTCATGCCGCACATTTGACCGTTGTACCTATACCAGGGGCGAGTGCTTTAATTAGTGCTTTGTCGGTTGCGGGTTTCCGGGCGGATTGTTTTGTATTTGAGGGCTTTTTACCGTCGAAATCTATGGCTCGTCAGCGACATTTAGAAAATTTAGTAAGAGAATCAAGAACTTTAGTATTTTATGAAACACCGCATCGTATTTGTAATTGTATCAATGATATGATACAGCTATTTGGTGAAAAGCGGGAAGCGGTTTTGGTTAAAGAGTTAACGAAAGTTTATGAAACGGTTCATCGGGACCAGTTGAGTGGCATAAAAAGTTGGCTAAATACAAGGGCAGAACGGCAAAAAGGCGAATTTGTGATTGTCGTCCAAGGCGCACCAAAACCTGATAAGAATGCGATTGCTCCGGAAACGGAACGAATTTTTCGATTATTACACCAACAATTACCGCTCAAACAAGCGGCAAAATTAACGAGTGAAATCACGGGTGTAAGTAAAAATAGTTTGTATGCATTTGGACTAAAAGAATTGTGATAAAAAAATTGTGAATTGATAACTAAAAACCCCGTTTTTTGAAAAAGCGGGGTTTCTAAAATTGATAACTGATAACTGATAACTGATAACTGACATGATTTCTGATTTTTTTCAACTTGCAACGCATGGGGTACAAGGTTTACACCCCTATCAACCAGGCAAACCCATCGAAGAATTAGAACGGAAATATGGGATAAAAAATATCATCAAACTGGCTTCCAATGAAAATCCCTTAGGACCAAACCCATTAGTGCTTAAGGCGATACAAGCGAGTTTACCAAAAATAACCCGCTATCCCGATGGTAATGCTTTCGAGCTTAAAAAAGTTTTAGCTCAAAAACATAGCATTAGTCCAGACATGATTACTTTGGGTAATGGCTCTAATGATGTACTTGAATTGATAACCCGTGTCTTTGTCAGCCCAACGCAGTCTGTTATTTTTTCAAAACATGCGTTCATTGTTTATTTCATGGTAACACAAGCCATCGGTGCCAAAGCTATTATTACGCAGACTAAACAATGGGGGCATGATTTAACGGCTATGCAGGCGGCGATTCGCGAAGATACCCGTCTCATATTTATCGCTAATCCCAATAATCCTACCGGCACTTGGCTGGATAAAACCAGCTTAAAAAGATTTTTGGATGCCGTTCCTAAATCTGTGATAGTGACGGTAGATGAAGCTTATTTTGAATATGCTTCGGATAATTTGGACTATCCCAACACTCTAAAGTGGTTAAACAATTATCCCAATTTAATTGTCACGCGAAGCTTTTCAAAAGCTTACGGATTATCCGGATTGCGAGTTGGTTATTCTATTTCTCATCCAAATATAGCTAATTTACTCAATCGATTACGGCAACCTTTCAATGTCAATAGTCTCGCACTAGCTGCTGCTACTGTTGCTATAGCGGATGATGACTATCTTGAAAAAAGTATTGCCTTGAATCGCGCCGGTATGCAGCAACTGACAGACGCTTTTAATCATAAGAAATTATCCTATATTCCCTCACTAGGCAATTTTGTCTCAGTCAACGTGGGTAAGGGTGCCAAAGTTTATGAATTGCTCTTACGTCAAGGTATTATTACACGCCCGCTTGGGGGAGGATATGGTATGCCCCAGTATTTGCGCGTGTCAATTGGCTTGCCTGAAGAAAATGAAATGTTTCTTCAAGCTTTAGATAAAGTGTTAAATTAGCCGGGTAGGGTGGGCAACGTCTTTTTAGTGCAACGGCAAAATGTTAAAATACCACAATATTTATCATATATCATGCCTACGATGGTGGGAAAAAAACACACTTGCCCACCCTACGAACTATAGATGTTATTATCAGAACGATACAAGATTGTTATAAACAGTCGCTTTCTTAATAGATAGTTTTTTTATGTGGGAGTAGATTAATTAATAAATTCGTTATCAGTCTGGTCAAGAAATCCGATTTTTGAAAAAATCGGATTTCTGATTGGTTCCCGTTAAAAATCCGATTTGGGCAACTTGGGCAACTTAAACTGGTCAGTTACATGGAACGGCTCGCCGCCGCTCCTTTCATAAAAATAATTTCATATGCGTAAGGGCAACCATAAAGAATTGCCCCTACTTTTGTGAAATTATTTTTATGAAAAACTATATATTGAACAAATTATCATCAACATAATGTTTGAAAACGACGAAAATGCTATCTATTTGCCACCGAGCATTCACATTAGCAATTGCTGAACCTTTGTACAGATTGTCTCCTGACGCAAAAAGAACGCCACTCAATCTGGTTGACTATTTTTCTATTGCCATGAAGATAATTGAGCGGGTGCTTAATGGACTTCATTTAGGTTCAATGGAGGGAGGTATCCGTAGAGAAGTTTTGCGAAATGATATCTCAGATTGGATTGTCACACAAGTTAAGGCATTGTGCAGAGAAAGTTTAGCTGATTCTGTTCCTAGTCAAGATATGATTGGCAAACAAGCAGACGATTTGATTGATGTGCTTTTAAACTGTAAAGCAGGCACATCATTTGAAGCACGTATCTTTTCCTACCAAGATAATCTATTTAAAACCGTTAAGTTTCGATTACTTGAAGAATTTGACGGTTCAGATGGTTATTTTTACCTCCGCCCATCAATTGAGTGTGCTAACCTTTATTTCACAGCGTTGAGCCAACCCCTTGAAGATAAACAGGTTGCCATTCAAGCTGTATTAGATCATCAATTGAAGGCGGGGAAAATAGAAGAGGCAAACAAAACGGCTGATGAACATCGTGCAGCAACCTATCAACACCGCAATATCTTAATGAGTTTAATTCGGAAAATACGGATTAATGTTCGGAATATGGAATGGCAAAGCCAAATTCGCCCTCAAATTGAGGATGCACTTGTCAATATTCAAAAATTTCGTGATTCTGATAATCTTATTATTGCTTATATTGAAAAAGACTTAGCTGAAAAGCAAGTTACCAATACCTATCTGCTGATTCAATTAAAAAACAAAATTCAGCACTGCTTAGATATTTATCTTGAGCTCTATGAAATTGCCAATCGTTTGGATGACGAATTTCTGGATGCACAAGTTCATCAATGCTTTTTTGATTCACAATATGAAAATTTACCCAACCTGACAGAAGAAATACTTTTACCATTTCTAAAGTTACCATTTAATAACCTTGAAAACGTATTGGATCGTCTTGAACCTGTTATTTTATATCCTGTAACGCAACCATTGCACGATTTGGTTAGTATTGTGCAAAACGCGCTTATGCCTCGTAAGGATTTAGATGATCAAACGCTTATGTATGAGGAGGAACATTCTGAAGAATTGAGCATTGAGATTAATGCTAATGTAACCAAGATTGATATTGCTAAAGCGGAGGCACTTATCAGGCAAGGGTTATCGAAAGGCAGTTGTACCTTACATGAATTAATTGAGTGTGTTCCTCCCGACAAAGAAAATGAGGGTATAGTTAGAGCGTTAGTTGCCTTAGTACATGCCGCTTATACACAAGACAGCGCCACGTTTTACGCGACTAAAATGGATAAAAGATTTGTTACCCCATTTTGTTGTGGTGATGATTTAATAATTAAGCACATTGTAGTATAAAAATAAGGATTAGTGATGTTTCAAAAAATAGAAGATGCTGCTTATCTTGTCAGTTGTGGTTTAAAGCCTAAGTTTAATCCACATAATAATATTCGTTATCGCGAATGTATAGACGCTTACCAAACTGATGATGAGTATCGAGAAATGGTCAAACAAATAGCAACTGGATTTGGGTTGCGCGTGTTAGATGTATCCAAACTGGGTATTGTGATGGCAGTGGTAGAAAAACAAAGTCCGTTTCGCCCCATCCTTGCAGATCATATTCATACCCGTTTTGCTGAAGTTGAACAGCGTCTAATGTTTGGTGCTACTATTATCACTATTGCGGCTATTTGTTTTCCTAATGAATCAAGTTTTGACTATGATCGTGCTCGTTATGTCACAGTTAAGGATGTTCGTCAACGACTCATTCAATTAGCTGAATCTTTTAATGATAAGCGTGATGAGCAAGAGGTTGTGCCAGGATTAACTGACGCTTGGGAAGTGATTAAAGAAAAAGCATCCATTATGCGTACTCCATCAGGGGCACACAAAATTGGCTCCTTAGCTTGGGTAGTTGAACAAACATTTAAATATCTAGCAGAGCAAAAATTTATCTCCCTGAAAGTAGATGAAGAGGGTGAAACATACCGTACCCATTCCAAATTTCGTATCTATGTGCGCGAATTTGCTGCCATGCGAGCCTTTGAAGTGATTAAAGAAGCAGTTGTCAAAACAGAGGATACAATTAACTATGAGTAAATTATTGAATTTATGGTTTTCTCGTGTGGGACATAAAGAAGCCAGATTGCACGGGACTCACATAAAATTTTCTGATCCTGAATTTAATGATAAACCAGTTGATACCATCATTAGCCTACGCAATGGCGGTGGTAAAAGTTCCATTATTCAACTGCTCTATTCCGTATTCCAACCCCGTAAGCAAAAATTTGCCAGGGCTGAAGGGGAAGCTCGGAAGTTTGAAGACTATTTCAGACAAGGTGAATTGGGATTTATTGTTACCGAATGGACTATTGAAGGAGGGTTATTTGGAACCGCCACTCGAACCAGAATGATTGGGCAATGTGTTTTGAGAACATCACAACTCAATGACAGCGGCTCACCTATTTTGAAACGGTTATTTTTTAGTTTCATTTCGAGCAAAAAACTGTCTTTTCATCATTTACCATTAGGCTTCAATAACCAACCAGAAACGAATTTTGATGATTTCCGACTTTGGTTTAATGAACAGGTTAGAAATTTACCCGCATTAGAGGCATTTATCAACGATACGCAAAAAGACTGGTTAGATTTTTTACGAAGGCGTGGATTTATCCCTGAACAATTTCAGTTGCTCACCAAAATGAATGAAAAAGAGGGGAGTGCGGATGACATTTTAGCCATTACCAAAATCGAACAATTTCTTGATCTTGTTCTGACACCGCTTATTGATCCGAATAATGCCAAAAAACTGCCCAGCGTTATTGAGCAACATAAAGAAAAACTGAAGAAAGTGCCAATACTCACACAAGAAAAGGCACTCGTTGAGAAACTACGCAATCACTTTATTGCCCTTCAGGAACCTGCTAATGAATACCTTTCTTTGCAGGAACGAAAAAAGGAAAATGCGATTGCACGTCAACAAATCGCGGCAAGGGTTATAAAGACTGATATTTCAATCCGAAATGCTCAGAATAAGTTTAGGATTGACTTTAATAACCTAAAAGATGAGCAAGCTCGTAACCAGCAACAGATAACGAAAGTATCAGCGGGGATTCAATGGCTGAAATCTGAAAAGCTGCGCCTTATCTATGCTAAGGAAACGGCAAGACATCAATCTGCCGTTAAAGTTCTCAACGCGCAAAAACGTCAATATGACTTACATCTTGCAGCCCAGTATCTTGAAAAACTACGCCAAATAGAAAATAGATGTACTACTTTACAGAATGAAATTGAACAAGCCAACGCGCCAGTTGAGGAAATCGCAGCCCATCTTCATACCATTGGTTTGCTTTATCATGGGATTATGGATAACAAAGCTAAAGTCATAGAGGCGGATTTAAGCAAGAAATCTGAAAAACACCAAAAAATCCAGAACACGATAGCAGCCACCCAACAAGAACTGGGTAAAACGAAGGGGCGCATTGACACGCTGGAAACAGAATCCAATAAGTTATTGAAATGGTTAGAGAAAGCTGATATCCAATTAAATCAGCTACGAAAATCGGGGTATATCCAAGCTGATGAAACCACCAGTGTAGCAATAGCGCGTATTGATGAACAGCTTGCCACAACAGAAGAAACGATTAGCGAACTAAAAGCCTCCAGAGAAGAAATCAAGGAGAGCATTAATCAGTTTGGGTTAGAAAAGCAATCTGTTACCAACAAGATATCTACGCTGGAAAAGGATGCTGAAAAAGCCTCCAACAGATTACTGGCATACCAAAATGAGTTACAAAGCTTATCCCATCATCAAACATTGTGCGATTTGGTAGAAACTGACGAAATAAATCCCTATTCCCCTGATTTAGAAAACAGTCTCAAAAATGCTCAAGAAAAATTGAACCAAGAGTTAAGACAGGTTCAAAATCAGCTTGACTTGGATCAAGAAGATGTTGATGCGTTATCAGAATCTAGTGTTTTACCACCAGGGCGCGATGTTCGTACCGTCTTACAACATCTCAAAGATAATAGTATCGGTGCCTATAGTTATGGTGAATACTTAACAAAACAAGGCGATATAACGCCAGATACAATAAGAGAAAAAATGAACCGTGATCCGGCACGGTATGGTGGTATTGCGGTTATCAGCCCAGAACATTTGGAACGTGTTAAACAAGAATTCCAAACGCTTAAAAATCTGCGCTGCCCTGTGCAAATCACGCTCGTCAGTTGCCCAGACACCGTGAATCAGTATGATGGTATGACGACTGTAATGCCTACCAGCAATGCGACTTTTGACAAAGAAGCGGCGGCTATTGAAAAATCGCGCTTAGAACGTAACATTGAAAACAACAAGACTCGTTTGTCTGATATTAAAGAAGAGTACACCGCTTATGGTGAAATCCTAAGTACACTCAGAGCATTTTTGAAAGCGCATCCTGAAGGCGCAGAAGCACGTTACCAACAAGCCATTACCGATATCCAACAGCAAATAGCAAGCAAGCGTGAACACTTTGAAAAGCTTGAACGTGATATTGGGATACTCGAAGAACGCCAAGAAAGCGTTTCAGTCTCTTTAATGGAAACAGAGGCAAAAGGAAAGAAACTGAATAACTGTCGAAAAGCAGTTGAGAAATATATTAACCGTTATGAGGAACAACGCCAAGAAAAACAACTTGAATTGCAACAAGCCAAAGAAGAACGATCCGAAAAACTGAAAGAGGTTGAGGAGTTGGAAAACGCCATTACCCAATATAAGGATCAAGAGCAACAGCTTGTTGAAGCGATTAAGAATCAAGAGAACGATCTTAGAACTTGCAGAGACGCTCTGAACAATATTGTACACCGCTCGCCCAAAGATCGTTCGCTAGTAACACAGTATGAGCATAACACCGAACTGCAATTACGTGAGATTTATTTTGCTAAAAAAGTCTCTTATGACGAAGGAGTAAAAGCGTCAGATAAGTTGAGAGGACAACTGGAAGAATTGACTAAGCAACGAACCGTGGCTCAAAAAGAGTATCATGCCAAACGTGGTTCGTATGGTGAACAAGAGGTTAATGATATTTTAGCCCGTTGTGAACAATCTATAGGCGATAGCTTACTCGAAACGTTGAATGAAAAAGTTCTCAAAGCACGGGATATTGAAACATTAGCCAAAGCTGATAAAAAGAAAGCCAAGCGTGAATTTGATGAATTCAAGGCAAAAGGTGTACCTCAAAAACCAGAGGAACTCACTTCGTTTGAATCGTTAGAGGCTTGTAGTGATACACGTAGCCAATGGGATAAGCAACTTCAAGAGGCGCAATATACTGAAGAAACAATAAAGGCATCAATTGCCACGACAGAAAAGAAAATGACTGAAATCAAGCAAAGTCTCGCTTTGTTGAAAACAGCCGTCAAAGCGGCAAAAGAAGAATTTCCTGATGAATCACTTTGGGAAACTTACAAGCCGTTTGATTCTGCTGAAGAAGCCGAAAAGGAATGGGGCAATATTGGCAAACTGAGTAAAACACTAGATAAGCAACTCAGTGATGCTAAAGGCAAAGTGAATAGTTTGCAGAATGCAATCACCAAGATGCTCAATGATGACACTTATAGAGAAGTTAATCAAGTCTTACGTTCCCGCCTTTTGGAGATGCCGAACTATTATAAAAACGTGGGTGAGCGTATCAATGAATTGGCTAATAGAATCGAGGCACTAAACGACTCACTAGAAAGAGCCGATAAAGGACGTACTGAACTCGTTGGATTTTTTAGAGGTTTAGTAGAGTCAGCCATTCGACAACTGAAAGGTTTGAACACCGCCTCCAAATGTCCTCCAAATTCAGGTATTTGGAAGGCATGGAGTAGCCATCCTTTTATTGATGTTAAGATCAACCCCAAAGTGCTGAAAGTAGATTATCTCCAGCAAACGTTAGAAGAATACCTACATCATTTAGTTAACAACAAAAAAGGAATAACAGAAAATCCAGTATTGCTCATCCAACAGGGTGTTCATAAGGTGCTACATAATAACATTTCTATTCAGATATTTAAGCCATCCGACACCCCCACCTTAGAGCGAACTTCGGTTGTCGATGTCGGTAGATTTTCTGGTGGCGAGAAGCTCACTACTGCTATAATGATTTACTGTGGTATTGTACGACTTATCGGTTTTCAATACAGTGAAAATCGAAATCCCTCCAACTTCCTTTTACTTGATAATCCGTTAGGAAAATGTAACTATATTCCTTTTGTGCAGATGCAACGGGAAATGGCAAAACTAACGAATACCCAATTAATCTACGCAACTGGTATTCAGGAAAAAGAGTCTCTGGGAGAATTTCCACGCATTGTGACATTACAAAACCAGCACAGAGATCAGAAAACAGGTGATCGCTATGTGAAAGAATTACAAATACCTGACATTGAAACAGTCGAAGCTCAATTTAAAGAACAGGTTGATCTGGAAAATGAAAGTCACTAAAGCCGCCATTGATCGCTTTGAACAAGCCTTATCGTTGGATAAACATCGTATTCCTATAGAATTATTATGGGATGCGATGGCAAAAGCACTGCCTGAACAAATTGCTGGTGATTCACGACAAACCCTACATGCTTTAATTACTGGTATTGAATTACGTGGGTTTAGCTTACCAAAAACTAAGAAGTTATTTGATCATACAGCACAACCGCCACTACCAAAATGGGTTCAACAACCTGAAAAAGCAAATGACGATAAAATTTTGTTGTTGGAACCAAAGACTTATTTATGGGCTAGAGAATTAACTTTTTTAGCTGATGGGAGACGCTTACCCAATTACCAGCAGTGGCAGATGCTAGATAACTGGTTAAAGTCAGGGGGACGTAACGCACCTATTGTAGCAGTACGTGAAAGATCGTTTGAAATATTTAATGACGAAAAATTATTAGATGAATTTTCAAAAACTCAACCTTTCAAGCAGGGGCGTATTGAGTTATCAGTATTACGTTGTGTCATAACACCAGAACCACTGGCTTGGGAAAAAGGCCCTTCAGGCTCTGAGTCAAAACCCTGCTTAGTCGTAGAAAACAGCGCGACTTGGCGTACTTTATCTCTGTGGAACCGCGACAACGGTGCCTATTCATCCGTTGTGTATGGCGGTGGCAACAAATTCTCACAAACTTGGCAGGGTTTAGAGTTAATACGAGAAATCGCACCATTTGATTTGATCCTTTACTTCGGGGATGTCGATTATGATGGGTTAATGATACCATTTAGAGCCGCTCGCAATATACATGAGTCACTGGATGTCTCCCTCATTCTTGATATTGAACTCTATGAAGTTCTTCGATGTGCTGTTCCAAAAAATCGTTGGTGTAAAAATCAGCAACGAACGATAAATGATGATCTTTTGAATTGGCTCCCCGCCAAGCTGAAAGATTGGCTTGTAGAAGTGATTTCTAATCATTTTCGTATTCCACAAGAAGGACTGCAACGTAAACATATGGTGCCGTTTAATAAAAAGGGCTCAGGTTCAAATTTTAAATAACCTGAGTCTGTTCCCTTTAATTGCTGAAACATCTTGTCTAAACTGGAAATACAACCGCCTTTTTACCTACTACGTGACTTTTACGTATTGAAGAAAACGACAGACCTGACAGGTTTCTAAAACCTGTCAGGTCTAAAAGGCTCCATCCTGGTATTAATTCAATTGCTTTACCACTTGTTCAAACACCTGCCCTCGGTGTTCATAATGATTAAACATGTCAAAACTGGCACATGCCGGTGATAATAACACCGTATCCCCTGGTTTGGCTAAACTTGCCGCTTGTGTCACCGCGTCTTCCATACTGTTTGCATAATGCACTGCTACCGTTAATACTTCAGCAATCAGCGGCGCATCTCGCCCTATTACTACAACGGCGCGACAATGTTGAGCGACTACCTTGGTTAAGGGCGTAAAATCTGCCCCTTTACCGTCGCCCCCAGCAATGAGAATAATTTGCCTGTCTAAACTGGAAATGGCGGCAATTGTTGCGCCGACATTGGTTCCTTTAGAATCATTAAAAAAATCAATACCTTGCTGATTAGCAACCCAGGCGCAGCGATGAGATAAGCCCCGAAAAGTTTGCAGTGCGTCTAGCATGGCTGACTGGGCTAATCCTACCGCTTCGCCCAAAGCGAGGGCTGCTAAGGCATTAGCTTGCATAATAGTGCCGTTTAACCGCATTTTTTTTATGGGTAATAAGGGCGTGAATGAGTGATTATTAGCGCGGGCTAAGTATAATTCGCCGTGATGTGAACATATTCTGTAATCGCTGCGATGATTATATAGACTAAAAGTGAGATGTTGGCGATGAGGGGGTAACATGGCAACGATGTGTGGATCGTCGGCATTGATAATGATTTTGCCCTCTCCTTGATAAATTTTTTGTTTAGCAGCTATATATTCTTTAATATTTGTGTAGCGATCTTGATGATCTTCGCTAATATTCAGTACGACTGCGGCTTTAGGATTTAATGAATAGGTGCTTTCAAGTTGAAAACTGGAGAGTTCTAATATATATAAATCGGGAGCAGGGGTGCAAAGTAATTCAAGTGCAGGCGTGCCTAAATTACCGCCCACTTGTATTTGCCAACCGGCTTGTTTTGCCATTTCACCTAAAAGGGTGGTGACGGTACTTTTACCATTGGAGCCAGTGATAGCAACAACCGGCGCATTGACATAGCGAGCAAATAGTTCTATTTCACTGATAATAGGTACCCCATTTGCCAAAGCTTGAACCAGGGCGGGTTCTTGCCGCGATAATCCAGGGCTAATAATAATTTCAGCGGCTTGTGCTAATTGTGCGCTGTCAAAATAGCCGGTGATATAGGGTACGTTTGGGAAAGTTTGTTTAAGTGTCGTTAATCCAGGGGGCGTAAGGCGATTATCCATCACGCGCACCGGTTTATGATTTTTAACTAAAAAATCGACACAAGCCATTCCGGTTTTTCCCATACCCATGATGATAGTTTCACCGGGTGGCTGCTTCATAGAATTATTCAATGTTTTATTCTCAATGAGTACAACGGATTTAAGAAACGCAGTCACTTCGCTGTGTTTCGATAATTCAATTGATTTTTTCGATTATACTATAATGTTGAGTGTAGAAATCCGATTTTTTCAAAAATCGGATTTCTTTCTGAAATTATATCAAGCTTAATATGATTATTGAAAACCGACAACTGATAACTGACTATGACATATTTACTTGCAATTGCTATCACTTTACATACTTTATCTGCTGTTATTTGGGTGGGTGGAATGTTTTTTGCTCATTTTGCTTTACGCCCCGCTGCGAATCATTTGTTAGAGCCGCCTTTGCGTTTGCCTTTGATGTCACAAGTATTGGGAAAATTTTTTCCCTGGGTATGGGTGGCAATGGTGGTGTTATGGATTACCGGCTTAGGGGTGATTTTTGGCATTTATGGGGGTATGGCTAAAACGCCGATATTTGTTCATATTATGTTGGCATTGGCTATTATTATGAGCCTATTATTTGTGTATATCTTTTTTATCCCTTTTCCTGGCTTAAAAAAGATGGTTTCCCAAAAGGATTTTAAATTAGCGGCTCAATATTTAGCGACGATTCGTCAATTGATAGTGACTAATTTGTGGTTAGGGTTAATAACGATTATCGTTGCTATTGCAGGGCGGTATATTGTTATCTAAAAATAGTTAGAATCAAGATTAATAGGTTCAGGCGTGTTAGAAATACCATTTTTTGAAAAATGGTATTTTTTTAATTCGTATTTTGTTTTATATAGCAGGAATTAATTATGTTTACTACCGAACCCTTTTCTATTACCGCTTATATTGTATTAGGATTACAAACATTAAATCCTTATATAAATATCATCACCGATTTTTTTATTGTGAGTTGCGTTTTATTACTGATTTTGGCTATTTATAAACGTCGGTTTGCTGAATTTTCGGCAACGTTGTTAACTAGTTTCGGCATTTTAGGTATTTTTTTAGGTTTTGCCATCGGTTTAAGCGGATTTGACGGGCAAAATCTTGAAAAGAGTCTTCCTTATTTAATGAATGGATTAAAAATGGCTTTGATCACTGGGGTTGTTGGTATTTTTTTCGCCTTTTTAATTAAGTTGATGAATAGTAAACAGGCTCAACAAGCCGCACTTCCTAGTCACCAGATTACGCCGGCTGATATTTATCGAGCTTTGAATGAAATTAGCGATCATAATGCTGATCAAAAAGCAATTCTTTCAAATATGATGGAACAGGCGAGTGTTTATCAAAAAAATGTCTATAAAATCATAAAGTTACAAGAAACCCCTCTAAAAGAACTCAATTTGAATAAGGAACAAACTGAAAACATCAAACAACTTAACCAAGCGGTTGGGAAACTTGTCACTTGGCAAAAAAATTACCAGGGGCAAATGACACAGATGTCTGAACAATTTACGTATTCTCTTAATGGCATAGAAAAATCGCGTGATGCTTTGCAAGAGATTGGCACTGTGATGCAATCCATTCCACAGACAGTACAGCAACTTGCCCAGGTAATGCAGGGCTTACATCAACAAGTTGAAGAACATGAGCTTCAATTAGAAAGTTTTCAGCATTTGCGTCAACAAGCCGGTGACGCTTTTCCTGTGATTGAAAAGAATATTCAGGATTTGACGCGGGGAATGCAGCAAGAAGTTCAGCAGCATTTGGAATTACTTGAAATGGCTTTAGAAACACAAATGGATATGGCAGAAGTTTCTTTAGAAACGCAAATAGAGGGCTTTGAGGCTTTACAAAATAAGTTTGCTGAGTTATTAAATGCTAATGTACCTAATGGCATTGAAAATTTAGAAACACCGGTGCTAGAAACACAAAATAGTGAAGTTTCATCTCAAAAAATGATTGATGTTGTTGATAATCCTGATTTACCGAGCGATTATGAAATTTTACAAAATCAAGCTTATAGTTTGATGGAATCGGAGCTTTACGAAGAAGCAATTGTTCATTTTAAGCAGGCGATTGAAGTTAACCCGACGGATTTTTCGTTATTTTATAATCAGGCTTGTTGTTATACTTCACTGGGTGAAATTAATCTGGCTATTACGGCGTTACAAGAGGCAATAGCTTTAAATGCAGAATGTTTTGAAATGGCAAAAACGGATTCTGATTTTGATAGGATACGTTATAGTACAGATTTTCAATCTTTACTCAAAATGGCGCACACCCAAAGCTAAAGCTTTGGGCTCCAAAATCACCACAAAAAAAATAGGTATCTTCTCAAAAAATGTGGTTAAATTTGCCTAAACCTGACAGTTTTTGGAAACCTGTCAATTTTTTTCCACCGAGTTTAGAAAGGATACGAATACTATTTAGCTCAGTTACCAAAAATATTAGGCATATTTATGGAAAGTGTTGATGAATTAGGATTGTCGACAATTAAAATTTGATTCAACTTATAAATGGGCATGAAATGTGCAAGAAATAAAATAGACAACTAAACTTAACAGGTTTGAACGTTTTAGAAATTATTCTATGTATATTCCTTACGCATTAATAACTGGTAACTGAAATGGAACTGGAACAAATTTTTGGACAAACTTCAAATGTTCAACAAAAGTCTTTAATTTCAATTTATGATGTCATTTTAGGATTGTTGATACTTGCCATCACGCTGCTCTTTTTATTAGTATCTATTAGCTATTCATTGAATTCAAAGCCTACAAACTCTGAAATTCAAAAACCTATATTGACACAGGTGGTAGCGTTGGACAGCCATAAAGTGCAACCAATAATGGTTACACAATCCATAACACCGCTGCCATCGGTACAAGAAACTATTTATCAAGCCTTGTTAGATGAATTTGAATCTGATTTATCACGTTGGTTCGCAAAAATTGATAAAACGACTTTAACGATACGTTTTCAAAATACGACAATTCCTTTTGAAGTGGGTTATTCTTCCCTTAATTCACATTATCAAGTGCTATTAGCTGAATTTTTTCCGAGATATGTCAAACTCTTAAAAAAACATAAACAGCACATAGAAGCTCTCGGTATTGAAGGGCATACTTCTTCAGAATGGCAAGATACTATTTCTCAAGATGAGGCTTATTTTAATAATATGATATTATCTCAAAAGAGAACACGCGCTGTTTTAAAATATTGCTTACAATTACCATCCGTTAAGACTGATAAAGCTTGGCTGCGTAGCATTTTGACGGCTAACGGATTATCGTCTAGTCGCTTAATCAGAGAAAATAATTTGGAAAATATTGAATTTTCTCGACGAGTCGAATTTAGAATTTATATTCGTTGTGAATAGGGAATTGGAAAGGATATTATTTATTAAGTCATTGTTTTTATTTATAATATTGTTATTTCTATTTCCATTAGTTAATGAGGTAAAAATAATGCAAGTTGGCAGATTGAGATATGATATTTTTTTTAAAAAAGTATTTCACAAAAAACACATCCTTAAAGCTTTTTTAAATACGGTGTTAGCTCCCGAATTATCGACACCGATTAAAGATGTGACGTATGAGCCCACCGATTTTATTATCAAGGGCAAAAACCAATTAGTTCAAAGTACAAAACATGATGTGATTGACGTGTTTTGTATTACTGAACAAAACCAGCGAATCCTGGTAGAATTGCAAAAGGGCTATAGTAAACGGGCAATGGCACGTTTTATGGATTATCAGTGTCGTAATTATTCCAGTCAATTTCCAACCGGTTCTGACTATTCCGTCGTCTTACCGTGTTATAGTATTTGCTGGTTCTTTGATTTACAGCCGCCCCATAGTGAAATCAAGGAAACCTTGACACTCCACTCGAATTGTAAAGAAACCGATTGGCAGTTTGATTGGGAAATTATCGCGCTTTATCCTCGTAATATTCCACCCGCTCATATTGAGCAAGAAACCATTAGCGATCTTGAAGAATGGTTACTGCTTGATGTGGTTGATAACATCGACAAGGCAACTAAAATTCAAGCGTTACTGCAAACAGAAGAAGTTAAAGAGGCATTTGAAGATATGGATCTCTTGGGATTGTCAGAAGAAGAGATTCGACGAACTCTGGATTTATATGAAGAAAAACGGCAAGCAGAACGGGAAGCCGCAAATCGTGAAATCGCCAAAAGTTTACTAGATGTTTTAGACGTTGAGACGATTTGCCAGAAAACAGGATTAAGCAGGGAAGAAATTAAAGCATTACGCTCTTCTTGACAAAGTTTAAAGTGCGTGGAACGCATCTATATAAACCTGTCATGTCTTGGATACCTGACAGGTTTTTCTAATGACATTATTCCCCATTCCCATTGTTTTGAAAATTATGCAGCCTATCAAAGAAACTATCGACAACATCGTTGCTCAAATCAGCCAAGTCATCCTGGGCAAAGAACTCAAAATTCGTTTAGTCTTAACTGGCTTGATGGCGCGTGGACATGTCTTAATTGAAGATGTACCAGGCGTTGGTAAAACGACTCTCGCTCATGTTTTAGCCCAAGTGCTAGGTTTAAGTTTTCAGCGTATTCAATTTACCAGTGATTTACTCCCCGCTGATATTATTGGCGTGTCAATTTATGACAAAGGGCAATTTAAATTTCATGTCGGACCTATTTTTGCTCAAATGATATTAGCGGATGAAGTCAATCGTGCCACCCCTAAAACGCAAAGTGCTTTATTAGAAGCAATGGGAGAACATCAAGTCACGGTGGAAGGTGAAACCCGCCTTTTACCTGTCCCTTTTTTTGTATTAGCTACCAAAAATCCACTCCACCAAGTTGGTACTTTCCCATTGCCTGAATCACAATTAGACCGTTTTATGATACGTTTAGAGCTTGGCTATCCTAACCATAGCACAGAGCGAGCTTTACTCAAAGGGCGAGAGCGCCGTGAAATAATTAATGAGTTACAAGCCATTGTGACTGTTCAAGACATTTTAGAAATACAAAACGCGGTGCCAAAAGTCCATGTGTCTGAGTTCCTAATAGACTATTTACAAGCGATTTTAGAATTTAGCCGACAATCACCACGCTATCGAGTCGGCTTATCCCCCCGTGCCGGACTCGCCATACTCCACTGCGCCCAAGCTTGGGCATTAATGCAAGGGCGCGATCATGTTGTTCCAGAAGATGTACAAATGATATTACCAGGCGTTATCGGACACCGCCTAGTTGCCATGACTGAACAACAAAATGCCCAAATCCTCGTTGAACAACTTATTGAAGATGTTGCCATTCCATGAGAGAAGTTTTAGGAACATTGGATGGCGTTGCACGACCTAATATTTATTTTTTGGAATCCAAAGCGAAGGGGTGAGTTTAATATGCTCGTTCTGCGTTGATACATCAAAATGTATATCATTGATTTTCAGATTAGCGGTTTTCAGTTGTTCCACTTTTAAATCGCCATTTAGGTTTAAGGCGCGTAGTATTCCCAGCGGCAAGATTATTTCTTCGCCACTCAGTGGTTTGGGTTCCGCTTTGCTTTTGGGTGGAAAATAGCGATCTATGTCGATTTTGTCCAATTTTAAATTAAAAGCAATGGCTGGTTTTTGGAAGTTTTGAATTTTAATATTTCCTTGTAACTGACTGTTATCTAAGGATATTTTAAGATTATCTAAGTTTAATTGGGAGAAATCGCCCTGCAACTGGGTTTCTAAGGCGAAGGCTTTTAACACAGTTGGATCGGTTGTTTTTGGAACCGTTTGCCCTAGACGTTGCAATACCAAACGTGGATTAAACTTCGCTATTTTAATAGCACCTTGTAACAAAGGTTGATTTGAAACATGCTCAACTGATAAATCACCATTAAGAGTTGTTCCTAATACTTTAAAAACCAACTGATTGAATGTCAGCGTATCCTGAGCAAAATTGAAGTTGACTTGTTGACTATCAAGTTGGTTGTCATCAACGACAATCTGTAAATCTCTCAGTGTCAGGTTTTGGGGTGTTATATTTAAATGGGTTTGCAAGGCAGCATGAGTCAACGTGAAAGGTGCCGGCAATTGTATAGGGGCTTGCCCTAAAGTTAAAAGCACTTGTTGGGGGTTAAATGCTGCCAGAGTCAGTTTTCCCCAAACAGTCGGTTTTTGGAATAATTGCTTGACATTGATTTTGCCCTGCAAACGCATATCTAATGCTTGAAGTGAAAATGCACCTGAGTCTAAGGTTTCTCTTTCCAAATTTAGCGTGAATTGAGGGGTGTTAAATTGCTTATCATCTAGGCGCAGGTGGAGATTTTTCAAATTCACTTTATTGGCTTTCTGAACATGAAATTCTGTTTTTAACGCTGCCATTTTCAAGGGCAATAATTTTTCATCTGGCAGTGGAATAGCAGATAAAAGCTGTAGCTGTTCTAACTGTTTAAGTAGCTTTCGTAAATTAAAAGGGGCGAAAGTCAGTTTACCCCAGACAGTGGGTTTCTGAAATAATTGCTTGACATTGATTTTGCCCTGCAAGTGCATATCTAATGCTTGAAGTGAAAACGCACCTGAGTCTAAGGTTTCTTTTTCAAAATTTAGCATGATTTGAGGGGTGTTAAATTGTTTGTCATCGAGGCGCAGGTGGAGATTTTTCAAATTCACTTTATTGGCTTTCTGAACATGAAATTCTGTTTTTAACGCTGCTGTTTTCAAGGGCAATAATTTTTCATCTGGCAAAGGAATAGCAGACAACAGTTGTAGCAATTCTAACTGTTTAAGTAGCTTTCGTAAATTAAAAGGGGCGAAAGCAAGTTGACCGCTCGCGCTTGGCTTTGAAGAAAATATCTGTTGAGCGTTAAATTGACCGTCCACGTTGATATTTAACACCCGAAGTGAGAACGCCTTTAAATCCAACGATTTTTTTTCAATATCAAGATTGATTTGAGGTGTTTTAAATTGGTTATTATCAACCGACAGGCGTAGATTTTTTAAGCTGATGTCGGCAAAATTCGCTTCAAATTGTGTTTCTAAGCCCGCTAGTCCAGGTGTTTGTTCAAACAGCGGCTTCAAACGCGCTAAGGGATTTTCAGCGGAATGTCCAGTCGGCGGTGATTTAAAATATAGCTTAATCCATTTTTGCAGGTTTAAATTTGTCAATTTAACTCTTCCTGTGAGTTCAGGATTCGTTTGAAATTGCTGGACTAACAGCTCGCCGCTCAAAATAGCATCCATGATTTCTGCTATTATGCCATCTAATGTCACCGTTTGTTGTTTTAAATCGACTTCAACAAGTTGTGTATTAATAGAAAGCGTACCCTCTGGAATGTGATCGCCCTGCACCAAAGCTATCAATTGCAAAGGTTCTAAGCGATATTGTTGTTCCGCTTGATTAAGAGTGACTTGACTGTCCAGAGCCAATTGTCCTCGGAGTTGAGTTGCCCCGATAATCTCAAAATCGCTATTAAATGAGAATTTAATAGGTTCATTCAATAATAGAGCGGAAGTTCTGAGATTGGCATCAGAAAGGACATAACGTGAATCCGCTTGTTGATCATCCCAAACAATTTTGCTATTACGCAAATCAATACCGTTCAGTGTCAGTTTTTCAATCGTTTTGGAATCTTTGGCAGCCTCTGGTTCTCCCCCCAAAGCTGCTAAATCGTTCCAATTATTAGTACCATCGGGCTTACGTGTCAAAGTGAGTGAGGCACCCTCTAACAAAATAGTGCCGACTTCAAGCTGTTTATTTAGCAAAGGCACTAGTTTCACTTGCACCTGCGTTTGAACAATTTTGGCAAATTCTGATTTTTCAAAGCCAGGCGCATTATCTAAACTGACTTTACCTAAATCAAGTCCCAGCCACGGGTAAAAAGTCAATTTAATATCACCTTCAATGGTTAACGTGCGTCCCGTTACGTTCTCAACTAAGCCAGCAATTTGCTCCTTATAATCATTGGGATCAACCACAAACAGGATGACAAGTATGGCGATTAACACCAATGCTATCGCAGCACCTAATAATTTCAGTAGGATTTTGAAAAAACCTTTCACTTTTTATTTATACTTTTTGTCACTTAGCTACAGGGGGAACCTGTGGTAATGCCGGTAGTGGTTTAAGCTTTATTAAATTGCATCATATTATCCCGCCAATCAGCTTCAATCGTATCCCCAGCCACAAAATGACTCGCTAAAATTTCTTGGGCTAAAGGGTTTTCTAAATGGTGTTGGATAGCACGCTTTAATGGACGCGCCCCATATACTGGGTCAAATCCGGCTTCACCCAATTTATCTAAAGCGGTATTATTTACGATTAAACTTATATTGTGTGATTTCAAACGTTTACGTAAAAAGTCAATTTGCAAGTGAGCAATTGCACGAATCTGCTCCTTAGCCAGAGGATGAAATACCACTACATCATCAATCCGGTTAATAAATTCTGGGCGGAAATGTTGCCCAACTATATCCATAATAGCCGTTTTCATCGTATTATAATTTTCTTCTCCTGCCATTTCTTGGATTAATTGTGAGCCAAGATTAGAAGTCATCACAATCACGGTGTTACGAAAATCGACCGTTCGCCCTTGCCCATCCGTCAAGCGTCCATCATCTAGCACTTGTAATAACACGCCAAAAACATCGGGGTGCGCCTTTTCTACTTCATCTAGTAAAATCACTGAGTAGGATCTGCGCCGCACGATTTCTGTTAAATAGCCCCCTTTTTCATAGCCGACATAGCCAGGCGGGGCACCAATGAGGCGAGCAACCGAGTGTTTTTCCATAAATTCAGACATGTCAATGCGTACCATTGCTTCATCCGTGTCAAATAAAAAGCTGGCTAACGCTTTACATAATTCTGTTTTACCCACGCCAGTTGGTCCTAAAAATAAAAATGAACCATTGGGGCGATTGGGATCCGCTAATCCCGCACGGGATCGGCGGATCGCATTGGAAACCGTTTGCACCGCCTCTTCTTGCCCCACCACGCGCCGATGTAAGGCACTTTCCATACGGAGCAATTTATCACGTTCGCCTTCCAGCATTTTGGTGACGGGAATACCTGTCCATTTAGAAACAATTTCAGCAATTTCCTCATCAGTCACCGCATTGCGTAGCAATTGCATATTTTGATGCTGTTCCGTTTGGGAAGCATTTTCCACTTCTTTTTCCAGTGTCGGGATACGTTCATATTGCAGTTTCGCCATACGTTCTAAATCCCCAGCGCGTTGAGCCGTTTCCATTGCTAAACGCGCCTGTTCCAGTTTTTCCATAATTTTACTGGCATCTTGGACATTTGCCTTTTCAGTCCGCCACAATTCATTTAAATCCGCGAGCTGTTTTTCTAAATCATTGATTTCTTCATTCAGTTTTGAAAGGCGCTGTTTTGAAGCTTCATCCTTTTCTTTCTTTAAAGCTTCGTTTTCAATTTTAAGTTGAATCAAACGACGATCTAACCGATCAATGCGTTCCGGTTTGGAGTCAATTTCCATGCGAATACGACTGGCGGCTTCATCAACTAAATCAATTGCCTTATCAGGTAATTGCCGATCTGTAATATAGCGGTGCGAAAGCGTTGCCGCTGCCACAATCGCGGGATCGGTGATATTGACACCATGATGAACCTCGTAGCGTTCTTTCAATCCGCGTAAAATGGCGATGGTGTTTTCCACATTTGGCTCATTCACTAAGACTTTTTGGAAACGCCGTTCTAGGGCAGCGTCTTTTTCAATGTATTTGCGGTATTCATCTATTGTTGTGGCACCGACACAATGTAACTCACCGCGTGCCAAAGCGGGTTTTAGCATATTGCCGGCATCCATCGCGCCTTCGCCTTTTCCCGCACCCACCATCGTATGCAATTCATCTATAAATAAAATGATTTGCCCTTCTTGTTTGGCTAAGTCATTTAATACCGCCTTTAAGCGTTCTTCAAATTCGCCGCGATACTTAGCGCCCGCAATTAATGCGCCCATATCCAGTGAGAGTAAGTGTTTATTTTTTAAGCTTTCTGGCACTTCACTATTGATAATGCGTTGCGCTAAACCTTCAACAATAGCTGTTTTTCCAACTCCAGCTTCTCCAATTAAGACAGGATTATTTTTCGTGCGCCGCAGCAATACTTGCACGACACGGCGAATTTCATCATCGCGCCCAATCACAGGATCTAATTTACCTTGCAATGCAAGCTCTGTGAAATTAATTGTATATTTTTCAAGGGCTTGACGTTGATCTTCTGCATTAGGATCATTGACATGTTGCCCACCGCGCATTTCTTTAATCGCTTGTTCCAATAAAGCTTTATTCGCACCCGCTTTACGCAGTAATTTACCAATATTCCCCTTATCTTCTACCGCAGCTAGTATAAATAATTCACTGGGAATATATTGATCTTTCCGCTGTTGCGCTAGTTTATCACTGAGATTCAATAGGCGGTTTAAGTCATTAGAAATATGGACTTCCCCCTGATGTTCCCTGACTTTAGCAATACGTTCGAGTGCTTCAATTAAAGCGGAACGGATTTGATTAACATTGGCACCGGCACGCGTTAGTAATGAATTGATGCAGCTGTTGGTTTTATTGAGCATGGCTAATAAGACATGCGCTGGTTCCATAAAACGGTGATCATGCCCAACTGCTAGACTTTGCGCCTCAGCGAGGGCTTGTTGGAATTTAGTGGTTAGTTTTTCCATATTCATTTAATTTGCAGCTCCTAAGGAATGAGATTTTAATAACTGAAAAAACTTTCAAGCCAAACCTGCCAGGTTTTTTAAACCTGGCAGGTTTAGTATTCGTGTTTAATATAAGAAATAAGGATAAATTTATGAAAATCAACTTTGAA
>QNES01000056.1 GCA_003645255.1 Gammaproteobacteria bacterium
ACCCAAAAGTCTAATTTAAATCTTGAGTCAAAAAAACATTTTGATAATCAATTTGACTATGAATTGACTATGACAGGATCGGAAATAAAATGTTAAGATACTTTTGTACACCTACTTAAATCCCAAAAACGTATCGTCGCATCGGCACTTGCAGTGACAACTTGCTGATTATCTGGACTAAAAATAACGCGATAGATAGTACTACGGTGCCCTTCCAAACGGTGTTGTTCTTGAAAATCATGGCTTGAATAAATGCGTATTAATTGTTCGCGTCCAACTGTTGCTATTAGTTGATCATCTGGACTAAAACTCGCCCACATTATTTTGTCTTGTGCTTTCGGAAATTTTTTAACAGGGTTAATTGTGAATCCTTAATATGCCACAACTGTGTATAGCCATCTCCTCCCCAATTCTAATCATGACAAGAGACTTTTTCCGAAGGGCGTGTGTAACACATCATTTTGCCTACTAATTTAGAGCAAAAAAAAATTGAACATCTAAACCTGTTAGGTTTATCGGAAGCACTTCATAGTAAAAAGAGGCTGGCTCGAATTATTTACTCGGTAGAGCAAAAGCGTTAATTCTTTATCAATTAGGAATTAACAATTTGCAAAAATTATTAACCTTGAAAAAATATTTTATGTAGGTTCTAGCTTTTAAAATCGCTATAAGCGAACAAAAATTATTTTGACCTACTCAAATTATTTTAGCCAAGGGGTTGACCTTTTTTTGAATACATGGTAGCATTGGTACTTCATTAAAAATCATTTATGACGATTAATAATTGACGGGAGCACTTTGGTATCTAACTAAAGGACCCGCTACCAAAGCACATCTATTATCAATAGTTATCATTTATTTACAGGTGGCTATTTTATAAATCAATTAATTTTACCATAACTCCAATTATTCTCAGGTGAAGATGGGTGTTATGTAATACAAGGATAGATACTTAGTGAATATTTTAATTACAGGCGGAGCAGGGTTTATTGGCAGAACCTTGCAAGAAAAATTATGCGAACTAGGTAATCGAATAACAATACTTGATAAAAAGGAACCATTTTCTATAAAATCCGGACTGGCTGCTTATATTCAATCAGATATTTGTTATCAAGAAAAAACATTATCAATATTTGAGTCATATCAATTTGACGGAGTTATCCATTTGGCGGCTGTATCCAGGGTTGTTGAAGCTGAAAATAATCCACAAGAATGCGAAAGAGTAAATATTGGTGGTGTCTATTCATTATTAAACAGTATCGAAAGATCAGGGCAAAAACCTTGGTTAATATTTGGTAGCAGCCGTGAAGTTTATGGTGAAGCCATTAATTTGCCCGTAAAAGAAAATGCACAAAAAATGGCTGTTAATATTTATGGTGAAACAAAAATTAAGGGTGAAACTTTATTTTTAGAATTTTCAAAGAAATATAATCTTAATTGTGCAATTACCCGATTTTCAAATGTCTATGGTAATCGTTACGATATTTTTGATCGTGTCATACCTCGTTTTATTCGTGCGATTGTTAGTGAAAGAACATTGACGATTGAAGGAGGAGAGCAACTGATTGATTTTACGCATATTGATGATAACGTAAATGGAATTGTAAAAATTATTAATTATTTGGACAAGCAAGATAATGTTCATGAAGATTTTCATTTATGCCCTGGAATAGGCTGGTCTCTTTATGATGTTATTAAGTTTATTGAAAAAGCGACAGGAAAAAAAGCAAAGACTAAAATAAACTTAAAACGAAATTATGATGTTGTCAAATTTGTTGGTGATACTCGTAAAATAAAAAAAACGCTTGGTTTGAAAGATTTTATCTCGTTAGAAAGTGGGATTAATCAATGTATTAATGAATATTGTATTGATTTGCAAATGGAAGCGACTATATGAAAATTCTAAAAGTCATTCACGGTTTTCCGCCTGATTATATGGCAGGTTCTGAGGTATATTCTTATAACTTAGTAAAAGCCCTATCAAAACAAGTAGAAGAAATAAACGTTTTTACGACTGTTGAAAATGAGTTCGCCAAAAAATATGAAGTATACGATGAGGTGTACGATGAAATTAATATTCATCGAATTAATAAATTCAGGCGTGATTATGCTTTTGAGGAAAAGTTTCACGATGAAAATATTGAATCCGATTTTAGGCGATATTTAACTAGAGTCAAACCAGACATTGTTCATTTTGGACATCTGTCTCATCTGTCAACAGGCTTATTAAGTATCGTTGCTAAAGAATATAAATTGCCTATTATTTTTACGGTGCATGATTTTTGGTTATTCTGCGTAAAAGGGCAACTTATTAATCAAAACTTTGATATTTGTCGTGGCGCAACGGCTGAAAAATGTCATGACTGTTCGCCTTATCAAACCACTATAAAACGGGTTCAAGAAAAACTTGATTACATGAGGGGAATCATTGATTTTATTAATATATTTCTTGTGCCATCTCATACGCTAAGAAATTACTTTATTAAACAGGGCGTTTCTGAAAAAAAATTGATTTATTCAAAATATGGATTTAATACAAACAAAATAACATACAAAAAGCGTTATTATGATGTGACAAGTTCTATTAATTTTGGCTTCATGGGGCGTGTTATTCCAACTAAAGGGATTCGCGTCTTGATAGATGCTTTGAAAAATATTGATGCCCAATTATCAATTTATGGTAATATAGGTAGCCAAAAGCGTTTTTTACAACAACATAATATTCAGTTTAAAGGTGGCTACGACAATAATAGTATTAATCAAGTGCTATCTGAAATAGATGTACTGATTGTACCTTCTATCTGGTTGGAAAATTCTCCCTTAGTGATACAAGAAGCTTTTTTAGCAGGTATTCCAGTGATTACTTCAAATATTGGCGGAATGAAAGAATTAGTAACAGATGGTGTCAATGGTTTTTTGTTTGATGTTGGTAATGCTCAATCATTGCAAGAGTGTATTATTAAAATTATTCACAATCCCAGCATATTAAATGACTTATCTGTCTTAAAAAAAGATGTACGCACTATAGAAGATGATGCTAATTTTGTTTATGGCATTTATAAAAGGGTTTCGTCATATTAAGCAAAACATTACATTAAAGTTTGAAAGATTATGATGATACAAAAACGATTAATAGAAAAATTTAATAATCTATTTAGTGAGATTAATAACATACAAGCCGCTATCATTATTGGTAGCTTTGGTCGTGGAACACAAAGAGGTAATAGTGATATAGATTATCAAATTTTTGTTAATGACGCTTTTGACAATGATATTTTTTATAAAGAAATTCAATCAGTTTTTAAAGAAGAATTAAAACATTCTATTTTTTTAAAAAACAAAAATAAGTGGTGCTTCTATTTATCTGACGATTATATCGTAATAGAAGTGTTTGTCTGCAAAGAACTTATTGAATTAGATAAGTATTTTCTGGGTTCTGAAATTTTTAAACCAGAAAATGCGATAATTTTTGATAAAACAAATAGTGTTTTTCAATATTTCCAAAAAATTCTTCACCATAAAAAAGAACAATTTAGCAAATCACAAAAGACTAAAGTTGAGGATTTAATAATTGATTTTCAAAATCGTTTTGAATCTTGTTCAAATGCACATGCAAAAAGTGATGGCTATAAGTTTAGCGTTCTGTTTTCTCACGCTCTTAATGTGACTATTCGCTTGATATATTTATGTCAGGGAGAAAGTGAGTATGACTATATGCCTCCTAATTTTTTAACTAATTATGGCTATAAACTTAATTTAGGAATAGAAAAATTAGGAACGATGGATTTGAGGTTAGCGAATTCAAATAAACGCAAACTACTTGATTTGTTTTTAGAATATCTACCTTGTGCTATTCAAAAATTTGAAATTAAGATTGATAAACACTCAATTATCAATTTCCTTGAAGGTGTTTTTGCTCGTGATTTTTTTTGGAATTTTAGAGATATAGCCAAATTTAATTCAAAAATTCAAAAGGGCATTATTTATCGTAGTTCCGCTTTATGCTCCTATGAAGAGCCGCACTTAAACAAAAAATTAAAAAAACACAATATAGCAAATATAATTGATTTAAGGGCAAATAGAGAATTAGAAAAATGGGATTATAGCCACAGACTAAAATCTTGTTTTAAAATTATTCATGCGCCAATGGACCCTTGGAGTCAAAGTATTGAATTTCAAAATACCTATAATACTGGCACCCATATAGAAATTGCTTATCAATTCTTTTCAATAGAATGCAAAAAAAGCATTAAAAAAGTTGTGGAAACGGTTATTGACTCAAAAGAAGCCGTAAATATTCATTGTCATGCAGGAAAGGACAGAACGGGGATCGTAGTCACTTTATTTCATTTGCTTTCAGGTGCAAGCGAGGATGAAATATTTTTAGATTATTTAGCAAGTGAGATGGACAGTAATAAATCTTATTTAAAAATTTTACTTAATATTGTAGAAAAAACAGGGGGAATTGAAAAATATTTGGAAAGCTGTAAATTAAGCATGATGCAGGTTGGAAGATTAAAACAAAAATTTATAGACTGAAGGAAACAAGATAATGAATTCAGTCATCAACATGGCGTTTACCGGAAGGTTGTCAAACAATGAAAGATAAATATATATTAGGGCTTCACGGTTTTTCATGTAAAAGTGAAAGAACAATGCATAATTCAGGTGTATGCATATCAAGGAATGGTGAAATTCTTGCAGCAATTGATGAAGAAAGATATTCTCGAAAAAAGAATGAAGGTCGGTTTCCCTTCAAAGCTCTTGATGATATTTTTAAAATTTGTAATATAAAACCTGAAAACATTGATATTGTAGCAATGCCTGATAAAAGTCCTCTGTGGCAAATGAAATCAGTTACAAAATATGCAATAAAAACTTTTTTTGATAGTAAAATATTTTTAAATAATTATCTGCTAGAAATGTATCGTCTTAAGAAATTAAAAAGGCATTTGCCGAGTAATTTAAAACATGCAAAAAAAATATTCGTAGAGCATCATATTGCACATGCTTCATCTGCATATCATACTTCCCCTTGGGAAAATGCAACAATAATTACTATTGACGGTATGGGCGATTTTTCAATGTCTGGTATTACAGCAGTTGGAAAGTTAGGAAAAATAAAAGTACTAAAACGATTAAACGGATTTTACTCACCCGGTTTATTTTACATGATAATTACCGAAATTCTTGGATTTATTAGCGGTAGGCATGAAGGGAAAGTAACAGGTTTAGCAGCTTATGGCAAGTTTAACGAAAAATTAGATGCAATATTTAAAGAATTTATAAAATACGATGCTAAAAAAGCAGACTTCTTTTCAAAGAATGTAGCGTTTGAAATTAACGATTACATTTCAAAAAAGTGGGTGAATGGTTTTAATCCAAATATTGGAACAAATTCAGATGAAAAAATATATTTAGCACAAAAAGAAAAACAATTATTAAGTTTTAGAAAACCATTAAAAGAGTTTTCAAAAGAAGATATTGCTTTTGCCGCTCAAAAACGATTAGAAGATATTGTCTTAGAGCATGTTATTAACACAGTGAAACAAACAAATATAAAAAATATTGTTTTATCTGGTGGTGTATTTGCAAATGTGAAACTTAATCAAAAAATACAAGGATTAGATTGTGTTGATAATGTTTATATATTTCCTGCAATGAATGATAGCGGGATTTCTGTTGGTGCTGCACTCTATACCAACTATAATATTTTAAAAAACAAATTCACTCCAAAACCTCTGAAAACAGTAAATCTTGGAAAAAAATATACAAATTTTGAAATACAACAGGTTCTAGACAAAAAAAATATTGAATACACAAAATCAAGTAATATTGAAAAAGAAATTGCAAAATTTATATCCGAAGGAAAAATTATTGCTCATTTCAATGATAGAATGGAATATGGACCAAGGGCATTAGGAAATAGGTCAATATTGGCAGCCGCAATAGATGTGAAAATCAATAAAACTCTCAACAATAGATTGAACAGAACTGAATTTATGCCGTTTGCACCTGCAATATTGGAGGAGTATGCAAAAGATATGTATAAAAATTGGAATATAAATAATATTCCAAGTAAATTTATGACAATGAGTTTTAATGTTACCAATAAGCATAAAAAAATAGCACCTGCAACTGTTCACATAGACGAAACAGCAAGACCACAAGTTGTAAATAGTTCTGACAACCTACGATTCTATAATATTATCAAAAATTATTATGAATTAACAGGAATACCGATTATAATTAATACAAGTTTCAATATTCATGAAGAACCAATAGTTAATAGTCCACAAGATGCTATTAAAATTTTACAGCAAAATTGTGTTGATGTTTTGGTACTAAATGATTTCATAGTGTTAGGAGATAATCAATGAATTATACACCATGGAGACTTACCATTGATACAAACCCTGATCAATGCAATTTAAAATGCGTTATGTGTGATACGCATAGTATTTATAACAAAAGTCGCATTAAAAGGGAGCGTATGTCACCAGAATTATTAGATAAAATTTTGCACCAAGCGATTAATGTCGGGGTTAAAGAAATTATTCCAAGTACAATGGGCGAACCATTATTATATCCTTACTTTGATAAATTTATTAATGCACTAATACCATCATCAACAAAGTTGAACCTGACTACAAACGGAAGCTTTCCAAAAAAAGGAGCTGAAACATGGGCAAGATTGTTATTGCCTATCACTTCTGATACCAAAATTTCGATTAATGGTATTTCTCCTGACATTAATGAAAAAGTGATGATTCAATCAAATACCCATGATGTATTAAAAAATATCAACACCTATTTAAAAGTCAGAGATCAAATAAGAAAAGAAACAAATAATCATCAACTAACTGTAACCTTGCAAGTTACTTTTATGTATTCAAATTTAGCCGGAATGACAGAAGTGATCAAATATGCCATAGAACAGGGTATTGATAGAGTCAAAGGACATCATTTATGGGTGACCCATCCAGAATTGGAAAAAGAAGATTTGCGTCATCCTATTCATGAAGGTGTTTGGAATGATTATCTCAATGAGATTGCGCCTTATAAAACACAAATAAAGTTAGAAAATTTTACGAGACTTTCAAAAGATTCTTATATTCCAGAACAATATGATTGCCCATTTTTAGGTAAAGAATTATGGATTGATTGCAGTGGGAATTATAATGTTTGTTGCGCCCCTTCAGATAAAAGGCAAAAACTAGGGGATTTTGGCAATGTTAGCAATATATCTATTGAAAATTTGTTTCAAACAACAAACTATAAAACTTTAATTGAAACATATAAAAGTCATCCGCTTTGCCAAAAATGTTTATTAAGGAAACCACACAATGAATGAAATAATAATTTCATTTGATGAAACCCATCATCTTAAAAATGGAAAACCTTTGTATCCCTATCGCTTTGATAAAGTACAAAGCTTCCATTTTCCATTAGGCTATGCTCCCGTCAAAAAAAGGCAACATGCCTTTTTTATCAATACAGAGGGCAAGACAGTTTTTGAGCGAGCTTTTAAAGATGCCTTTGGCTTTTATGACAACATTGCTACGGTTGTTGACGAAAATGGTTTTTTCCATATTGATACACAAGGGCATGATATTCATTCGCAACGTTTTGCTTGGGCAGGAAATTTCCAAGAAAGTCTTTGTGTGGTTAAGGATATAAAAAGCAAGCAATTTTTTCACATTGATAAAAATGGTAAGCCAATTTATACCAAAAAATATGCATATGTGGGTGATTATCGTTATGGTATAGCTGTTATCATGAACAACGATGGACTTTGTACCCATATTGATACACACGGAAAATTACGGCATAAAAAATATTTTTTAGAGCTTGATGTCTATCATAAAGGATATGCAATCGCTAAAGATGAAAGAGGATATTTTCATATTAATAAAGCAGGTAAAGCTCTTTATAACAATCGTTATTTAAAATTGGAACCTTTCTATAATGGTAGAGCGGTCGCTGTTGATCAATATGGGGTAAAACTAATTATTTCAACAGAAGGGGAGACAATTCAAAAGATTGATAACAACAATGCAGAAATTCAAAAAATAGAACAATATTATTCTCTACAGGCATTCTCTTACTGGCATAGCAGGATATTAACCAGTATTTTAGAGCTAGGTGTTTTGGATCAATTAGAAAACGGTACGACACTTGAAAAATTATATCAGCAAACTAATTTACCAAAAAAGTCAATTGATATGATATTACGTTGGCTGACTGTTTATCAAGTATCAATACTAAAGCAAGGTAATTATTCGTTAACATTAGCAGGAAAAACAATTCTTCATCAGCTAAAACCGGTTTATTCATACTGGCAAAATAAGGTTTTTGTTAAAACATCCCTTGAACTTGTTAATTCACTTAAAAACCATAAAAACGATTTTAACAAGCTACATCAAGCTCCATTCTTTGAATACATACAAAAAGATACAAAACTAGCTAAAGACTTAGATAAGATAATGAGTTTTTATGCTGTTGACTATAATACGCATTTATCCTACTTAAATCTGTCTAATGAATCTGTATGTGATATTGGCGGTGGTAATGGAGCATTATTAAGCAAATTAAAACAACACTATCCAAAAATAAAGCCTATTGTTTTGGATAAATTTACTTATGATAGTTATCGGGATATTGAATTTATAAAAATAGATTTTTTTGAAAAATGGAATGTAAAATCAGATGTGTACTTGATAAGTCGTATTTTACATGATTGGAATGATAAACAAGTTATCCAAATACTTAAAAATATTGCAAACAATATGGACTCAAAAACAATATTTTATATTTTTGAGACTATTGTTAGTGAAGAAAATTTGATTGATAAAGGTGTTAGCGTCAGTTTTCATCTTTTAAATGTATTAGGCGGTAGAGAACGCACCTTGCCTGAATTCATTGCTTTATTCAAAGAGGCTAATTTGAAGATAAAAGATATATATTTAGAGAAATTACCCGTTTCGTTAATAAAGATAATGAAAAAGCAAGCGTAGTGTGGGTAGATAAACCCACAACAATCAAAATGATCATCTTCATTAGAAAAAGGTGGGTTTTCTACCCACCCTACGCGAGCTTCCAAAAACCTGACAGGTTTAGAGTGTGAAGTTATTTACCTGAAAACTATAGTTCGATAAGAAATAGTATTTGTGATGAATCCAAAATTTGTCTGGATATTGCCCAATCCCTAGTAAACCATTCCTAATTCATAAAGTGCCAACTTACCCCGGGTAAGTGGCACTGCTATCCAACAGCCAGAAGGTGTACAACGAAAATCAAAATCTCGCAGTGGAACAGAATAAGCACTTTGGGCTGGCAAATTTAAGGCAAACAATTCGCTATCGTTACTTAAATCCCAAAAACGTATCGTCGCATCGGCACTTGCAGTGACAACTTGCTGATTGTCTGGACTAAAAATAACGCGATAGATAGTACTACGGTGCCCTTCCAAACGGTGTTGTTCTTGAAAATCATGGCTTGAATAAATGCGTATTAATTGTTCGCGTCCAACTATCGCTATTAGTTGATCATCTGGACTAAAACTCGCCCACATTATTTTGTCTTGTGCTTTCGGAAATTTTTTTAATAGGGTTAATTGTGAATCCTTAAAATGCCACAACTGTGTATAGCCATCTCCTCCACTGCTCAATAAACGTGTGCCACTTGAATCAAAGTCAATTGATAAAATCAATCCATCTTGTGCGATTTGATAAAAGCGTTTTTGTTCTTCACCCACACTGAATAAGCCAATCTGCCCATCATAACTTGCTGTTGCCAGATGTTGACTGTCAGGAGAGAAAGCGACAGCACTGAGAACATCTTGATGACCACTGAAAACTTGTTTGAGTGTTCCCTTTTTTACTTGCCATAATTTCGCTTCGCGATCAAAACCGGCGGTGGCTAGCAAAGTGCTATCCGCATTAAAAGCAATATCGTGTATCCGTCTATCATGGGCGCTTTCTACTTGCCACAATAGACGGAGCGAAGGTAAAGAATAGAGATGCAAGGTACCATTTGCAAAGCCAACTGCCACACTTTTACCAGAAGGTGCTATTGCAGTGGAAGCCGGTTTTTCTTCAGATAAATCGACCAACTGCTGATAGGGCAAAGTGGTATCCCAAAGCATTATTGTACTATTACTACTGGCACTTAAAATATCGTCTGCATAGCTGGTGACAGCATTAACGGCTGCAATATGTCCCTGTAATACTCGTAAAGTCACGCCACTTTCTAAATCCCAGAGGCGCAAAGTACGATCAAAGCTGCTGGAAACAAGATGGGTACCGTTTTTGAGAAAGCTTAATCCATACACTTCACCTTTATGTCCTTGCAAGACACGCAAAGTATTACCCGACTTCACATCCCATAAACGGATATTTTTATCACTGCTACTGGTTGCCAAAGTCTTTCCATCTGGAGCAAACGTCAGCTTTTCAACATAATCTGCATGTCCAGATAACGTTTTATATTCGCCACAAGTTGAAACCAGCCAGAGACGTGCGGTCTTATCCCAAGAACTACTGGCTAACAGTTCGCCTTTTGGATGAAAGGCAAGCCCTCCATCTGATATTCTATTAGTATGTCCTTTGAAAGTACACAGTGTTCTACCTGTTTCGACTTCCCATAAAGTAATCTGATTATCTTCACCTCCGCTGGCTAAATAAGCACCATTTGGACTGACGGCGAGCGCATATACTTTATCGGGTGCTGTCCATTGATGAATAGGTTGACTAGTCGATAATGACCAAAGGATAATTTGCTTATCATCACTGCCAGCACTGGCTAACCATTGATTTTGTGGATGAAAAGCGACGGTTAAAACATATCCCTGATGTCCAGATAAAATTTGTTGTTGTAACAACTGATCATTATCTATATCAAATAATATCAATGTGCCTTTTTCCCCGGCTGCCGCTAAAAAATGACCATCGGCACTCACCGCAACCTCAAACAATGTCGCACCTGCACTATATTTTTTAAACGGTGCACCGCCCATGACTTTACTAAACCAAACTAATAAATTACGGGCATGATGACGAGGTATTGGAACTTCTTTATCTAATTCATAAGTTTCTTTCAATACTTTTTTGGCAGCCGCGTAATTTTCATTTTTTGTGAGTAATACGGCTTCATTCAATGTTGATTCAAATAAATGTTTGGTACGGTCTTTTTTGATAGCATCAACTTGTTGTGTCGCTAATTGTGCAAGCTTTTTTTGTTCCAAAGCGGTATGGCGTTCAATCAATCCCCATATTGACAATCCAAACATGATAATTAATCCAAAGACGGCAATAATAACCTGTTGACGAGCACGTTGTAATTGACGTTGCCGTGTTGCCTCTTTTTCTTGTTTCTCATGTTGTTGTCTTTTTTCACTTTGGGTTAAAAAACGCATGGATTGGTCAAAATATTGATCTTCATTTTTGCCATAGCGTTTTGCCCAAATTGGCGTTGGGTTTTCGCGCCTCAACCAATCTAACGCATTTTCTAAATCTAATCCTTTCCATAATTCTGCTTTTCCTTTAGCGTTTAAAAGGGCAGTTTCTTCTAAACGATGGTACATATTAGCTGATTTAGCTTCTGCCCCGGTCCATTTTTTTAAACGATGCCAGCGTTGAATAAGACTTTCATGACTAATATCTAATACGGTATCAGGTGTTAATGCTTGATCTAGCGGAGGCATTAAAAAACTTCGCCCTGCTTTACGAAAGACTTCTGTACAAGTAGCCACTTGTTGCCAAGAGACATTGGCTAACTTAGCGACTTCTGATAATTCGACTGGACGACGTGTATCACGATATTTTTGACTTCTTTCACTGAGACTGCGAAATAAAATTTCGGCGATTTGTTGTTGTTCAGGCTCAAGTTCAGCATAAGCTTTATCAGCATGTTGAGATAAAGCATTTTCTAGTCCCCCTATTTGTTTATAATGGGTTAAAGTTAAAATAGCTCTATTAGGGTTTTCAAAATGGGCTAATTGCCATATCCGCATTAACGCATGTTGCAATTGGGGCAATTTATCAGGATCAGTTCCCACCTCATTCAATAAATGGTTCACTAAATTGGCTTCAACCTCACCACCAAACACAGCTGCTGGCAATTCAATAGCCTCACGCAATTGAGTACGAGTTAAGCGGGGCGTTAGAAATAATCCTTGATTAATCGCCTCAGGCAAACCATAAAAGGTGGCACCATCACCGATAAAATCGGAACGCATGGTAATAACGACATAAACTGCGGGATGAGTGCTGCTGGTTAATAATAATTTGACAAATGCTGCCGCTTCATTTTTATCACCGTGCTGATAATAACGAAAAATTTCTTCAAATTGATCAATTAATAATAATAAAGTCGTATTATCTGGTAAGGGCGTAGCAGCTAAGAGTTCATGCACACTATGAGGACCGCGCCGTAAACTGGCTTGCAATAAGGCAATGGATTGGGTAAATTCTATCGTAGCTGTATTATTATCTAACATAAGCCCATCCACCAAAAAGGCTTCCGCTAAACGTGCGAATGGGCAATTACCGGGACGCAGTTCTGCTATTCGCCAACTGCCACCAGCACTTGCCATAAAACCAGTTTCCAAAGCTGCCAGCAAACCGGTACGTACTAACGAAGATTTGCCACAACCGGAAGGTCCTACTACAGCTAGAAAATGGGTATCCTTTAAATGTTTGATCAGTATATCTGTATGTTCTTCGCGCCCAAAAAAAATGTCAGTTTCATCACGTTTATAAGAACGTAAACCAGGATAGGGAAAATCGCTCATAATTAATGGTTAATGGTTAATTAATGGTTAATAGTTTTTGTAGGGGCAGACCTGCGTGTCTGCCCTGAATCCTATTCGTCCGTCACACAACCTTCTGAAGCATTTTTCACATTTTTGATGTATTTATAAAGTGTCCCTCGTGTCGCTTTATAAGGTGGCATTGTCCATTGGGTACGACGTTGTGTCATCTCATCATCACTAATAGCCACACTTAAAGTGTTATTTTCGGCATCAATTGTAATGACATCACCATTTTTAATGAGGGCAATGGCACCCCCTTCTTGCGCTTCAGGAACTATATGCCCAACAATAAAGCCATGTGAACCACCGGAAAACCGCCCATCAGTGAGTAGGGCAACCTCTTTAGCTAAACCTGCCCCCACAATCGCCGAAGTCGGTGTCAACATTTCCGGCATCCCAGGACCACCTTTAGGTCCTTCATAACGAATCACGACCACGTCACCTTTGATAATCTCTTTGCGCTCAAGCGCACTGAGCATATCTTCTTCACTATCATAAACTTTTGCAGGTCCTGTGAAACTGAAACCTTCTTTGCCGGTGATTTTTGCCACCGCACCTTCAGTGGCAAGATTGCCCTTCAGTATTTGAATATGTCCCGTGGCTTTAATGGGATTTTCTAGGGGGCGAATAACTTGTTGATCTTCAGTTAATCCAGGTAAACTAGCTAAATTGTCTGCCACCGTTTTACCCGTTACCGTCAAACAGTCACCATTGAGTAAGCCCTTTTCTAATAGATATTTCATCACCGCCGGCGTACCACCAATATTATGGATATCTTCCATTACATATTGCCCACTCGGTTTAAGATCAGCCAAAAACGGGATCCGATCACTGACTTTCTGGAAGTCATCTATCGTTAATTCCACATCGACTGCCCTAGCCATCGCAATAAGATGTAGCACCGCATTGGTAGAGCCACCAAGTGCCATCACAATAACCATCGCATTTTCAAAAGCGGCACGAGTCATAATGTCACGAGGCTTAATATCATTTTCCAGCAAATGGCGAATTGCCGCCCCTGCCCGAAAACATTCGTCAAATTTACCAGGCTCTTCAGCAGGAATAGATGAACTATAGGGCAAACTCATACCCAAAGCTTCAATGGCACATGCCATCGTATTAGCCGTATACATGCCCCCACAAGCACCTGCCCCAGGACAAGCATGTTTCACCACATCCTGACGATCTTCTTCACTTAACGTCCCCGCGAGACATTGTCCATAAGATTGAAAAGCAGAAACAATATCTAAAGTATTATCATGTTTATCATGTCCAGGTTTAATCGTACCCCCATAAATCATAAGGGCAGGGCGATTAAGCCGCCCCATTGCTATGATACACCCAGGCATATTCTTATCACAACCAGGGAGGGAAATATTAGCATCATACCATTGCGCCTCCATCATCGTTTCAACGGAATCAGCAATTAAATCACGCGATTGCAGCGAAAAACTCATACCGCTTGTTCCCATTGATATACCATCACTCACCCCGATAGTATTAAAACGCATACCCACCATGCCAGCATGAATGACACCTTCTTTCACCTTATTAGCAAAATCCATCAGGTGCATATTACAAGTATTACCATCATACCAAACACTGGCAATGCCCACCTGTGCTTTATTCATATCTTCTTCAGTCAAGCCGGTACCATAAAGCATAGCTTGAGAAGCCCCTTGTGATTTGGGTTGTGTAATTTTTGAACTGATTTTATTCAGTTGTTTTGCCATCAGTTTTTCCTCAGTTATCAGTTCACAATGTGTTTGCAAAGAATATTTTTACATCTTAATTATCGGCTTCTTTCCTTTTTCCCTTACGAATAATATATATGTTTTGCCCATATTTCAAACTTTTTTAAAGTTTTATTCAAGAGGTGTTAATGGTAATTTGATGGTTTTTTGTACCTTATGTTATAATTTGATAGTAGGATGAAATTTTTTGGATTAATTTCTAATTAATTAAGGAGGCTCTTGCAAAACTCGCTTTTTTCACTTAGAAATCCGATTTTTGAAAAAATCGGATTTCTGAAACATCAAATAGATTTAGAGTGAAGTTCCGTTACTTCGTATGTGAATTATAAAAAAATGAACAAACTATATTTAGGCGATTGCTTAGACGTTCTACGTAATGAACTGGAAATTAAGCCGGAGTCAATTGATTTAATCTACATTGATCCACCTTTTAATTCTAAACGCAATTACAGCGTCTTCTTTGATGATAAAGAACTCCAAACGCAACGCATGGCTTTTGAAGATACTTGGTCACTGCATAGTGTGGGGGATTCATTAACTGAACTGGACACAATACACCATGACAAGTTACTTGCTTTACTCAATGCCTATCAAAACATAGCCCCTCAAGTATTCCCTTATTTGGTCATGATGACACTTAGGATTATTGAACTGCACAAAGTGTTGAAACCAACCGGTAGTTTTTACTTGCATTGTGATCCAACGGCTAGTCATTATTTAAAAACGGTTTGTGATGCGGTGTTCGGGGTGAAGAATTTTAGAAATGAGATTATTTGGTGTTACAAATTAGGTGGCAGACCACAAAAAGGATTTCCAAAAAAACATGACATAATCCTATTTTATTCCAAAAGTGATGAATTTCATTTTTTTGATGATACAATTAGGGTTCCTTATGAAAGTGATGGTGGCTATGTAAAAACGGGTAGAAAAATTGTAAAAGGAAAAGTTTATGAAGTCAATCCTTTAGGAAAAATCCCAGAAGATTGGTGGTTTTTATCTGCTCTAAACAGACAATCAAAAGAACGCCTGGGCTATCCCACCCAAAAACCCAAAGCCCTTTTAGAACGTATCATCAAAGCCTGTTCCAATGAAGGTGATATTGTCTTAGATGCCTTTTGTGGTTGCGGTACAACAGTTGATACTGCCGAAGGTTTAAACCGTAAATGGATAGGTATTGATATCGCGCCCTTTGCGATTTCTTTGATTAAACGCCGTTTACAAGATACTTATGGAAATGATTTAAGCCAGTTTGAAGTCAGAGGCACGCCAACCGATGAACTCAGTGCAATTAAATTATGGGAACAAAATCCGTTTGCTTTTGAGGACTGGTGGCTAACTGAATTGGAAGTGTTTGCCACAACTTATGGCAAAAAGGGTGCTGATAAAGGTATTGATGGTATTGGTCAATATTCAATTCCTAAATTTGATGAGTCGGTGAAAGTTGGTTTTCAAGTTAAAGGTGGCAAGGTACAATCTAAAGATATTGATGCTCTATTTGGTGCAATCACTAAACATAAGTATAATATGGGCGTACTCTTAACCCGTTACAATCCAACCAAACCCATGCTGAACAGTGCAACACAATTTGGACAATTTGAAGCCGTTTATGGTTACAAATACCCAAAGATTCAGATAATGACTTTAGCAGAATTTTTCAGTGGTAAACAGTTAAACTTGCCTAAAGACAATATCACTTTTAAGAGTGCTGCGACTATTGGTAAGGGCAGTCAGCAAAACGGTTGTTTTGCATAAGTAACACAATCAAGTTAGCGTGGAGTGGATAAATGTCCAGATAAGCTCCAACCGAGACCTGACAGGTCTTGAGCAAGCGTAGGATCATTTGGTTTTTAACTATAGCGTTTCCCGATTAGGTTGAGTACAAAAATAATATTCAACTAAAAGCCTCCTAATTTATAAAATATCTAAAAATAATATAGTTTTTCACATAAATAACTTCACAAAACCTGCCAGGTTTCCAAAACATGGCAGGTTTGATCAAAAAAATTATTTATCTGAACATCTATATATATCTGTACTTGACTCAATCGGAAAAGGCTATATTCCCGTGCTAAGTATTAGTTTTTAAATAACTCACCCAAAATGATATACCAGTTAAGAATTAACCCTATAATCATTATAGTTATATTTCACTTATTATCGAAGGCGACATTTTGGTATTTTTGACCGACTTTTAACGATGAAACCGGCGCATTTTCAGCAAAAAAATTTTTCCTTAATAATCAACAAGTTAATTAACATCTCTCACCGAGCGGATCCCCCTTATTTTGCCCGAAATTTATAACTTCAAATTGTATAAAAAGACGGTTTTATACCATTTTTCATTTAAAAGCTTCAAAAAAATAAGAAATCTTTTTTCAAATAGCCATTTTTTTGAATTTTTCACTCCATTTTCTTTGAAATCGTAAAAAAAATAAAATGATAAAAAACAATAAGTTAGTTAACATCTCCCACTGGGCTTATAAAAAAACTTATTGGCGGATTTCAGGTTCGAGTCGCCGAGTCGAAAAAGGCTTCAAAAAAACATTTTTTGAACACATTAAAAAACCGATTTTTCGGTTCATAAACAATAGCTATATTTTATTATTTTTGTTATTATGTTCTTTTAGCTTAACTTTTTGAAAAGGAGATTAATGAGAAATGAAAATCCGAAACCCAAATTTCACTCTAATGAGTGGTATTACCCTGGCAGGTTTTTTATTACTGCTAATACCGGGTATAAGCAACGCGGCAGATTGTATTAGTTGCCATAATGAAACGAGTGAGACACCTGGACTTTATAAAGAATGGAATCAGAGCCAGCACGGTCAAAACAATGTGAGTTGTCTTGATTGCCATCAGGCGGAATCTACTGACGTAGATGCCTATCTTCATCAAGGGGAAACGATTTCTATTATTGTTTCTCCCAAAGACTGTGCCCGTTGCCATGAAACAGAGGCAAAAGAGTTTGAAGGCTCACATCATTCCCGAGCGGGATCGTACATACCGCCGGAAAAAAACAGTGTCTTGGGACAAACGGTTGGTGGTCATGCTGCCGTAGTAGCTGGATGCGAAGGCTGTCATGGTTCCATGATCGAAATTAGCAATGGCAGGCCAGATAAAGGTTGGCCCAATACCGGTATTGGTCGTATTAATCCAGATGGTTCATTAGGTGCCTGTACAGCCTGTCATGGTCGTCACAGCTTTTCTGTCGCGCAAGCCCGTACTCCAGAAGCTTGTGCTAAATGCCATATCGGACCCGATCATCCTCAAGTTGAGGTTTACAATGAATCTATGCACGGCATCATTTATCGTGCCAAGATCAATGAAATGAATCTTGACTCAAAACCCTGGATTGCTGGGGTTGATTATAGCGCCGCGCCCACTTGTGCGACTTGTCATCAGAGTGCGACCTTAACGCAACCGGCAACCCATGATATAGGTGAACGCCTGTCATGGAATTTACGTGCCAAAATTTCTGATAAAAAGAATTTGGTACGATTGGATAATGGTCACCAATATGATGTTCATGGTGAAAATACCAGTACCTTACCTAAGGTAGGCGATACAGTCGATGATCCCATTTCCAAAGCCGATCCAAAACCCCAGGCTGAAGTTATCGAAGTCCTGACTTGGAAAGACCGACGTGACAAAATGCAAAATGTGTGCAAGGCATGTCATACTCGTGGTGTTGTGGATGGACATTATCGGATCTTAGATGATCTGGTGGTTTTGTATAATGAAAAATTCGCGAAACCGGTTTCAGGCGTGATGGCAGAACTCGCTGATAGTGGTTTAATCACGCCGACTCCATTCGATGAGTGGATTGAGTGGCTTTGGTGGGAAACTTGGCATCATGAAGGTCGTCGTGCTCGTAGCGGTGCCGCTATGGGTGGTCCAGATTACGCATGGTGGCATGGCATTTATGATGTCGCTAAACGAGTTTATATGGAATTTATTCCTGAATTAGAAGAAGTTGCAGGGCAAGCAGAATCTGATCGTTTGTTAACCCAATACTTTAAACCGCTTGATGATCACGATTGGTTTTTCAATGCGATACGCCCCCGTATGGAGAATATCGTTGTTGTCAACTTGCAAAATAACCAAAGTCAAGAATTGGTTAAGCGTGTCAGATTCCAACCGACTGTCACTGAAATTGAATCTGGTTTAGAAATTGGCGGACCATTCACGGTGCTTGATACGAATGAATTACCTTTAGTGGGTAGTCAGCTCATTGGTCAAACGGTCAAGATGATAGTCGTTGTTGTTTCATCAGATAAGCTTTATACGATGTCAGATAGCAATGGTCAACTGTCAGCTTGGGATGGAAAAATGGATACTTTAAGTGCTTTTCCAGAAGGGATAACCTTAGTACCAACTCAAAAGGTTAATATCTTGAGTGGGAAAATGAGCATTGATGGTAATCCTGTCACTGGGGCTACGGCAATCTATTTAGGATTTCGTATAGGTGATATACTGTTATATTTCACTGAAACGATTGATGTGAAAAATTAGGGATTTTGGGACGAACACGTAGGTTCGGCAAGATATCGTCAGGGCAGATCTGTGTGTCTGCCCTCTACCAACCCCCTCAAAATACTAAAGGGCAAAAAATATGTCAACCCATCAAACAATTGCCGAAAGATTACATAGTCAAGGACTCAGTCGGCGCGACTTTATGAAATTCTGTGCGACGACCGCCTCTATAATGGCATTGCCTACCTCTATGATACCTCGTATTGCCGAAGCTTTAGAAAAAACACCTAGGCCTTCAGTTCTATGGTTATCTTTTCAAGAATGTACTGGTTGCACCGAGTCATTTACTCGCTCCCATGCGCCAACGTTAGAAGGACTGATTTTTGATCTGATTTCGCTTGATTATCATCATACTTTGCAAGCTACTGCCGGTGAAGCTGCCGAGCTTGCTCGTCAAAAAGCGATGGAAGATAATTATGGCAATTACTTATTAATAGTTGATGGCTCAATCCCTATTGGCAATCCAGGTTATTCTACGATTTCAGGGATGAGTAATAAAGATATGCTAATAGAAGTAGCTGAGGGGGCGCAAGCGATTATTGCTGTTGGTACTTGCGCCGCTTATGGCGGTCTTCCCCATGCTTCTCCCAATCCGACGGGGGCAGTGTCCGTTGAAGAAATTATTACTGATAAACCTCTTATCAATGTCCCTGGTTGTCCACCTGTGCCAGTAGTGATAAGTGGTGTGATTGCCCATTTCCTAACTTTTGGTCAATGGCCGGCGTTGGATGCATTAAAACGACCTTTGCTGTTTTTTGGACGCAGCATTCATGATCGTTGCTCCCGCCGCGCCTTTTATGAAAAGGAATTGTTTGCCGAAAGTTTTGATGATCAAAAGGCTAAAAAAGGCTGGTGTTTATACAAATTAGGTTGCAAAGGCCCTTTCACCTTCAACGCTTGTGCGACAACTAAGTGGAATGAAGGGACGAGTTTTCCCATTGAATCAGGACATGGTTGTTTGGGTTGTAGTCAGCCAAACTTTTGGGATGGTAATGGTTTTTACCAAGCACTTTCTGAAAATTTTTAAATGGAGTCAAGAAATCCGATTTTTGAAAAAATCGGATTTCTATAGCTTAAAATTTAGGCATCTTATTCACATCAATCGGCTCTGCAAAAAGCATCTGAGTTGCGTCCGCTTCATCTTTTTCATATGCCCACTCCCCATTTTCATCTTTCGCAATAAAGTCCATTTTTAAAGCCGTTTGCCAATCACTTGGAATTGGAACAACCCCTTTTATATTACTGATAGTTTTATCAGCATCATGCCAAGTTGCCAATGTCATTGTACCCGTTTCCTTGTATTCCTTGACTGCATCACTATCATGGCAGCTAGAACAAGTTGTTTCACTGCCCTTTGAAATAGTATGCCCATAATATGGTGCAACAACCAATAAGCTATTTCCGCCCGATGCCATGGTTTGTATATTACCCGTTGTCACTTTACCACTCACTTTGCTCTTGACTAAGATTTTCCAATCAGCAATAGGGGGTTGGAAGTCGGAACCATCAGCAAAATGACAAGTGTAACACGTCATAGTTGCTTTAACATGGCAAGCCGCACATTCAAGATCATTAACATGCGTTTCATGCATCGGTTTACCCGCAATGGTAATGTCCTTATGACAACCAGATTGTTCACAATCGACATTGTTGAGGTTTTCATGTAGTGAATTATAGGGCGTACCATCACCATGTACTTGTTTAGCTGAATGGCAACTGGCACATTTCAAACCTGCACCACCGGCAGCCTTATCCATTAGATGGATATCAGGATGAAATTGCTGCTCAGTATTCTGTCTTTTATGGCAGGATTCAAGACATTTATCGTTATCCGGACTATCACCCGGCACTTCATGGCAAGTCGTACAGGCGGTTTGTTCAATATGGCAATCCGAACAAGGGAGTTCGTCATAATGCTGACCGGTAAATTGCTCAAATCCACCTTGTTCTTTGGCATAAAAATATGCCATGCCTCGTGTGGTCCCATGAAGAGAATTTGACATTATCTGCTGAACACTCTGCACAGAAAAAGTCACCGGCTTGGCATTATAAATAATCTCCCCTGTTTGGGGTGCTTTATAGCCAACGAATACCACAAAATCACCCGTCATGCCCTTCAAACCACTGATGATTTCAAGTGCCTCCGTTTCTGACAGGATTTTGGTAGAGCGAGCGATTAACTCGTTCAACTCACCACTCCACGGTTGCCACGCGCCCAGCTCATTTTTCATGAAAAAGAAGACGCTATTCCACATCATCACGGCATAAAGGGACGTTTCCTGACCGACTTCACTCGCATCGACTTTAATCTCTGCGAATAAATTGATTTTATCGGAAGCAGAAAATGTTTGTTCTGACGTTGCTGGCTTGTCATTTACCATGAACTTCAGTGTTAATTCAGCATTTGTTTCTGAAAAAGGTAATTGAGCCAGGGCACTATTGACAAGCAAAGCTAATCCACATAGCATTAACAACCATTTTTTCGACATCAGTTGGAACCTCCATCGTTTGTGATTTAAACCAAACTTTAAGTACAATTGTTTTTTAAATTTTAATCAACCCAAAAACTTGAATCCTGTTTGTTTAAGTGGTAGGGCTTACCTGAAAAATTTAACTTTTTGAACACTTAATCAAGCAGCTAATTATTATACACTAAAACAGCCTAAAAAGCATATTAATATGTGATTATGAAAAAATATTGGCGAAAAATGGTGTGACGCGCGTTGAAACCAGAAGCGTAGAAGCTAAATACGTGGAGTTTTGTAAGGGCAGACCTGTATGCAGACAAGTCACACTATTTAAGTCCTAATTAAAATGATAAGTAGTTTGTTATCCTATATAAATAGCCATTTTATAGCAATTAAATCTTTGTTAAAATAGATGTTTATTTCATCAAAAAGTAAAAAAAGTAAAAATTACGCAAAAATTGTTTGACTTAATTTTTATTTGCTGTAGAATAGGTATCCAGTTGAAAGGAAAATTTTGTGAAAAGTCTTGGAATTGAAAACAGTCATTTTCAGGGCAACCTAAGAATTGCCCTCTATATAAGGTAAACCATTAGAAATACCATCGCTTTAAAACCAGA
>QNES01000057.1 GCA_003645255.1 Gammaproteobacteria bacterium
ATAAAGGAGTCAGTTTTTTTAGGGACATGTTTTTGGTTCTCTGTTGATGATAGTTTTAAATTTTATCTATAGTTTTTCAGGAAAATAAAAGTTATCAGACCTGCCAGGTTTTCAAAACATGGCAGGTCTTAAAGCCAAAATATTTATCTGAACATCTATAAAAAGAAATCCGATTTTTTCAAAAAATCGGATTTCTCAACAGTTTAATTTTACTGTTCCGGACAATCACATCCTTCCAATGTGGGGAATGCGTGGCGTTGTCCAGCGTTGTCAATAACTTCTACGATAAATTCTCCTTCATAGTTAGTACCAAATAAATCGCGTAATGCCCCGACAGGAAATTTTCCGCGTTGGAAAGTGAATACCGTACTATACATCACATCACCATTGGCAAGTTCTTGTTCTTTGTCCATGGCTAATGGAAAACCGCCTGATGAGGTTTTTAATGTGACGTATTTAATACCAGCTAAACCAGCGCGCACAATCGCTTTGATTTTGAAAGCACTGTCACCATAATCAATCATCACGGGATCAAAACCAACAATTATCGGTTGCGGTTTGAGGCGACGAACGCCCTTGATTGTGTAAGGCTGTGCTGAAGTGAGCGGTGTTGATATGTCTATATCCTGATTATCGCCTTTTTCAAAGTGGGGGAATGAATGCCTTTGTTGTGTTTGATCAACCACCGTGATATTAAACTCGCCAATACAACTTCCAAAAAGATTAGACAATTCTTGCTTATAAAATTGCCCCCTGACACCAACAATTGTCAGAGAATAAATTTTATCACCATTGAACAATTGACCGTCTAATCTCATGCCCATGTTAAAACTACCCGTATTTTCGCTGAGATAGACATGCTGTATGGGTGCAACACCTTCGCGCACTACCGCAATGATTTTCAAGCTATCGTCAACAATATCAAGTAACATCGGATCGAAACCTGCCATTAGCACTTGAGGGCGTAATTTAACAATACGATAACTGGGGCTGCGCCCATGGTGGTATTAGTGACATCGACACGCTCAATATTCACCATTTTGGCACGACGAAATAATGCCAGTTATCCTATCCAGCTTGCTGTTTAGTTTAGTATTGTCAAGTACCCTCATTGCCAGCAATATTGATGCGAATCAAAAATATGTCTGGGGTAGCAATGTGGGTTGGATCAATTTTCGCCCTACGCATGGAGGTGTTACAGTTTATTCTGATCATTTGGAGGGTTTTGCTTGGGCTGAAAATATTGGTTGGGTAAAATTGGGGAGTTATAGTGGGGGGAATGCTTATACTTATGCCAATAGTTCTAGCACTGATTGGGGAGTGAATAATGATGGGCTGGGTAATTTGTCTGGTTATGCACGGAGCTTGGATGGGAGTTGGATTAATTTTAATCCGGCGCATAGCCAAGTTTCTATTAATATGACGACAGGTGAGTTTGATGGGTATGCCTGGTCAGAAAATGGGGGCTGGATTCGTTTTAATGGCTTGCCCCATTATCAATTACGGGCAGAGGGATTATCTATTGCGCCACCTGTTGAAGAGGTTGTCATACCACCGCCTCCTGTTTCTGGCAGCCCTGTTGGTAGGGCAATTATTATTGCTGCCGGTTGGGCGGATAAGCACAACACGTTGTTTTCTTATACTGAAGAAATGACACGCCGGATGTATCGTCTCCTGAAAGAACGGGGTTATAGTGATAATGATATTGTTTATCTTAATCCCAACACTTTTCAGGATTTAAATGGTTTGCCAATTCTTTCTTAGATGAGTTAAGTCTGAGTGAAGATTTAAGGGCAACGGTGCAACGGGTGGTGCTTACCAGTGCTGATGCTGATAACAGGGCTTGGAATGTTCGTTCTGTCAGCTTTTCTGATAAATTAATTGAGGAATTGCGGCGCAAGGAGAGTTTAAAAACCGCCTTTGATCGCACTGAAGATATGATCATTTCTGATAAGGCATTGTTCGGTGAACAACGCCCTCAATTAGATGATAATGGGGATGGGCTTTATATTTTAGGTGATGATGGGCTTTATGCGAGTCAGATTATTTTGGGGGATGATCGGGATAGTAGTGCTGATGTGCCGGAAATCGTAGATGTTCATGAACCGAAGATATTGGCAGAGCAAGCAACGGAAAGCATGTTATGGGTGAAAACGTCGCCGAGCGGTGAGGGCATTAGGCGGGTACGAGCAATTATTATCAGCCCGGGCGTACAGAATATTGATTACGAGGGTGAAGCAACTGATTTTAATCGGGAAGAATTGGAGATGAACCTGACCGGGGATCGTTATGCGGTGTGGTATGATAAATTTCGTCAGGCAGGTAAGTGGCGGGTATTGTACCAGGCACAAGGGGTAGAGGGTACCTGGTCAAATGGTTTGTTTGGTGAAGTCCAAACCCAGGGTGATTTTTCCCAGGTGATTATCACGGCGCGAATGAATCAGTCTGCTTATCAAGTGGGTGATTATTTCAGTTTTAAGTTGGATTTGAATGCGGCGGTTGAGCAACCAGGTCCTTATGATACTTATGCTGTGATTATATTTCCGCAGGGCTATTTTGTGACATTGGTTTATCCCATGATACCGAGTTTGCCTGGGGTAGTACAAGCTTATCAGCAAGCGGTTACTTTGCCTCAACCTAAGACTTTTGGAATTTTAGACTTCGATTTGCCGCAAGGGCTTGCCCTGGGGTTTTATAGTGCTTGTGGGGTGGTGATGGCGATGAATCAGGAGCCTTTGCAGATGGAAAATTGGATAGATTTTGATTGTGCGGCTTTTGAATTGCGGTGAGTTGTGTCTTTTAACCTTTTTTAGAAGTAGAAATCCGATTTTTCCAAAAATCGGATTTCTTTAACGGCTTTAATGAGGTATGTAACCCATGACATTAAAAAAACACGAGCCTTTTGACGAAACGACGAAAGCCTTTTATGATCGCCTGTTTAAAAATTGGGGATTTAAGGTGGAAACGGAACGAGAAATTTTTTCCCGTGCGCGGAAAATTGATTTAGTCGTTACCAGCCGCACTGAGGCAACACAGGCGCGATTAAAAAATACCGTTTTTGCTCACTTTCGGCAACTCAATGCCATTGAACTCAAGGGCTTTTATGATCCGTTAACTATCGCGGATTTTAATCGGATTATGATGCGGGCGTGGGGAATGGGTGTCAAAAAATCACCTACCAAATTAGCTGAAGAATCCGATGATTTAATGGAGGCAGAAGAAGAAAGTACTGACGAAACCCCTCAACTAGCTCATGAAATGACGGTGACGATAGTCTGCGTCACACGACCGGATAAGATTTTGAACCAACTAAGCAAAGAATATCGCTTTGTTAAGAAGGAAGCCGGTATTTACTTAAGTGATGAAAAATTAAGTCAATGGATTATTCATCCCACTGAATTGGATTTGGTTGAAAAAAACTATCCGTTGTTGCCCTTAGCACGAGGGAAGAAATTAGAACAGTTTATTGCCCTCTGTCTGAAAGAAGGGCTAAAGGATTATTTACAACTGATAGTGGATATTGGATTAGCAACTGATCCAGAATTGATTTGGCAAAAACTATTGGAGGCGAAACCCATGAAACACATTATACGCGAAGAAACCTGGCCAATCATTGACCAGTTTTTCCAGGAAATGCCTGAGGCGATTGGGAAATTACCCACATTTCAAGATGCTTTGTCGCAAAGTCTGCGACAAGGTTTCCAGGATGGTTTCCAGGATGGCGAACAACAGGGCGAACAACGTGTCCTGATTCGTCAACTACGTCATAAATTCAACCGTGTTCCAAAGGGCATTGTACAGCAGATTGAGGCAACGACTGATTTGGAACAGTTGGATGATTGGTTAGTTCAGGTGATTTCTGCGAAGAAATTGGCGGAAATTGATTTTAATTTGCCTCAAAAAGTGTCATAAAAAGTAGAAATCCGATTTTTGAAAAAATCGGATTTCTCGAACGAGTTTACAGGAGTCAAAAAACTATGTTTTACAAAAATGCCAATATAATCAAGGCGTTAATACTATTACCGCCTATCGCCCTCGCAGGTTCTCTGGATTCACCAGCACCACCAGGTGATCCCGCAAGTGCCATGTACCCCTTATCTGAGATATGCAATCGCATGGATACGGGGGCACCGGGAGCAAAACGCTCAGTGATTGAAGTCACAAGTGGTCCTGGTCCTGGGGGTTGCACCTTAAACGATGTCATGGAAAAGGCACCTGTCAAAGATAATGGTAACGGTGTCCAGCCCGGTGAAGTGACTGCGGGTAAGCAATATTGGGGATTGACCGATAATTGGGGACCACAAACGGGTACTATGCCTAATCAAGGCGCAATCACTCTCACACCGACAACCAGTGATCAACCAATAGCGGCAGGTTATCATAATGGTTCTGGTGTCGTTAAAGGTGTTCAGAATTTAGCTCCCGAAAATATTAGGGCAGGAGTCACTATATTGGGAATAACCGGGACTTTTTCGGGAACGACAGTTTCTACACCGACACCCTCATCATCAAATCGCTATACCGATAATGGCAATGGTACCGTGACAGATAATCGGAGTGGATTGATATGGCTGAAAAATGCGAATTGTTTTGAAAGACAGAACTGGGAAACGGCTATGCAAAGCGCGGCTAATTTGGCGAATGGATAATGTGGTCTGAGTGATGGTTCGACATCTGGGATGTGGCGTTTACCGACTAAAAATGAGTTGGAAGTGATGATTGATAAGAGCTACTATAATCCTGCACTTTCTAATGCATCGGGTACAGGTCAATGGACAGAAAGTAATGTGTTTTCGGGCGTTCGACCGAACGGCTATTGGTCGTCTAGTACCTACGCGGACCACGCGGACCACGCGTGGAACGTGTACCTCGGCAATGGCTACGTGAGCGGCGACTACAGGAGCAGCACGCACTACGTGTGGCCTGTCAGAGGCGGAAAATAGTCAGGTAGGGTGGGCAAGTGTTTATTTGCCCACCGAAATAATCACCAATGGTTATAATGGGCAACACGTTGCCCTACCCGGCTATTTTGAAGATTTAGATACCTTACTGAAGGTATTAACACAACATGTTTTTGGAAGTTAATTATCTGAAAATCTATACATAAGTAGTATCCATCTTATGAGGTATAATCTTAATTGATAATTGATAACAACACTTGATAAAATACAATATGATATGATACGACAAAAGCATGATCAATTTTCCAAACAATACCTTGGCGACTTACTAGAACCCGATGGATTAGTCCATCTGAATTATGAAATCCATGGCGTGTCTCGTTATGCGGATGTTTATTTTACACCAACAACGGTTCACCAACATCTTGGATTGCTCACTAAAATGACAAGCAAGGTTTGTCTATTAGAACCCTTTAGAAAACAACCGAGTAAAGTAGAAATTCGTCAATGTATGCTCAAGCTGTTTGCGCTACATGGCGAATTAATCCGTCAAGCAAGCAAGAGTAAGCCAAAAAAATCTTTGCCTGAAAATGCACTGCCTAGATTATGGATTATAACGACTTCTGCTTCGGATAACTTATTGAATTTCTTTAACGCCGAACTTAAATTGTCTCAATGGGGCGAGGGGGTTTATTTTTTTAATCAAGGGTTTAGAAGTGCAATCGCGGTAACAGATCGATTACCAACAACACCTGAAACACTTTGGCTAAGGATTTTAGGAAAAGGAAAAACCCAACAACAAGCCATTGATGAAATAATGGCATTTCCCAAAGGGGATGCTTTACGCAGTAACGTATTAGAGTTACTATCTACTTGGCACATTAACCTCGAAACCAAAAAACGATTGACAACAAACGATAAGGAGTTACTTATGAACTTATCACCCGCTTATGAAAAATGGCGAGAAGAAACCTTGCAAGAAGGGCGTTTTGAAACACAGCGTGTCTTTGTGAAAAGCTGGCTCAGAACCCGATTCGGCAAAATAGACAAGGTACTATCGCTGGTAATTGAGCCATTAGTCCAATTACCACCGGAAGAATCAGCCCGCTTGTTGCCACGATTATCTCGTGAGGAATTTTTGGCAAAATTTGGTAAGAAATCTTAGCGAGCGTAGAATGGGTAGGTGAGTACAACGGATTTAGGAATGCAACGGATTTTTATCGTTCCCACGCCGGCGCGTGGGAACCCTAAAAAAGGAGACATGAGCGAAATGTTCGATATAGAAGATGAAGTCATTGAGGATTCAAATATGGGATCATTATATCACAGTAGCACGCAGGCTAATTTAACAGGTATGCTAATCAATGATAACAAATTAGCAGTGCTAGTCGAATTAAGTTTGGATACCCAGCAAATTGATTTAAGCCAATTTGGACTCAAGGCAAAAGATGAGCTTAAACCCGATGTATGTGCTTACATTAAGCACTCATCCAAACAGCCATCGCAGAGAAAATCAAGACTGGATACTGATATTTTGAAAGTGCCTAAAATGCCCGACTTAGCAATTGAAGTGCTTTCACCAAGCCAATCCATCAATGAACTGCTTAGGAAATTTGATGCATTTTTGGCATTGGGTATCAAATCATGTTGGTTAGTGATCCCTTCATTAGAAGTCGTCAAGGTTTTTTCGCAAGATTCTCACAAAACTTTTGATATACAGCATGACACCGAAGTGATTGATGAGAATACAGACATTCGTTTACCGCTCCAAAAGATTTTTGAGAAATTTTATCCAGAAGAACTGTAAACGATGGCGCTACTCAAAAACCGAGCCATGTAGGGTGGGCAAGTGTTTATTTGCCCACCGAAATAATCACCAAATGGTTATAGTGGGCAATAAAAACACGTTGCCCTGCCTATCCGGCTAATGAGGAAGGTGGGCAATAAAAAGACATTGCCCACCCTACTTAAAACTCGTTTAAAAAATGGTGGTGGCTACCCACCCTATCTGAAAAAACTGATAGGAAATATAACAATGTTTTTCAAAAATAACATAATATTTATATGGTTATTGTATGCCCTATTCATTGGGCAATACGCACAAGCAGAGCCTTGTGCAGTAAAAGGGGTGAGCGAAGGTGGTTATTTATTCGATTATCCAGGCGATATGGTGGTTACGCCGGATAATCGGTGGTTATTAGTATTGGATGAAATGGCGAGTGACATAAAAATTATCGAAACTGCCGAACAGCAAGTATTCACTACCTTACCTTTGCAAGGTTTAGAACCCAAGGGACTTGCCCTATCGCCAAACGGCGCAACGCTCTATGTCAGTGGAGCTATCAGTGGCAATATAGTGGTTGCAGACATTTCTGACCTGGATCCTACGCAATGGTCCATCAAAGAAACTTGGCAGATAAATGGTGATTTTGGGACCCTATACTTCGATCCCAATAAGCCCAGACTCCTAGTGACAGATAGAACTATTAAAGGAGTGCGCCTATTATCAAGCACGGATGGAAGTGAAATCGCTGCATTGAGTACGGCGTATTGTGATTCACCGTCGGCTATTGCCCTACGAAATTCACAGCTATTCGTGGCTTGTGAAACGAGCAACAAAGTCGCCGTATTTGATTTAGAAACGATGACACATAGCAGCCCTGTTGGTGTCGGTAAATTCCCCATCGCGCTAGTCTTACACCCAAGTCTGCCAAAATTGTATGTGGCAAATGCTGGGGAAAAATTTCTCAGCCTTATCAACACAGATGATTTGACATCAGAAAAAATAGAACCCATCAATCCCGATGTGGTTTTCAATTCGCAAATGGATATACTTTGGTTAGAAGGTAGGATTTGGATTTTAGATCGGGATGCCGCTGCCCTGCTCACTTTGGATCCCAGAACGAATATATTTGAAAGTGGGGTTTGTACTGGTATTGCTAATCACGCCGAGTCTATCACCGCTGCCATTTTACCTGATCAAAAGTTGATTTATGCCCTCCATTCAAAAGGGGTTGATGCTATTTCGGTGACGCATATTCAGGAAAAAAAAGTGCTGATGGCGCGACTTCACCCCCAAGTCTTAATGGCGGGTTTTGATCCCATTCTGTTGGATACCAACGACACCAAATTTAGTGTGCTTGCCGTTGTAGAAGAAGGACTTGCGTCAATAGAAAGCGTGTCGATAGAAGAAAACATGGGAGGATTAATGCAGAAAATGGATCTCGTCGGTGGTATTCCATTGATTGTTTCAGGCGGGCGTGAAATTCAAGGATTAGTTTATGAGGCGGAATTTGAAATAGAACGCAATGCTTTTCCAAAAGGAACCGTTGCCACGGAAGTCATGGGTATACCCACATTGAGCCTATTTGGTGAACTACCACATCAATTCCATATCCGCGCTAAAGATCGCTTTGAGAAAAAACAGGCTTATCCCAACTGGAACTATGGTGATTGGCCATTAGTGGAAAAAGAATATGTACGCCCTTTTTTAGAAGATTACACCAAACACGGACCCCGTCGAGGTGGTCCCCAAGTCATTATGGCGGGTTTTGCACCGATGTTGATGGATAGAGGTGACACAGAACTCAAAGTGTTAGCCATTGTGCGACGGGGTTTGGCACAAATTGATTATGTCAAATTGAAATCTCAAACCAGCCCGTTAGAGTGGGCGATGACAAAAGTAAGAGATTTACCAAACGGTGATGAATTGTATGAAGGAATCGTCATCAGCCAATCACGAGAGCAGCCCTTATTTCCAGAAAATTACGAATTTTCTAGCGTTTGGAATGATATGTTTCAAGTCGTGGTTGTTGATAAGGCGATACAAGCGCATCGGTTCCCTGATTTTCAGGTCGGAAATTATCCGGCAAATGATTAGTTTTTTGTAACTATTCAGCTTTAGTACAACTTCTTTCCGAATCAAACGGATTAAATTTAGTATAGAAATCCGATTTTTTCAAAAATCTGATTTCTGAATTTTATTTCAGGCACATTCCTTATCAGACAAAAGTTATGAAAACGATTATTGAAAGTAATAACGCTTTGCCAATAGGTTATCAACTACAAGCATATTGTATCCAATCCATTCTCGAACAAGATAGTTTTGGGCTCACTTATTTAGCTCATAACAATAAACTCAATTTAATTGTTGTACTCAAGGAATATTTTCCCAATGATTTGGCTATCCGAAAACAAAACTATCATGTTCTGCCAAAATCTCAATCCGATGAAGTTCATTTTGCCTGGGGTTTAGAGCAATTTTTCAAAGAAGGGCAAATACTTGCGGCAGTTCAACATCCTAATATTGTGCGAGTCTTGTCTTATTTTAAAATGCTTAACACCGCCTATCTGGTTATGGAATATGAACCGGGGCAAAGTTTGTCACGTTTTTTAAAAAGTGCTAAACAGTTAACGGAAGCGAAAATAATGCACTTTTTGCTGCCGTTATTATCTGGTTTACAAACTTCCCATGAAGCGGCTCTCTTGCACCAAAATATTAATCCCGATAACATTTATTTACGTGATGAAGATCTTACCCCGATTTTAGTGAATTTTGGTATGGCACGTTATGCCTTGGCACACCGTCGTCGTCGTGTCGCAACGACGGTTAATTCTGGTTATGCGCCGGTTGAACAATATCAATTTAAAAGTAACCAGGGAACTTGGACAGATATTTACGCGCTAGGCGCGATATTATATCGTATTGTGAGTGGTCAAATCCCGGTCAAATCCCCGGCACGAGTTCATGCTATCAAGCAAGAACAAAAAGATCCATTAGTTTCCGTGATACAAATAGGTCAAAAACATTATTCCAAGGATTTATTGCAAGGTATTGATTTTTCATTGAAAATCGCAATAAAGAACCGTCCCCAGAATATCCAAGAGTGGCTTAAGGTTCTGTATCCTAACGCTTCAAATTTTTTAAATTTGACAGAATCGTCTGCAAAAATCCTTAAAAACCATGAAGGAGGAATAAAAATGTTGTTTCCAAAATGGCAAAGTGAATTCCCCCAATTGCTTAAGCGGTCCTTCAAAGGGTGGGTTTTAGCCGCTATTATCTTAGCCGTTGGGTTAAATGGGAGCTATATATTTTATACGAAGCGACATTTAGCTAAGTTACAACAGCAACAAGCTTTAGAATTAGAAAGGGTGCAACAGCAATCGGCACAATCACAAAAAGTACACCAGCAAACCATAACCCAACAAGTTGTTTTACAACAAATGCTTGAGGAAACTCAGCTTCAACTTGAAGCTATTCAAATGGTGAGAAAAGCTGAACGGCAGCAATTAGCACAATTGCAATTAGAAAAAAGGAATTTACAAGCAATCCTTAAAAAAACTCAAGGGCAACTTTATATTGCTAAAAAAATTAGAAAAAAAGTTGAGCACAAAATACCATCTGGTAATATCATTCGTGATCGCTTACCAGATGGTTACTATGGACCTGAAATGATCTGGCTGCCTGCTGGACGGTTTCGTATGGGGGATATTCAGAATCAAGGGAATGATAATGAACAGCCAGTGCATTGGGTGTCTGTTGAGCGTTTTGCGATGGGGCGTTATGAGGTAACGTTTGCAGAATATGAGCATTTTGCGGATTTGACAGGCAAAAAAAAGCCAGATGATGAGGGTTGGGGACGGGATAGTCGACCGGTGATTAATGTATCAATGATCGATGCCATAGCTTATGCGGCTTGGTTGAGTCAACAAACGGGACAATCTTATCGCTTGCCAACGGAGGCGGAATGGGAGTATGCCGCGCGGGCGGGTACAGTGACACCGTGGGGTAGTGAAATGGAGAGTCATCCTGCTCCTTGTAATGGCTGTGGTAGCAGCCAATGGGATAATCAAAAAACGGCTCCAGTGGGTTCTTTTGGAGCCAATGCTTTTGGTTTACATGATATGGGTGGTAATGTTCGGGAGTGGACTTGTTCAGAATATGCAGAAAAATATAGTGGCAAAGAACAACATTGTGTCAATTATCCTGTTAGTAGGGGCAATCCCTTGTGGTTATCCAACAAGCTTCATGTAGTAGAACGGGGGGGGTCTTGGCTTAAAAATCCAGCAAATGGGCGTGTTACCGCCCGATGGCAAAATCCACCCACCGGGCGTTATACTAATGTCGGTTTTCGTTTGGTTATTGAGTCGGATTGATAACTCGTCCCATAAACAAGATACTACCGGATGAATTATGACGAATTAAGAAAATAAAGGGATGATCGGCGCGGAATGTCGGTGGGGGGGGAGCCATACCTCTGGTACCCATAATCACCGCCGTTGCCGCTGCCGCTTCCGTTCCTTTTTCATTCACATCCACAAACGCTTGGTGAATGACTTTCGTTATAGCGAGTTTTTTTGCACCGCCCATACCTGAAAAATCTGCTTGAGATTCGTTGAAAGCATCAGGCATTCCCATCGAATCTAGGGTTTTGGATAATTCAAACCCTGTGTTTATTTTGAATCTCGGCAAAAACACTTTGACTTTCTGCCAACGCAAATGCTCTAACCATTTTTCAAGTTTTCCCACACTGAGTAAACCCTCCAGTTGGGCAATTCCGTCACGCGCTTTCGGGAGTAGAATAATCATAGAGAGATCATTATCGCTAAAATCTCCAAAACGCCCTGTGTCTTGACGACTGAATGCATAAGGCAGTTCAAGCACTTGAAGGCTATCATTTTCCATATAGCCAAAATAGTTCTTCTGATTCATCATGGGGACTGTGATACTGTTATTGGGATTTACCCAAAATGGCGCGTTTTCGGTGTTGTCCCCATCAAATGGACTTGCCCAGTTGCCTTTGAAATAAATGGCATTGACGAGTACCAAACGGGTTAAATTATTAAGGACACCTGGTTTGATCAGGTTCTTAATTTTATGTTGGGTTTGATTTTCCACCCAGGTGTTGATGTCTTCATGGAGATTTTGATAGGCTGTTTTGAAATCAACGCTTTCCAGTTTCGCCCCATAATATTTCTGAATATCGTTCTTAAAAGTATCCAGAAAAGGATAATTTTTCTGTCCCCAGAGTGCATTGGCAATGTTTAATTCAATGTTTTTCTGATTCTGGGCGGCATTGATTTGGCTTTGCAGAAGGTGAAAAGCCGGGTGTAATTCAGCTTGCGCCTGGGAAAAATGTAAAACCCGAGACATTTGTTTTGCCGTTTCACCTTTTGCTCCAGCATAAGTCATAGCCAGGGCTGTTGAGAGACTGTATGGAGAAAAAAACAGATTATCGCTTTTGTCTTCCTTCAGTTGTTTATAGAGATCAAGCGCAAAGGCTGTATTTCCCCTCACTAGCCATGCAGGGCTATTTTGTGCGTATGCAAACTGTCCAAACATTAATAGAAAACTGGGTAAAATAATTGCCCAGCGAGTGAGTAAAGATATAAATTGCATCAGTTTTTCCTTTATAGGCTAGAAGTACAACGGATTAATGAAAAAAATGAAAAAAACAGATTTCTTGATGTTCAAGCCAGGTAGGTCGGGTTAGATTTTTTTGCGCAAAACGTAACCCGACATTTACCTTGACCGTTAAACCATTAACCATTAATTATTATACCTGTCGCGCTGCTTGTGGATGCTTGCGCTCTATGGGAGTCTTGATTTTATTGAGCGCGTTGAGATAGGCTTTGGCTGAGGCAATGACAATATCGGTATCTGCCCCTTGCCCATTAACAATTTGCCCATTTTTTTCCAAACGCACCCCCACTTCACCCTGGGCATCAGTGCCATTAGTCACATTATTGACAGAATAGACTAATAAATTAGTTTCACTATCGACTAAGCATTCAATCGCCCTAAATGTGGCATCTACCGGACCACTGCCTTTGGCAGCCGCGGTATTTTCCATGCCATCTATATTTAAAGTAACATTGGCATGAGGTGTTTCCCCCGTTTCCGAACACACTTTAAGCGCGACTAATTTAACCCGTTCATGTTCCGTGCTTAAAGTATCGCTCACGAGAGCTTGTAAATCATCATCATAGATTTCATGCTTTTTATCCGCGATTTCTTTAAAACGGGCAAAAGCGGCATTGAGTGTTTCTTCGGATTCAAGCTCAATACTCAAGGCTTTTAAACGCTCGCGGAAAGCATTACGCCCCGAATGTTTGCCCAATACCATACGGTTAGCATACCAACCTACATCTTCAGCTTTCATAATCTCGTAGGTTTCGCGATGCTTAAGCACCCCATCTTGATGGATACCGGCTTCATGGGCAAAAGCATTGGCACCGACAATGGCTTTGTTAGGTTGTACCGGAAAACCGGTAATATTGGACACCAAACGTGAACAATTCATAATTTGGGTGGTATCTAAATCGGTATGACATGAAAAAATATCATTTCGAGTACGCACTGCCATAACCACCTCTTCTAAGGCAGCATTACCTGCCCTTTCACCTAAGCCATTAATCGTACATTCCACTTGCCTCGCACCGTTCATCACCGCTGCTAAAGAATTTGCCACCGCTAAACCTAAATCATTATGGCAATGGACGGAAAAAATCGCTTTATCCGAATTAGGAATTCGTTCACGCAATTCAGCGATTAATTTGCCAAAACGATCCGGCAAAGTATAACCCACGGTATCGGGAATATTAATAGTCCCCGCCCCGGCAGCAATCACCGCCTCAATAATGCGGCATAAAAAATCGGTTTCTGAGCGCCCTGCATCTTCAGGCGAAAATTCAACATTATCCGTATATTGACGTGCCCGTTTCACGGCTCTAACAGCTTGCTCTAACACCTGAGCCTGTGATTTATGTAATTTCATTTCCATGTGGATAGGCGATGTCGCTATAAAAGTATGGATCCGTCCAGAATTTGCCCCGGTTATAGCTTCACCTGCCCGATCAATATCTTTATCTAAAGCACGCGCTAAACCACATACAGTGCTATCTTTAATTATTTTTGCCACCGCTTGCACCGCTTCAAAGTCACCATTGCTTGCAATTGGAAAACCGGCTTCAATCACATCAACACGCAATTTTTCCAACGCTTTAGCGATACGAACTTTTTCATCTTTCGTCATAGAAGCACCAGGGCTTTGCTCACCATCGCGTAAAGTGGTATCAAAAACTATGAGTTTATCATTTGTCATTATTAAAATTCCTTTGGGAATTGGAAATTGGGAATTGGGAATTAGAAAGCAGGAATGATTAACGACTAATTTGTCATTAACAATCCCTCGCAAGGGTATGTGATGAAGTATATTACTGCCCTAAAAAGGGCAGTCGATGCCGGGGGGTATCAAGGCGGGAAGTAAACGGGCACCACATCACCTGCCCTTGATGGACATCAGAAAAATCAATCGCAAAGTGAGTGGAAAACATTGGAATATAACTTTATTTAATTCTTAATTTAAAATATATTAGAAGGGCAATCCCTTATGGTTGCTCTTTTTCTATTAAACCTTGTTTATATATTATAAACATAATTTAACAATTTGCCAACTTCCTATAAATATTTAACTAAAAAAATATTTTTATTTTCAATAGTGTTCGGAACACTTTTTGCCTAAATAAAACCCATAATTTTTGTATACTTAAAATTCAGAGAAATTTAACTTCGCTCATTTCCTGCACCACTTTTTACACTGGTTGTGATTTGACTATCTCGTAATATGATGTCATGGTGAAACCTAACTATAAAAAACAAGGTATAGGAAGGAATATAGTCACAAGGCTTGTTTCTTATTGTAAATCTTTGAATATTCGCAGTATTCATCTATTTACAGCAAAAGGGGTAAAAGATTTTTATATCAAATTAGGGTTTGTCGTTCGGTCTGACGATGCACCTGGAATGAAATATGAACCTAAAAATTTACCCTAAACCGAAACAAAAAAAATCGCTCCAGTGGAGGTTCTAATGTTATACTTTGAAGGGCTAAAAACGAAACTTTTTCAGTAGGTAGGCAAACGTCTTTTTGTTTGCCCACCTTTTATATTTTTTTATCAGGATGGATGTAATCATGACTCATAATGATATATTACGAAGATTACGGTACGCTCTCAATTTCAAGGATTCAACTATGCTTGAAATCTTTAAATTATCTGAACATGAAATTGAACGGGCTACTTTAACAGAGCTTCTGAAAAAGGAAGATGAAGCTGGTTATGTTGAGTGTAGTAATAAGGTCCTCGAATCTTTTTTAGATGGTTTAATTCTTTATAAAAGAGGCAGACAAGAAGGTCCGCCGAAAAAATCCATTTTACAGCTAAGCAACAATAGCATCCTGAAAAAACTTCGTGTTGCCCTTAAATTTCAAGAGGCTGATATGCTCGGCATTTTCAAGTTGGCTAATATGGAAGTGTCAAAATCAGAACTAACGGCCTTATTTAGAAAGGAAGGGCATAAAAAATATCAAGAATGCGGCGATCAATTTCTGCGGAATTTTTTAATGGGCTTAACGATTCGTTATAGAACAGATGGCTCAATGCCATTAAGTATCGCTGCGGGCGAACACGCAGGTTAGCACCGAAAATCACATAATACGTGGGTTCTTGTAGGGGCAGACCTGTGTGTCTGCCCGATACTTAATGGCATTGATGTGTTTGCTCCACTGCCATTATGAATCCAGTAAATCTTTCAGTTGATAAATCACTTCTAATGCCTGTCTGGCTGTCAAATCTTCTGGCGATAATTCTTTGACTTTCTCAATAAGAGGATGAGTGCTTGTCACTGTTGGGATTGGAGGGGGTAACAGGGCTAATTCTGTTTGTGAGGTAGTCATTTGTAATTGCTGGGCTTCCAATTGTTTTAGGTGCGTTTTGGCTTGATTGACAACGTGTTTAGGGACACCGGCTAATAGGGCAACTTGTAAACCATAACTTTTATTCGCCGGTCCCTCTTTTACGGAGTGCATAAAAATCAGTTTATCACCTTGTTCTACAGCATCTAAATGAATATTCGCAATATTGTGACACATTTCCGGTAAGCGCGTTAATTCAAAATAATGGGTGGCAAACAGTGTATAAGCTCCTATTGTTTGTGCTAAATTCTCTGCACATGCCCATGCCAGTGATAAACCATCAAAGGTACTCGTGCCTCGCCCAATTTCATCCATTAGAACTAGGCTGTTTTGAGTGGCATTGTGCAAAATGTTGGCGGTTTCCGTCATTTCTACCATAAAGGTTGAACGCCCGCCGGCTAAATCATCACTGGCACCGATACGCGTAAAAATCGCGTCAATGGGACCCAGAATGGCTTGTTGAGCGGGAACAAAGCTGCCGATATGGGCGAGTAGCACAATTAAAGCCGTTTGACGCATATAGACAGATTTTCCAGACATATTTCCGCCTGTAATCAATAACATACGTCGTTGTGTATCTAAGTGTAAATCATTGGGCATAAACGGCTCATCTTGCACCGCTTCCACAACGGGGTGCCGCCCTTCTGTTATTTCAATGTATTCCTTATCCGTAAATTTAGGCGGATATAATTTTAAAGTGTCTGCTCGTTCAGCAAAATTATTGAGTACGTCTAATTCGGCTAGCGCGACACTACAAGCTTGTAATTCTGATAAGGATTCGAGTAATTTGTCTAGCAATACGTCGTACAAATATTTTTCCCGATTTAATGCCCGCTCTTTGGCACTTAATACCTTATCTTCAAAGCCTTTCAATTCGTCAGTGATATAACGTTCCACCGCTTTGAGCGTTTGACGACGGATATAGTTGGTAGGTGCTTTGTCGGCATGGGCGCGACTGATTTCAATATAATAGCCATGCACCTTGTTAAAGCCGACTTTTAAATTGGCAATGCCAGTTCGCTCGCGTTCGCTGCTTTCTAAATTTAATAAATATTGCCCTGCGTTGTCACTTAAACTGCGTAATTCATCTAACTCTTTGTCATAATGAGGCGCAATCACATCGCCATTACGCAATAGCAAAGACGGTTTTTCGACAATAGCCCCTTTTAATAAAGCATAATGCTTGGGAAAGATGCCAATTTTTTGGGATAGCATTTTTAAATGGGGGCTATGCAATTGATTTAATTGCTGTTGTAAATCTGGTAATCCGCCTAAAGCGGTGCGTAATTGACTTAAATCACGCGGACGCGCAGATTTCAAAGCGACCCTGGCTAAAATGCGTTCAATATCACCAATGCCACGGAGTTGTTGATATAACGCTTCAATACTTTGCTGCATGAGCAAAATACCGATACTATGATGACGCATTTGTAATAACTTAATATCACGTAAGGGGCGGTGCAACCAGCGGCGCAAAAGCCGCCCTCCCATCGGTGTCGCACATTCATCCATGATATTAATTAAGGTATGCTCACGCCGCCCAATCAAACGGCTATCCAGTTCCAAATTGCGCCGACTGGCAGCATCTAAAAAAATACTGTCTTCGCGCCGTTCCCAATATAGGCTTTGAATGTGAGGCAATTGGGTACGCTGCGTTTCACGCGCATATTGTAATAAACAGCCAGCAGCTCCCAACGCAACCGTCAAATGATCACAACCAAATCCAGATAAATCACGGGTACCAAATTGTTGAGTTAATAAACGCCGCGCCGTATCTAATTCAAAATACCAGGGCGGTTGTTTATGAAAAGGGATTTTGGATAAATTCAGGCGACAGTCTTCACTGATTAATAATTCTGCCGGGCGTAATCGTTCTAATTCGCTATGCAGTAAAGCTTGCCCTTGCACTTCAATGAGGGCAAAACGCCCACTGGCTAAATCAAGCGTCGCTATTCCAATGACATCTTCAACGGCATGGAGTGCTGCTAATAGGCTTTCTTGCCGTTCATCTAATAGGGCTTCATCCGTCAACGTGCCTGGGGTAATAATCCGAGTGACTTGACGATCAACTAAGCCCTTACTGGTTGCCGGATCGCCTACTTGTTCACAAATCACAGCAGATTCACTTTGCCGTACCAATTTCGCCAAATAATTTTCGATGGCATGAAATGGCACCCCTGCCATCGGAATGCTCCTTCCCCCACTCCGACTACGAGAAGTCAGGGTAATATCTAATAGACGCGCTGCCCGTTCTGCATCTTCAAAGAATAATTCATAAAAATCTCCCATGCGAAAAAATAACAGCATATCAGGATATTCTGCCTTAATGTGGAGATATTGCTGCATTGCAGGGGTATGTTCATTAGGATTTTGTTTTGACATAGTATTGGAAATTGGGAATGGGTTGAAACGATCATGCTATCAAAAAACAATCACTACAAGGATTGTATATAAGAAAGGATTTATAAGTAACAATACCTTCGCCAATAAAAATTTTTGAAGAGGCTCTTGCAAAACACCTTAGAATAAATTCTAAGGCTAAAAGTTAAAGTCGGTTAAAACCGAGTTTTCCCAAAGTGTTTCTAACAAATATTTGACTTGATAAATTTTTAATAATAGCTTATAATGCGAGTATATTCAAAAATGGATTTTAGGAATCTAAACTTTAGTTACTGATGAGCTGAATGATCTTGCTTTACTCGTTAGTGTATATTTCTGATTCAGATAATTATAGTGTTTTTTGATTAAATAAATAATGTTTAAACAAAGTAAGTGATTGATATTTATGTTAAAATTCATTAACCATTAACCATTAACCATTGCTACAAAGGATAAAGTAAATGTCTTATGGTATGTTTAAATCAGTTGGAGAAGTCGCAAAAATATTTGAGATTGAAGTCGTTAATAGAACATCATTTGTCAATAAAAAACCACTTGAAGTTTCAGATATATTACTATCCATGATAGAAGAAGAGTTACATGATGATACTAATTATGTAAGTGAATACGCAATTTGCGAAGCTATTATTCGACCTATTTTAAAAACGGTTGCAAAAAATTATTCCCTCAAAGTTTGGTCTCATGTCTCTTATGATGTAGATAAAGAAAAAGGATTAGTTGGCAAACCTGATTATCTAATTGCAGCAAGAACAAAATATGGAACCATGGCAAGACCATCTCTTTGTGTTATAGAAGCCAAACAAGATAATTTTGAAGAAGGATGGACACAAGCTTTAGCTGAAATGGTAGCAGCCTCTTTACTTGGAGCCACCATTTGTTATGGAATCGTATCAACCGGCGAATTTTGGCAATTTGGAAAATTACAAAACAATGTTTTTGTGATAGATTTAATATCTACATCCGCAATGGCTAATTTACAAAATGTTCTTGACATTATTAATTGGTTGTTTGATGAAATTTCATCATTGTAACTCATTATACATATAGATATTCAGAAAAATACGGAAATTTTTTGAACATTATTTTCCTGGTATTAAGATAGGAAATTATACATTTATTGACAAAGAATTTATCAGTCATGTAGGTCAGGTTAGATTTTTTTGCGCAGCAAAAAAACGTAACCCGACATTTCTCTAACTCATATTAATAACATTAAACCCAATGCAATATCGCCGAACATATATTCAGGGGAGTCGTTATTTTTTACTCTCGTAACAGAACAAAGACGAAAGTTATTTATTGATGATACAAATGTTGAATTATTATACCAAGCTTTTCGTCATGTCATGAAAAAACGACATTTTGCTATTGATGCCATTGTGGTATTGCCAGAACATTTACATGGTATATGGACTTTACCTCCAAACGACGCCGATTTTTCAACTCGGTGGCGATTGATAAAAACGGGGTTTACAAAACATTGTGATAACAAATATAAAGTGACCCCTAAATGGCAACATCGCTATTGGGAACATTTACTACGTGATGAATTGGATTTTGAACACCATATCAACTATATCCATTATAATCCCGTCAAACATGATTACGTTAATAAACCATTATCAAGTTTGAACAATTAGTAATTATTAATTCCTAATTTAAAATCGTTAATCAAATCAGGGCATATACAGGTAAAAAAACTTCCAAAAGGTGAATAAAATTATTTATGATTAATGTCTAATTAACCAAATTGTCAATAAAATCAGAGTATTATGGCTGAAGAAACCCATTTTTAAAAAGGTTTATAATAAATATTTGACTTGACAAATTCCTAATAATGATTTATATACTATAATATAGGTATATTCAAAAACAGATTGGATTTTAGGAATCTAAACTTTAGTCATTTGGAAATAGGGGGCTGACACCAGGTCTGCCCCTACAAAACCCCACATGTTCATGGGCTTTCGGTGCTAACCTGCGTGTTCGCCCTGGCTTAATTTAATTGAATTGGGGGTTTTGCTACCCACCTACATACTAACTTTGGTGGGTTTTGCTACCCACCCTATCTATACTATTATGAAACAAGTCGCTTCCCTACGCTACGGCGTTATTTTTAAAAAAGCATTTTCCGATCCAGATATTTTCAAAGCCTTTGTCAAAGATTTTCTTGGAATTGAACTGAATATCGATAAGGTTGAAATGGAAAAATCGTTTGACCCTCCAATTGGCCATGTCGATTCGTGCTTTGATTTGTTTGCTGAAGATAAACAAAACCGAATTATTTTTTCCACAGTCGGCGACATTTTTCGAGCCAAGCAAAGGCTCTTTCCACGCTCCATCGTTTCGGTAACACCACAAATTTATGTTGTTCGGAACGTTTTACAATCGTTACAGAAGAATTGAGTAATTCTTTCACTTTGTCAGCCAAATCTTCCCCTGTGTAGCCGCTATCAGCAATGACATTACTGAGCATCGTTAAAGAAGCCGCTTTCGTTGAAAAGGCTTCTAAAGCACCGGTTCTATCGGTGACGTTGGCAGTCGAAACGTAGATAGCGTGGGGCAAACCTAAAGTATCTACAGCCAAATGTCGTTTGATTCCGGATACTTTTTTGCCGGCATCATAACCTTTTTCTTCAGCAGTATCAGTATTTTTAACGCTTTGTGCGTCTATAATCACACAGCTAGGTTCTTCATCACGTTCTTAGATGAAATCGAAGAAGGTGGGCAAATTGTCAATGCGACGATAGAAACAGAAGTCATCAGTCAGGGTTGGGTTTCTAATATCACTATCGGACCAGAAGGCAGCGTTTCCGGTGGTATTGCAACAGGTACTATCTTCGTTTCAGGCTACTTTGAAAGCTTTGAATTTCGCGGTGAATCCGTCAGCGGTCTTAATGAGGCAGGTGAAATTCAAGGCATGTTGGGCGGCGCGATATTTAATAATAGCAAAGTGCGCGGCTCCATTCAAGATGTCCTTTTAGCACCGAACACCTCCATAACAGGCGGTATACTGAGAAATACACTTCTTGGATATCCGCTTTATCCTGCATTATTGGAAGATTTGACCGTTATATCTGGCAGTCACCTTGACAACGTGATCATTGGTCCAAAGGTCAAAATAGCCAAAAATGTCACTTGGGGTGCTGGTGTCGAATTTTTCTTGCCAGGCATGGGTATAGATAAAGATGGGAAAATGACAAGTAGCCAAACAGGCTTCTTGAGCCGTATTCGCACCGAAACTCAACGACATGCTAACGGTGCCAAACTCACCACTGTTCAGGTTAAAGAACTTCAGATTGAAGAACCGCTATTTGTTGAAACCAAACATGTCGGGCAATCGGCAGAAATTCTCATCGTGGCTTACCACAAAACGGCTACCAAAACAACGCGTTATATGCGCGTTGGAGAAAACTGGAAAGTGTGGAATGGCGAAATCGCTCGCCTTGAAGCCGCAATGCCATACGAAGCCCTGCTGAAAGAATGACCCTTTCCATTTTTGAGGGCGATTTAAGTGGATTACCTGGTGATTTTATTGTATCTAGTGGCTACCGTTTAGAAACGGAGCAGAGTATTGTCTTTAATGGGGAATCGCCTCTTGAATTTGCTGTGGAAAGCAAAGAATAGGATATTCTTAGGTTAGAAATCCGATTTTTCCAAAAATCGGATTTCTTTCTTGAAGGCTTTTTAATAACGTAACAATTCAATCGCCATGCTAATCCCTCGCGCTTTACAAAATGGCTTTGCATCTCCCGTAAAATCTCCCACCGATAAATAAGCAGGTAAAATCTTTCTGTCAGGAAAAAGCAATTGATAAGTTTCCACCTTCTCCCAAAAATCTTCCACATCTTTGAGAGTGGTTTTAACTTTCCTCTTTCTAACGTCAACTAAAACTACCCGTTCACAATCTGATTCCGCCACAATATCAATTTCCATTCCCTTGCCATCTTCGCGCTGAAGAAGAAAACGCTCCCTGACTGATATGAGATTC